>NZ_JBCEBL010000017.1:169-171449 GCF_049472615.1 Azospirillum sp. 11R-A | reverse complement strand
GAGCTGTTCGTAGAGCGGCCGGTCGAGCCCGAACTGCTCGCGCAGCTGCGTCACGAACTTTTCGTCGGCGGCCCCCGCCTCGCCCGCCATCACCATGGCCGGGTCGCCGGGGGCGGCATGGACGAGGTAGAAGTTCATTACCACGATGGCTCTTACCCCCTCTCCCCCCAGGGAGAGGGTCGGGGTGAGGGGGATGCATAGCGTGGATTCTTGGAGAAGGGCCGCCGCGCGTCCCCCTCACCCTAACCCTCTCCCCAGGGGGGAGAGGGGATACCCAAAGGAACGGGCGCGTTACTTCGCCAGCCAGACGCTTTCATAGGTGTCGTTGACACCGATGGCCGTCGTGTTGGCGTTCTTCACGCGCTTGTCGAGGAAGGTCGGGAATTCCATCTCCAGCAGCCACACCACCGGCAGGTCGTCGGACAGGATGCGCTGGACCTCGCTGTACTGTTCCTGGCGCTTGGCCGGGTCGTTCTCGCGCGAGGCCTGGTCGAACAGCTCGTCCACCTTCGGGTTGGAATAGCCCATGGTGTTGGTGAACAGCACGCCCTTGCGGATGTTCGACGAGATGTAGGTGCGGGCCACGCCCAGCGCCGGGTCGCCATACTGGTAGAGGAAGTTGGTGGTGATCTCGTAATCCCAGTTGGCGACGCGCTGCGCCCAGCCGGCGGCGTCGGTGCTTTCCAGGACCACGGAAACGCCGACCTTGCCCAGCGCCTGCTTCAGATACTCGCCCAGGCGGGTCCAGGTCTCGCCATAGGGCATCGGCATCAGCTTGACGGTGGCGCGCACGCCCTTGCCGTCGGGCTTCAGCCCCATCTCGTCGAGCAGGGCCTTGGCCTTGTCGAGGTTCGGCTCGTAGGTCGTGACCTTGGGGTCGTAGAACTTGACCACCGAGTTGATCGGGCCGGTCGGCACGCGGCCGAGGCCGAACCAGATCTTGTCGCGGATGAACTTGCGGTCGATGGCGTAGGCGATGGCCTTGCGGAAGCGCTTGTCATCCAGCGGCTTGACGCGGTGGTTGATCTCCAGCCACGCCATCGGCGCCACGAACTCGTAGCCGGCGGTGGTCAGGGTCACGTTCGGCAGCGTCTTCATGCGCGGAACCTCGAAGGGCTCCAGATCGCTGTACTGGGTCTGCTGCACCTGACCGCTTTCCAGCGCCAGCGAGCGGCTGGCGGCGTCCGGGATCACGCGGAAGGTGATGCCGTCGAGGTAGGGCAGGTCCTTCTTGTAATAATCCTCGTTGCGGACGAGCTGGATGTAGCTGCCCTTCACCCATTCCTTCAGCTTGAACGGGCCGGTGCCGATGGGGGTGTTGTTGGCCGGGTTGGTGCGGTAATCGCTGCCCTCATAGATGTGGGCCGGCACGATGGGGGCCGACGACACCTCGAAGGCCTGGATGAAGGCCGGGAACGGCTCCTTCAGCTTGAACTCGACGGTGTTGTCGTCCAGCGCCTTGATCGACTCGCAGCGGCTGAACGCGGCGCGGGCGCGCGGGTGGACCTCCATCAGGAACTTGGAGGTGGAGAACACCACGTCGTTGGCGCTGAACGGCTTGCCGTCGTGCCACTTGACGTTCTGGTACAGCTTGAAGGTGTAGGTCAGGCCGTCCGGCGACACCGTCCAGCTCTCGGCCAGCGACGGCAGCGGGTTGAGCTTGCGGTCGTAGGTCAGCAGGCCCTGGTAGATCTTGCCGGCGACGGTCTGGGTCGGCCCCTGCTGGTTCAGGCCCAGCATCAGGGTCGGCGGTTCCGGCTGGACGATGGAGTTGAGGACACCGCCGCGGACCGGCGTCTCCTGCGCCGTCCCTTGGGCCATGGCCGGGGCGGCGATCAGGGCGGCCGTGCCGGGGATGGCGAGCGCTGCGGCCAGCAGGCCGGCGGCGGCGGCGCGGTGGACGTTGCGGCGGAAGCCGCGCTGGATGCTGGCGGGGATACCGGAAAGGCGTCGTGTCATGCGGGTGTCCTCGTCTCCAGATGGTGTCGTTGTGGGATGCGACCCTGTCGTCTTCGTTCTTCTTTTGAAAAAGGCGGGCGGATCAGCGCGGCCCGGTCTGGCCGGTGGTGCCGTCCAGCCAGCGCAGCAGCGAGTCCCATTCCAGGACGCCGGCGCGGGGATAGGCGCGCTCATACTGCTGAGCGGTGTGTTCGCAGACCTCCGGCGACGGATAGACCAGCGGACGGCCGCCGGCCATCGCCATGATCTGCTGCTTGCAGGCCTGCTCCAGGTAGTACATCAGCACCGCCGCCTCGGCGACGTCCTGGCCGACGGTCAGCAGGCCGTGGTTGCGCAGGATCATGCTGTGGTGGTTGCCGAGGTCGGCGACCAGCCGTTCCCGCTCCGCCAGATCCAGCGCGATGCCTTCGTAGGTGTGGTAGGCGATGCGGTTGTACCAGCGCAGCGAATGCTGGGTGATCGGCAGCAGCCCGTCGGCCTGGGCGCTGACCGCCATGCCGGCGTCGGTGTGCAGGTGGATGACCGCGCCGACGTCCGGGCGGGCGTGGTGCACCGCGCTGTGGATGGTGAAGCCGGCGGGGTTGATGGCGTCGCCGTCGCGTCCGTCGACCAGATTGCCGTCGATGTCGACCTTCACGAGGTTGTCCGGCGTCACCTCATGGAACATCAGGCCATAGGGGTTGATGAGGAAATGGTCCGGCGTGTCCGGGATGCGGGCCGACATGTGGGTGTAGATCAGGTCGGTCATGCCCAACCGGTCGAACAGCTTGTAGGCGGCGGCCAGATCGGTGCGCGCCTTCCACTCAACGTCGGAATAGGTGCTGCTGGCCTGCGGGGCGTGGGCGGCGTTTGCTCTCAGGGTGGCGGCGATCATCGGGCGGGTCTCGTCAGGCTAAGGGGTCAGATGGGTTCCAGGCCGCACCAGCCGGCGATGAACAGCGCCAGCACGCGGGTCACGTCGCGCAGGCTGTCCAGCGACACCGATTCGTCGATGCCGTGGATGCGCGTCGCCTCCGGCCCGTAGCAGGTGGCGGGCGTGTCGCCATAGAGCTGGAAGAAGCGGGCGTCGGTGGTGCAGGTCAGCGCGACCAGTTCCGGATCGCCGCCGCGCACGGCGCGATGGCTGTCGGCCAGCAGGGTCACCAGCGGGTGCGCCGGGTCGATCTCGCAGCCGGCGGCCTGGAAGCCGTTCCACTGCAGCTCGATCCCCACGCCGGACAGGGCCGGGTCGGTGGAGCGCGCCTGCTCCACCGCCCGGGTCACCTCGGCGCGGACCGCTTCCGGCTCCTGCCCGGGGAAGAAGCCGAGCCGGAGGTCGAGCGCGCAGCGCGTCGGGACTGACGACGGCCACTCACCGCCCTCGATCCGGCCGAGATTGATGTTGACGGGATGGGCATGGCCGCAGAAGGCGGGGTGGCGGCAGGCCGGCTCGTTCCATCGAACCTCCAGCGCCTTCAGATGCGCCGCCAGCGCATAGGCCGCCTCGATGGCGTTCACGCCGGCCGAGGTGTCCAGCACATGGGCCGGCGTGCCCGTCAGCACCAGCCGCACCCACATCACGCCGACCTGGGCGATGGAGATGGAGTGGTTGAACGGCTCCGGGATCACGGCGGCGTCGGCGCGGTAGCCGCGATGCAGGCAGGCCAGCGCGCCATTGCCGGTGCATTCCTCCTCGATCACGGACTGGAGATAGACCGGGGCGGCCGGCTGGTAGCCCAGATTGCGCAATGCTGAGAAGGCGGCGGTGTAGGCGGCGATGCCGGCCTTCATGTCGCCGGCCCCGCGGCCATAGAGCCGTCCGTCGGCGATCCGCGGCTCGAAGGGCGGGGTGGTCCACAGCTCCGCCGGGCCGGTCGGCACCACGTCGATATGGCCGTTCAGGATCAGCGAGCGGCCTTTCGCCTCACGCGGCCTGTGGACGCCGACGACATTCTCGCGGCCGGCATAGGCGCCGGGGAGAACCGGCGGCGAGAAGCCCGGCATGCGGGAAATCGCCTGCTCGTCGATGTCGAAACGGTCGACCTCCAGACCCAGTGCGGCGAAGCGGTCGGCCATCAGCGCCTGAGCCCCGGACTCGTCCCCCAGCAGCGACGGCTGGCGGACGAGGTCGGACAGGTGCGACACACAATCGCCCTGCGCCGCATCGGCGGCGTCCAGGATCGCGGCGCGCAGGCCGGGGTCCGGCAACACATGGTCGAGACGGTCTGCCGTATCTCGTGTCATTCTAAATCCTTTGCCCGATTCCATTTCGCTGCTGCGGCAGGGATGCACGGGCGGGTGGAAAAAGACGAAGCTGTTGCGTTGCGGCCCATCCCAAATGGATATGGCCACCATAACGGTGCATTATGCGGTGTCCGGCATGGCGATGTTTGAAGGCCGCCATGTGTCGATTAGGAAGGCATCCAATCGATCAGGCAAATAAGCATTTTTCATTTCGCCCATGAATCTGATTTATGCCGCAGTTGCTCACAACGCACTCATGTGCGTAGAATTTGGGCGGCAGCAGCGATGCACCGGAATCGGGCAGCGATCGAGGGGATGGGACGGTGAACGAAACCGAGGCGGAACGGCAGGCCCTGGCCCGGCTGGGCCAGCAGATGGACTGGAACCTGCTGCGCACCTTCATGGTGATCGTGCAGGAGGGCAGCATCACCAGGGCCGCCGTCCGCCTGTTTTTGACGCAGCCGGCGGTCAGCCTCGCCCTGAAGCGGCTGGAGGAGCAGCTTGGCCGCGCCCTGATCGACCGCGGCCCCGGCCGCTTTGTCGTCACCGCCGCCGGCGAACAGGTCTATGACGAGGCGGTGTCGATCCACGCCACCGTGTCCCGCCTGGGCGCCCTGGTGCGCGACGCCAAGGACGAGGTCAGCGGCCATGTCCACATCCTGATGACCAGCCGCATCCAGACCCCGCTGCTCGACCGCTCGCTGCGGGAATTCCACCGCATGTACCCGCTGGTGACCTTCCGCATCGACGTCATGGCGTCGGCCGACGCGCACATCGCGTTGCAGCAGCGGGTTGGCGCCATGGCGATCTGCCTGCTGCGCGAGCCGATCCCCGGCCTGTCCAGCCAGATCTTCCTGCGCCAGACCTATCGTCTCTATTGCGGCCCGGATTTCCGCCTGTTCGGCCAGCGCGACATCGACATCGCCGAACTGCGCCACGAGAGTTTCGTCTCCTTCACCTCCGACCAGATCGACGGCGCCCTGTCGCCCCTGACCCTGTTCCGCGCGCGGGAGGGCTTCGCCGGCCGCGTCGTCGCGTCGTCGGCCAACCTGGAGGAGGTGCGGCGGATGATCGTCTGCGGCCTTGGCATCGGCCCGCTGCCCGAACACATCGCCGCCCGCGACGTGGCCGACGGCCTGCTGTGGGAACTCCCGCCCTACGAGGGCATCGCGCCGGTCAACGTCCACCTGATCTGGAACGAACAGGCCAAGCTGAACCGCGCCGAACGGGCCTTTCTCGATTATCTTCAAACGGCGCTCGCCACCGCGCCGGCCCGGGAGCTTGCCGGGGGGGCGGAGGGGAATTCCGACAGCCACCTCCTTCGGGGCTGACGATTGGACAGCTAGGCCGCCGCCCTTGAGCCGTGTGATAACGGAATCGTTTCGACGCTGGATTTATTCGACTGCTTTGATGAACGTCCAAGGTCTTCCGTTCCCCGCCGGTGTTGGACGATGCCGGTGAGCCAGTCACCCGCCGCGGCGTCTCCGCCCGCCTTTTTGACCGGGGCGGGGGATGTGGCCTCTCTCATGCGCGGCCATGACTGGACGGCGACGCCGCTCGGTCCGCCGGAGAAATGGCCGCAGGAGCTTCGGGCCATGGTCGGCCTGATGATGCGGTCGCGGCAGGCGATGTTCATCGGCTGGGGCCCCGACGTCACCGTTCTCTACAACGACGCCTATCGGGACATTCTGGGGTCCCGCCACCCGGCGGCGCTGGGCCGGCCGATGAGCGAGGTCTGGCCGGACGCGTGGCCGCAGGTCCGCGATTTCGTCCGCCGCGCCTATGAGGGCGAGTCCCTGCTGCACGAGGATCTGCTGGTCCCGCTGGAGCGGCGCGGATTGGGCGAGGACTATTATTTCACCTTCTCCTACACGCCGATTGCCGGCGAAACGGGCTGCATCGGCGGCTTTCTCTGCATCGTGGCGGAGACCACGCTTGCCGTGCGGGGCCGGCGGCGCATGGCCTTCCACGCCGAACTGGAACACCGGCTCCGCGAACTGACAAATCCGCTCTGTGTGGTGACCGTGGCGGCGGAGGCGCTGGGCCGGCATCTCGACGCCAGCCGGGTCGGCTACGGCGTGATGGACGAGAGCGAGCGCTTCTTCACCACGGAGCGCAACTGGACCGACGGCACGGTCGCTCCCCACATCGGGACCCACGATCTGCTGGTCTTCGGCGAGCCGGTGCTGGCGACCCTGCGCAGGGGACAGTCTCTGGTCGTCGACGATGCGGCCACCGATCCGCGCACCGCAACACCGGACCTGCTGGCAGCCTTCGCTGCGTTCGGTTTCTCCTCCGTGGTCACCGCCAGCCTGGTGAAGCAGGGCCGGATGGTCGCTGCACTCTACGTCCATGACCGCCGCTCCAGGCATTGGCGCGAGGACGAGATCGAACTGATCGAGGAGGTTGCGGAACGCACCTGGTCGGCGGTGGAGCGGGTGCAGGCGGAAGAGGAGGTGCGGCGCGCCAACGAACGGCTGCGGGCCGAGGGGGAGCGGCTGCGTGCCCTGTTCCGGCAGGCGCCGGGCTTCATGTATGTCTGGCGCGGGCCGGACCATGTCTTCGAGATGGCGAACGACGCCTATTTCGAGCTGATCGGCCGGCGCGACGTCATCGGCAAGCCGGGGCGGGAGGCGTTGCCGGAAATCGTCGGCCAGGGCTTCTTCGAACTGGCCGACCGGGTCTACCGGACCGGCGAGCCCTTCGTCGGCGAAGGCATGCCGGCGCGGATCGCCCGGCGGCCCGGTACGCCGCTGGAGGAACGCTTCGTCACCTTCGTCTTCCAGCCGATCCGTGATGATGAGGGGCAGGTGACGGGCCTGTTCGTCCAGGGCAGCGACGTCACCGGCATGAAGCGGACGGAAGAGGCGCTGCGCGAGAGCGAGCAGCGGCTGCACATCGCCCAGGATGCCGGCGGGGTCGGTACCTTCGAACTGCGCGCCGATGGCCTGCTGGCGGTGTCGCCGCAGTTCTGCCGCCTGTGGGGCATCGACGAGAGGCCGCTGGTGCGGCTGGAGGAACTGGTCGGGCTGATCCATCCGGAGGACCGGCCCACCCTGAACACGCTCCAGCCGGGGCAGGTGCCGACGGACGGTCTGGGCTATGTCGAATACCGCATCCTGCGGCCGGACACCGGCGCCGTGCGCTGGATCGCCCGGCGTGCCCAGGCGTTCAAGCGCGACGAGGACGCGGATGGAGGGGGCGTGCGGGTTCTCGGCGCCTGCTACGACATCACCGACCGCCGCTGTGCCGAAGATGCCCTGCGCGCGCTCAACGCGACGCTGGAACAGCGGGTGGCGGAGCGGACGGCCGACCGCGACCGCATGTGGCGGCTGTCGACCGACATCATGCTGGTGGCGCGGTTCGACGGCACGATCGGCGCGGTCAACCCGGCCTGGACCACGCTTCTCGGCTGGCGGGAGGAGGATCTGCAGGGTGCGGTCTTCCTCGATTTCGTCCATCCCGACGACCTCGACGCGACGGTGGCGGAGGTCGGCCGGCTGCGAACCGGCCTGACCACCCTGCGGTTCGAGAACCGCTACCGCCACAAGGACGGGTCCTATCGCTGGATCTCCTGGACCGCGGTGCCGGACGACCGCTTCATCCATGCGGTGGGGCGCGACGTGACGGCGCGCAAGGAGGCCGCCGCCGCCCTGCGCCGGGCCGAGGACCAGCTGCGCCAGGCGCAGAAGATGGAGGCGGTCGGCCAGCTGACCGGTGGCGTGGCCCACGATTTCAACAACCTGCTCCAGGCGCTCAGCAGCTGCCTGACCATGATCGGCCGCCGCAGCGCGGAGCCGCGGCTGGCGCCTCTGCTGGAGGCCGGCATGCAGGCGGTCGACCGCGGCGCCAAGCTGGTCCAGCAATTGATGGGCTTCGCCCGCCGCGACAGCCTGCGTCCGGAGCCCATCGACGTGCGCGACCGCGTCCTCGGCATGGCCGGCCTGCTGGAGCGCGCTCTGCGCGCCGACATCCGGCTGGAAACCCGCTTCGCCCCCGGTCTGCATCCCATCGAGGTCGATCCGACCCAGTTCGAACTGGCGCTGATCAACATGGCGGTCAACGCGCGCGACGCGATGCTCGGTGGCGGCACCCTGACCGTCGAGGCGGAGAACCGGACGTTAGGCCCCGGCGAAACAACCGGTCTGGATGGCGGGGGCCTGGAGGGTGAGTTTTTGCGGCTGACGGTCGCCGACACCGGAACCGGCATGCCGCCGGAGGTGGTGGCGAGGGCCTTCGATCCCTTCTTCACCACCAAGGAAGTCGGCAAGGGCTCCGGCCTTGGCCTTGCCCAGGTCTATGGGCTGGCGCGGCAGGCGGGCGGCACGGTCTGGATCGAAAGCCGGCCGGGGGAGGGGACCCGCATCGTCCTGCTGCTGCGCGCCGGCACCGGTATTCCGAGGGCGTCGGCGGCTCCCGCCCAGGCCGCGGCCGGCCTCGTCCGGGGGGCGCGGGTGCTGATGGTGGAGGACGATCCGGTCGTCGCCTCCTCAGTCGCGGCGGCGCTTGAGGAAAGCGGCTGGACCGTGCTGCGCGCCGCCTCGGCCGACGAGGCGCTGCCGCTGCTGGCAGGGGACGAGCGCATCGACCTGCTGTTCTCCGACGTGGTGATGCCCGGCCGGCTGAGCGGCATCGACCTCGGCCGCGAGGCCGCGCTCCTGCGCCCCGGCCTGCCGGTGGTGCTGACGACCGGCTACAGCGAGGATGTGGCGCGCACCGAAGGCATCGCGGTGCTGTCGAAGCCCTACCGCATCGACACCCTGCTCCAGACGCTGAGCGAGGCGCTGGCGAAAAAACCCTCGTCCCAGCGGTGAAGGGCTTATGGAGAGGAAGTGTTCGCCATCGCCCGCTCCAGAACGCCGTAGATGCGTGGATCGCCCATCTGGGCGACGTTGAAGCGTAGAAATCCCGATGCGGAGTGGGAGACGCTGAACACGTCGCCGGGGGCGAGCACGACATCCTCGCGCAAGGCCGTGCGGGCGACGTCGGCGGCGTTCCGTCCATCGGGCAGGCTGCACCAGAGATAGAAGCCGCCGCGCGGCATCAGCCATGGTGTCAGGCCAATCGCTTCCAGCCGGGTGGCCGTCTCGCGCCGCACCCGTGCCAGACGCCGGCGCAGCCCGTCGAGATGCTTGCGGTAATTGCCGTCGTTCAGGGTGGCGAGGACGAGTTCGGCCGCGGCCGGGCTGGGTCCGCCAAAGTTCGTCGCCACCTGCAGATCGACCAGCGCCTCCACCCAGTCCGGCCGCGCCGCGATATAGCCGCAGCGGATCGAGGCGGAGAGCGTCTTGGAGAAACTGCCGATCCGGATCACGCGGGCCAGCCCGTCCAGCGCCGCGAGCCGGGGTGACGGCTCGGGCTCGAAGCCGGCGAAGATGTCGTCCTCGACGATGGTCAGGTCTTGCGCGGCAGGGTCATGCGCCGCAGCGGCGCAGAGCAGGCGGTGGGCGGTCTGCGGCGTCATGGTGGCGCCGGTCGGGTTGTGAAGGGCGGAATTCGTGATGTAGAGACGCGGCCGGTGCGCCGTCAGCGCCTGAGCGAACAGCTCCGCATCCGGCCCGTTGCGCGTATAGGGCACGCCGACGATCCGCGCCCGATGGGCGCGCAGCAGCGCCTGGAAATTGAAATAGCAGGGGTCGTCGATCAGCACCGTGTCGCCCGGCCGCAGCAGCAGGCGGCAGATCAGGTCGATGGCCTGCGTGCCGGAGGCGGTCAGCAGGATCTGGTCGGCACCGGCGGCGATCCCTTCGTCCGCGAACTGGCGGGCCAGCAGCCGGCGCAGCGCCAGCGATCCGCGTGTGCCGCCATAATCCGCCAGCAGCCCGTCATCCGCCCGCGCGAGCTGGCGGATCGCCCGGCGGATCGCCGCGTTCGGCATCCAGTCGGCCGGCAGCCATCCGCATCCCGGCTTCAGCATCTCCGCCCCGGCATCGAGCGATTGCCGCGACACCCAGAAGGGATCGATGGCGCGGTCGCGCTGCGGTTCCGCCTCGGCCAATGCCAGCGGCGGCATGGCGCCCGACACGTAGAAGCCCGATCCCGGCCGCGACTGGATCGCGCCATCCGCCGCCAGCCGGTCATAAGCCTCCACCACGGTCGAGGGCGACACGCCCATGGTGGCGGCGAAGCTGCGGATCGACGGCAGCTTTTCCCCCGGAGACAGCTGGCGGTTCGCCATCCTGCGGCGGATCGCCTCCATCACCTCGCTGGTGCGCGTGCCGGTCCTGCCCATGATGTTCCACCGCAGAAAAGCGTATTGCCCTGTAGGGCAGTACAGTTTGGCGGAATTGTATGGGACTGTCCCTGTTTCCGCCAGAGGCCACCGCGCTAGGATCGTGCTGCGATTTCTGGGGTGCGGAAGGAAAGCGGGATGCGGACGTCGACGGCGGGATGGGGCAGCGGGCTGCTCGGCGTGATCATTTTCAGCGGTTCGCTGCCGGCGACGCGCGTCGCGGTCGGCGGCTTCACGCCGCTGTTCCTGACCGCGGCGCGGGCGGTCATCGCGGCGGCCCTGGCGGCGGCGCTGCTGGCGCTGCTCCGGCAGGCCTGGCCGGCGAGGCGCGACCTGCCCTCGCTCGCCATCGTGGCGGTCGGCGTGGTCGCCGGCTTTCCCCTGCTGACCGCGCTGGCGCTCCAGCACATCACCTCGGCGCAGTCCATCGTCTTCATCGGCCTGCTGCCGCTCGCCACCGCCCTGTTCGGCGTGCTGCGGGGGAGGGAACGGCCGCGGCCGGCCTTCTGGCTGTTCTCGACGGCGGGCAGCCTGACCGTGGCCGGCTTCGCCCTGTGGCAGGGCGGCGGGGCGTCGCTGACCGGCGACCTGCTGATGATCCTGGCGATCCTGCTCTGCGGGCTCGGCTATGCCGAGGGGGCGGCCCTGTCGCGCCGGCTGGGCGGCTGGCAGGTCATCTCCTGGGCGCTGGTGCTGGCGCTTCCCCCGATGGCGGGGGCGGCGGTTGCGACCATGCCGGACGACTGGACCGGGGTTGCCATGCCGGCCTGGATCGGGCTCGGCTATGTGTCGGTGTTCAGCATGCTGATCGGCTTCGTCTTCTGGTATCGCGGGCTGGCGCTGGGCGGCATTGCCGGCGTCGGGCAGTTGCAACTGCTCCAGCCCGCCTTCGGCCTGATCCTGGCCGGGCTGCTGCTGCGCGAGCCGGTCGCCTGGACGATGATCGCCGCGACCGGGCTGGTCGTGCTCTGCGTCGCTGGAGCGAAGCGGTTCGCCTGATCGCTAAACCAGCCCGCCGGCCTTGAAGCCGGTCATCGCGACGATGACGGCCAGCAGGGCGAGGATGGTCGCCAGCCCGATCGGCAGGGCGCGGCGGTAGATCGCCCCCTCCGACCGCTCCAGCCCGACCAGACCGGCGGCCAGCACGATGCGGCCGGGGGTCAGCATGGTGCAGATGCTGCCGGCAACCGTCTGGACCGCTGCGATCAGGATGGAGGGCAGGCCGCTTTCGGCGGCAAGGCTCAGCTGGATGTGCATCATCAGGGCGTTCGATGCCGTGTTGGAGCCGGTCAGCATGCCAGCCGCGGCGCCGAAGACCGGGCTTGCCAGCACGGCGAAGCGTCCCGCCACCTCGCGCCAGGCGTTGCCGAACATCGCCGCTCCGCCGGAGGCCGCCATGAAGGTGGCGAACTCGACGAAGACCAGCGTCGCCGCCATCGGCACCAGGGCGGCGCGAAGGGCGCCGCGCACCACGTTCCCGGCCTCGGCCCCCGGCAGGCCGGCCAGCAGGATGCCGGCGATCAGCACCAGCCAGGTCGCGGGATGGCGCAGCAGAGCCAGCGGGGCAAGACCGCCGAACGGGTCGAGCACCAGCCATTGCCCGGTCCAGTCCGACAGCGGCGGCAGCAGGCGGGTCGCCATCAGCCCGGCGATCAGCAGCCCATAGGGCCAGAGCCGCTCGGCCATTTCGCGGACACCGGTGCCGCTGCGCAGCAGGCGCGGCCCCTCCACGACCAGCAGCAGGATTGCAGTCGCCAGCCCGCCGCCGAGTTCCGGCGCGACGAACCGGTTGGTCAGCCAGATCAGCCCGGCCAGGCAGAGGAGAAGGGCGACGTCGGTCGCCCGCTCCCGCAGGGTGGAGCGCAGCCCCGACGACTGGATCAACCCCCAGAACACCGGCAGGAGGCAGGGCAGCACGACCGCCATCAAGAGGGCGCTGGCGGTTCCAAGCTCGGTGAAGGACACGCCGATCAGTTCGGCCCCGACCCGGCTGCCGACGCCCATCGCGCCCCAGGCGGCCAGCACCTGACTGAACAGGCCAAGCGCCGCCGACTGAACCGGCGGCAGCCCCAGGCTGCGCAGCATGGCGAGCGCCACCACCAGACCGACGCCGAACCCCGTCACCGACTCCGCGAAGGGACCGACCAGGAAGCAGGCGACGAAGACGGCGCGCCGCCGGTTCTCCTGCGCGACCGCGGCCGTCCGCGTGCCGCGCGCCTCGAAGGCACGGTGGAACAGCAGGCCGGCGGCGATGATCGACATCGCGTGCCATGCCAGCCATGCCCCTTCCCCCGCCTTGACGGCGGCCAGACCCAGCACCGGCCCGGCCGACGGCTGCGCCATAAGCATCGGGGCGACCATCGTGACGAGCGCCAGCGCCATGCCGGCGATCCCGGCGGACAGCAGGCTGACCCGGCGCGAGGCGAGCAGCAGGATCGTGCCGACGAGCGGCATCATATGGAAGGCAAGAGTCATGATCGGCCAGACGCGTTCCGGAGGGGGGAGTGCCGGCGCGAATCCTGGCCGGGGCCATTGGATACTAGTATATCTGCGGTGGCGCAATCATTCGGCGCCTGCAACGGCACCGAATGATTGCGCCGGATGGTCGCGGATGCGTCAGGCCGGCGTGTCGCGGTGGATCTTGAACGGCGCCCAGGACTGGCTGACCGGCATGATCTCGACGCTGTTGATGTTGACGTGCGGCGGCAGCGAGACCACCCAGCGCACCGTCTCGGCGATGTCCTCGGGCTGGAGCGGGTTGGCGCCGCCATAGAGCGCATCATAGGCCGCCTTGTTGCCGCCGGTGCGCACCAGGGTGAACTCGCTTTCCGCCAGGCCCGGCTCGATGGAGGTCACGCGCACGCCCTGCGCCGACAGGTCGCTGCGCAGGCCGAGCGAGAACTGCTTCACGAAGGCCTTGGTGCCGCCATAGACATTGCCGCCGGGATAGGGCCAGTTGGACGCGACCGATGCGAGGTTGACGATCAGCCCGCGTTGCGCGATCAGCCGGGCCAGCAGCAGCCGGGTGATCGTGACCAGTCCGGTGACGTTGGTGTCGATCATCGTCCGCCACTGCTCCAGGTCGCAGTCCTGCGCCGCTCCGGTGCCGAGCGCCAGCCCGGCATTGTTGACCAGGACCGAGATGTCGGCGAAGGCGTCGGGCAGGGTGGTCAGCGCGGCGCGCGTCGCCTCCTCGTCGCGGATGTCGAAGCAAAGCGGATGGACGACATCCGGCCCGCCCAGCGTTTCGACCAGGGCGTCCAGCCGGTCCTGGCGCCGGCCGGTGGCGACGATCCGCCAGCCCTCCGCTACCAGCCGCCGGGCGATGGCGTCGCCGAAGCCGGAGGTGGCGCCGGTGACGATTGCAATCTTCTGGGCGGCAATCTTCGGGGCGGTGTTCGACATCCTGTGATCTTTCCTCGTGACGGAAGTGCGTGGCAACCATATAGCCCGAAATCGTCCGGGTCGATGGCCGCCCGTGCTCCAGCCTAAAGCGAAGCGCCGCCGCAGACGAGGATCTGCTGCCCGGTGATGGCCGCCGCCGCGTCGGACAGCAGGAAGGCGGTCAGCGCCGCCACCTCCTCCGGCTTGATGAAGCGGCCGATGGGCGGAAGCTTCGGTGGCAGGCCGGTGCGGTTCGGGTCCTTCAGCATCGGCGTGTCGGTCGCCCCCGGCGCCACCACATTCACCGTGACGCCGCGCGGCGCCAGCTCCAGCGCCCAGGAGCGGGCAAGCCCGACCATCGCCGCCTTGGTCGCCGCATACTGGCTGCGGCCGGCGGCCCCCTGTGCGGTGCGGCTGCCGATCAGGACGATCCGGCCACCGCCGTCCGACATGCGGGGGGCGACATGCTCGACCAGCTGTGTCGCAGCCTCCACATGCAGGCGCCACATCGCCCTCGCATCGTCCCCGGCCAGTTCGCCGAGCGTGCCGACCCGCATGACCCCGGCGGCATGGACCAGCGCGTCGACGGGCGGCAAACCGGCCAGCGCCTTCGCCACGGAGTCCGGCGCCATCAGGTCGGCCGGGGTGAAGCGCAGGTTCGGGTGGTCGATGGGGGGGGCCGACCGGCTCATCCCCTCAACCAGCCAGCCATCCTGCAACAGCCGTTCGGCGATGGCGGCACCGATCCCCGAACTGACGCCGGTGACGAGGGCGCGCCTTTCCGTGTTCATCCCGGCGCCCTCCCTCATGCCACGGTCAGGGCGATGCGGCCGAGGCCGGGGAAGTCGGCAACGGCGCGGCTGCCGGGCTTGATGAAGATGGTGCCGGTGCAGGACCCGGTTGTCACCGTGTCGCCGGCATGCAGGCCGCCGAACGGCCGGGCGCCGACATTGGCGAGCCAGGCAAGCAGACGCATCGGGTCACCGGCCTTGTTGCCGCTCACCGTGTCGATCCTGCGCTCGCCGTCGATGTCCAGCGTCAGCGGCTGGGTCACCGGATCAATGCGGCGCCAGTCCGCCGTGGCCGCGCCGACGATCAGCGCGCCGTGGTTGCCCTGATCGGCCAGCGAGGCGAGCGGCCCCTGCGAGCCGTAGGCGGCGAAGCGGGTGTCGCAGATCTCGAAGGCCGGATGGATGGAGCCGACGGCGTCCAGCACCTCGTCCCGCGTCCAGGGCTCGTCACGGGCGGGCAGGTCGCTTTTCAGGCGATAGACGATCTCCGCCTCGATCCCGATGACGCGGAACATCGCGGCGGGCAGTGTTTCGGTCTCGAAGAACAGCGTGTCGGCATGGATGGGCGCGCTCGACGGCTCGGCGTCGGGGGCGGAGGCGCCGACCTTCCAGGCGGTCACCGGGCCGATGCCGCGGGCGACCTCGGTCTGGATGGCGTAGGCGCCGGCCTTGTCAGCGGGCATCGCCGCCGGCGGCAGGGCGTCGAGCGGGCGGTTGTCGCGGCGCGCAGCGAGCAGCGCGCCGGCGGCCTCAAGAACGGCCTCGGCGGTCATGGTCATGGGACAAGTCCCCGGAAAATGAGGAATCGGACGGGCGGGCGGGGACGCCGGTTGGCGCCCCCATCGCCGGTCAGTTGCCGCCGCCCACCCAGTCGGGCGAGACGCGGCTGTATTTGATGGCCTGCCGGAAATAGGTGAAGGCGACATGCAGGTCGCCCTCCGCCGTCTGGGTGACCGACGGGTAGGAGAATTCCCGGTTCAGGCTGTCCTTGGAATTGTTGGTCATGCAATAGCCGTCGCCGACCTCCAGGTTCCGGCGCGCCGGCCAGCTCAGCCCGCCATCCTCCGACAGGGCCAGCGTCAGCGGCGCACGTGGCGCCCCCCAGAAGGCCTTGCGGGCAGGTGTCTGCGCCGGCTTTGCGGCGACCGCAACGGCGGCGCCGCCGGCCGGGACGTCGTCCTCGATCTCGTCATAGAGCGAGGCGCGGCGCTCGGTCGCGTTCTCCGCACTGGATTCGTTGAAGACGATGGCGAGCCGGCCGTCGGCCAGCGCCGTCACCTGGATCGAGGAGTTGTTGTTGGGCAGCCCAGTCGGAACCGGCGCGCTCCAGCTGCGGCCATTGTCGGCGGAGACGCTGCGGTAGACATGGTCGGCCCAGCGGCTGCGGTAGAAGGCGGCCAGCGTGCCGTCGCACAACGGCACGACGCTCATATGGACGCAGCCGACGCTGTCGGGCACCGGATGCTCGGTCCAGCTTTCACCGCGGTCGGAGGAGATGCGGACGGCGCTGGTGTCGTTATCGCCCACCCACTTCTCGCCCGGCGTGCCGTGGCAGAGGAAGGTCGGCAGCAGCCAGTCGCCATTTGGCAGCACCACCACCGGCTGGCGGATGAAGATGCCGTCGCTGCCGCTGCCTTCGAACAGGGTGCGGATGGGGCCCCAGCTCTGCCCATGGTCGGCGGAGTTGCGGCAGCGCACGACGGCGGTGTCCTGGTTGCCGGAGATTTGCGCGGTGTAGAACAGCCACAGCGTGCCGTCCGGCGCCGGGAACAGCACCGGGTTCTGTTCCGAGCGGGTCGGGTCGTCCGACAGCTTGACCGGATCGGTCCAGTTGTCGGAGCCCCGGGGCAGCCGCGAGAAATAGATCGAGATGTCTGGAATGCCCTCCTGGGTGCCGCCGAACCAGACGCAGCCGAGATCGCCGTTGCCGAGCACAACGATGTTGGCGGCATGGTTCTGGACGCAGGGCGACGGCAGATAGGCGTCGCGGCGCCCGGCGTCCCCGTCCACGGGCGCAACGCGCCCGCGGTCGGTGGTGAAGGGCAGGGTCGAGGGTGTGGTCATGTCGGTCACATGCAAACTGGGGAAGGGGCAAACTGGGGAAAGCGCCAAGCCGGTCATCCTGCGTCGGCCTGCGGCGGGGCGGCGACCATCGCCGGGGCGCTGCGGCCACGGATCAGGCGCTCCACCAGCATCACCAGCATCGGCGTCAGCAGGGCGACGTACATGTTGTCGATGCCGTAGGGGTTGCCCATCACGTACCAGACGGTGGTGCTGACGGTGGCGCCCAGCAGGCCCAGCGTGGCGCCCAGGTTGCTGGCGAACAGCGGCAGGAAGAAGCCGATCATCGCCACGACCGTGATCGACAGGCGCAGCGCCCGGGTGAAGAAGGACAGCTTCAGGATTTCCGGCACGAAGAAGACGAAGATCAGCGGCAGGAAGCCGATGATGAGAGACAGGATGCGGGTGGTGCGGAATTCCTGCTCCGGCGTCGGCTTCTTCCACGGCACGTAGAAGTCGCGCACCGCCAGCGAGGCGATGGCGAGCGCCACCGTGCTGACGCTGACGAAGACCGAGGCGACGAGCGAGGTGGTGACGATGGCGGCCATCAGCGGGTGCATGGCGTCGAGGAACACCGGCAGCGCGTACAGGCTCTTCATGTCGGGATGGAGGTAATGCGCGGTCACGCCGATCAGCGCCAGCATGATGCCGAGCGGCAGGCAGAAGATCGCGGCATAGAAGGCGGAGCGCTGGGCCTCGCCGGCGCTGCGGTTGGACGAGATCGCCTGGATGACGAACTGGGTGGAGAAGATGGCGCCGACGGTGCCGATGACCCAGGCGAAGATCGTCGGCATGCCGATGGTGCCGTCGATGGTGAAATAGTGGGCCGGCAGCTTTTCAACCATCGGGCCGATGCCGCCGCTGAGCGACAGCGCGGTGCCCAGCAGCAGGGCGATGCCGAGCAGCTTCAGCCCGCTGTGCAGGATGGTGACGTAGGCGATGCCCTTCAGCCCGCCGAACACGTAGTAGAAGGTGCTGACCACCGCGATGATGACCATCGCCCAGGTCAGATTGAGGTTCATGACGGTGGACAGGGCGGCGGCACCGCTGATGTAGTTGCCGACATTCACCAGCAGCAGCGCATACATCATGATGATCGACACCGTCCGCATGGTGGAGGTGCCGTAATATTTCGCGATGGCGGCGGAGATGGTGTATTCGCCCGATCCGTAGATGCGCTTGGCGAAGAACAGGCCGAACAGCAGGAAGCCGATGGAGGCGCCCAGCACCGACCAGGCCGACGCCATGCCGGAGCTGAAGGCTTCCTGCGCCGTGCCGACGGTGGACTTGGCGCCGATGAACTCGGACATCAGCAGGACGCCGACGACGGCCGCCGGCATCGACCGCGCGGCGTTCATGAACTCGCCGTTGTTGCGGCTGCGCAACCGGATGGTCAGCCAGGAGGTGAAGAGGATGTAGAGGACGACGATCCCCAGGATGAGCGCACTTTCTTCACTGGTGAAATGGTTCATGGACGGGTCTCCCTAACGGGCGGATGGATCCGCCTTCGGTGTTGTTCAGGGGATTGGCGCCGGCCTTGTGTCGTCACGGCGCCATGCGGCGTGGAACAGCGTCACACCGCTTCGGCGTAGCGTGCCGCGATTGCCTTGATCCGGCTGTCCACCTCGTCGGCGATCAGCACCGGGGCGCGGCTGAAACCGACCTCGGGCATGGCGCTGCGGAGAGCGCGCTTGACCATCGCCGGCGGGAAGCCCAGCGCGTAGAGTTCCTTGCGGAGCGTGCTGAAATGGGTCTGGTGCCTGTCGGCCGCGTCGTCGTCGTCGGCCACGAAAGCGGCATGGATGCTGTTGAGCGTCACCGGCGCGATGTTGCCGAGGCCGGAGATGCAGCCGGCGGCGCCGTTGCGCAGGCCGTGCAGCACCAGCGAATCCGGGCCGACCAGCACGTCGAAATCGTCACGCTCGCGCGCGATGGCGAGGAAGCCGTCCAGGCTCTCCTGCGAGCCGGCGCTGTCCTTGATGCCGATGATGTTCGGGTGGTCGGCCAGGATGCGGGCGGTCTGCGGCTCCAGCGTGTTCCCGGTGCGGGCCGGGATGTTGTAGAGATAGACCGGCACCGTCAGCGCATCGGCGACGCGGCGGTAATGCTCCACCAGTTCGGCCTGCGAGCAGGCGATGAAGGACGGCGTGATGGCGGAGACCGCCTTGACGCCGAGCCGCTCGACCGCCTTGCCCAGCGCGATGGTCTGGTTGGTGGAGATCTCGCCGATATGGGCCAGCACCGGCACCTTGCCGTCGGCGGCCTCGACGCAGGTCTCGGCCACCGCCAGCTTCTCGTCGAAGGACAGGGCGTAGAATTCGCCGTTGGTGCCGGCGCAGAAGACGCCGTTGCCGGCGGACGCCTGCCGCTTCACCTGCCGTCGCAGCGCTGCGAATTCGACGCGTTCGTCGCCGTCGAAGGGGGTGACGATCGCGACGAAGGGTCCGCCGATCTTGCCGCTGGTCTTGCTCATGGGATTGGCCTTTTCACGAACGGGATGAGGGCTGGCGCCGCGCCGTCAGGCGGCGGCGCGGTACATGCCCAGGATGTCCTCGCGGCTGAGATCGCGCGGGTTGTTGTCGAGCAGCCGGCGGATGGCGTGCGCCTCCTCGGCCATGGCGGCCAAGTCGGCCTCGGGCACGCCGAACGCCGACAGCCGCATGGTGCAGCCGAGGTTCACGCACCAATCGTGCGCGGCCTTGAACACCGCGGCCGGATCGGCGACCGCCGGCAGGCCCAGCGCTTCCAGCACCGCGGCGGTCTTGGCCGGGACGGCCGGCGCGTTGAAGGCCAGCACATGCGGGAAGATCAGCGCGTTGGCGGCGCCATGCGGGATGTGGTGGCGGGTGCCCAGCGGATAGGCGACGGCATGGCCGGCGGCGGTGTTGACCGGACCCAGGCAGATGCCGCCGTAGAAGGACGCCACTGACAGGCCGGCCCGCGCCTCGCGGTCGCTGCCGTCGGCGATGGCGCGCGGCAGGAAGCGGCCGACCAGCCGGATGCCTTCCAGCGCATAGAGGTCGATCAGCGGATGGGCCTTGCGGTTGGTGTAGGCCTCGACGCAATGGGCCAGCGCGTCGACGCCGGTGGCGGCGGTCACCGCGGCCGGCACGCTCAGCGTCAGGTCGGGATCGACCACCGCGACGTCGGCCAGCATGTGGACGCTCTGCACCGCCAGCTTGCTCATCGTCGCCGGGTCGGTGACGAGCGCGCGGGTGCCGACCTCGCTGCCGGTGCCGGCGGTGGTCGGCACCTGCACCAGGACGGCGCGCTTGCCCGCCACCTTCTCCGGCCCGACCACGTCGCGGATGGTCTGGCCGCTGCCCGGCAACACGGCGGCCAGCTTGGCCAAATCCATGGCGCTGCCGCCGCCGAAGCCGATCACCACCTGCGGCTCGACCTGTTCGGCGACCGCGAGCAGCGCCTCCAGGTTGGGAACGTCGGGTTCGGGCTTGATGTCGGCAAAGATCGTGACGGCGCCCTCAAGCCCCAGCCGCTCCACGCGGGTGGCGTTGAAGGCGTCGGCGACCACCAGGATGCGGGTCAGGCCGCGCTCCCGCACCCAACGGCCGGTCTCGGCCGCGGTGCCGGCGCCGAAGACGACGCGGGGCGGGCGGAGCAGGTCGATGGGCGTGGTCAGGTCGATGGTGTTCATGATCGGGTTCCTCAGGCGGCGACGCGCACGCGGGCGGCGGCCAGCTTTTCGGCGTAGTCGATGGCCTCGATCAGGCTCAGCTCGTTGGCGATGCCCTTGCCGGCGATGTCGAAGGCGGTGCCGTGGTCGACGGAGGTGCGGATGATCGGCAGGCCGAGCGTGATGTTGACACCGCTCAGCGCGTCCCAGGTGCCGGTCTCCGGATTGACGTTGAAGCCCAGCAGCTTGACCGGGATGTGGCCCTGGTCGTGATACATGGCGACCACCGCGTCGTACTGGCCGGCGCGCAGCTTGACGAAGATGGTGTCGCCCGGCACCGGCCCGACGACATCCAGCCCGTCGGCGACGCATTGGCGGATCACCGGCTCGGTCACCTCGATGTCCTGGCGGCCGAACAGCCCGCCTTCGCCGGCATGCGGGTTCAGCGCGGCGATGGCGATGCGGCGGCGGGAAAGGCCGAGCCCGGCCAGCGTCTCGTCGGTGCGGTCGATGACGTAGCGCAGCCGTTCCGGCGTCAGCTTCTTCGGCACATCCTCCAGCGCGATGTGGGTGGTGACGTGGCTGACCCGCATGTTGCCGTGGGCCAGCATCATCACCGAGCCGCGGGCGCCGGTCAGTTCGGCCAGCAGGTCGGTGTGCCCGGCGAAGTGATAGCCGGCCTTGTTCATCGCCTCCTTGTTCAAAGGCGCGGTGACGATGCCGTGGATGCGGCCGGCTTCGGCCAGCCGCACCGCGCGTTCCACCGCCAGATAGGCGAAGCGGCCGCCGTCGACCGACAGCACGCCGGGACGGATCGGCTCGCCCTCCGGCCCGGCCTGGAGGCAGGCCAGCGCCGGCCACTCGCCGTCGATGTCAGTCACCTCGGGGAAGTCGAGGTCGCTGCCGAGCGCATCGCGCGCCGCATGGAGGGCGGGGTTGCTGCCGATGACCAGCAGGCGCAGCGTGCCGTCGGCCAGCCGGTCCTTCAGACGCGCGCAGGCCTTCACGATGATCTCCGGCCCGACGCCGGCCGGATCGCCCATGGTGATGGCCAGATGCGGTGTCATGCTTGTTCTCCCTGATGAAGCGGCGCAGCCAGCGCAAGCAGCCGGCGCAGCAGTGATGGGTCGCCGAACGCGCCCGATTTTGAAATGATGCGGACCCCGTCGAAGCGTCCGCCGCGCAGGATGGAGCAGGGCACCCCCGGCCAGATCTGTCCGTCCAGCTCCAGCCGGTCGGCTTCCAGGGCGAGGCAGAGGCCGCGCAGGGTCTCGCCGCCCGCCACCAGCAGCGTGCCGGGCGGGTCGAGCCGGCGGACCAGCCGGGCGAATTCCCGTTCGATCCGCTGCGCCGCGTTGCTCCGTGCCAGCCCGTCGGGCAGGGCGAGGGTGGCGAGTGCGATGCCGTCGCGGTCCAGCCGCTGGGCCAGCACCATGGCCGAGGTCGGGCCGCCGTCGGGCAGCGCCAGCACATGTTCCGAACAGGCGCCGATCTGCGCCGTCATCGCCGGATGGTTGGTGCCGAACAGGCCGAGGATCGGCCGTGGCAGCCGCATGGCGACGGGATCGCAGGCGGCGGTGCCCATCTGCCGGGCCAGCGCACCGGCCAGTCCGCTGCTGCCGCACCACAGCACGCGCCCGTTCAGCGCGAGGCCGGCGGCGGCGACGGCGTCGAGATCGGCATCGGTTTCGGCATCCCACAGGCTGACACCCGCCGGCACCGCCGCGCCGGGGCAGCGGAGCTGGACCGCAAGGCCTTCCCGCTCCAGATCGGCGCGCAGGTCGCTGGCTGCGGCTGTCCAGCTGCGGGCGTCATCGCCGCGGGCAAGCTGGATGCCGCCGCGCGTGATGCGGCCCTGATAGGGGAAGGCGGGGGCGACGATAACATGATCGGGAGCCGTGGCCGCGATCCAGGCGGCGATCTCCGTCCCGGCATGGCCGCGCAACAGGCTGTCGAGCTTGGCGTAATGGAGCGAGCCGGGACTGCGCGGCAGGCCGGCGGCGATGGCGGCGACCCGGCGGCGGGCCTCGTCCCGCGTCGCCTCGCGCGTGCCGCTGTCGAAAGCGAGCGTATTCGGCAGAGTGGGGTAGGGCAGGCTCTGCCAGTAGACGGAGATCGGACCGGCGATGGCGGCGAACTGGGCGGCGGTGTCGAGCGCCCCGGTCAGGTCGTCGGCGATCAGGCACGGATGCAGCGTTGCCGATGATCCGGCCGCGGCCTGGATGCCCTGTGGCGATCCGTCCTGTGGAACCATGCTGTCCATGGGTGGTCCCCATCCTTGTGAGCGGCGGCCCTCGCATTGCGATGGTCAGCTGCCGGGCGCTCCCGCCGCCCTCGACGATGACCCACTCCATCATAGCGCTGCGGAGATGTCAATATGTTGTAATGTTGTTGAAGGCAAAAATAAGGGATACAGCGCGGTTCTCGGGCAATACATGTTTACATGTTGCGCCAAGAAGCTATGGCCGCGCCGGTTCACGCGCACCAGCGACGGCCGGGCGGTGCGGTTCTGCCGGAAAGCAATTGCAGGTCAGCGATTTACAGCGAGAGGTCCAGCGCCCGCCCTTCGAACACGCGGTCGCGCGACCCTTCCAGATGCGTGCGCATCCGCTGGCGTGCGGTTTCGCCGTCCCGGTGACGGATGGCGTCGAAGATGCCGCGATGTTCGTCATACACGCCGGTTAGGCCGGAGCTCGGACCCATCAGCGACACGCCGTGGAACTTCATGCCGACGGAGATGTGATCCTTCAGCGCCTGCATCGACGACATGTAATAATGGTTGTTCGTCGCCTCGGCGATGGCGGTGTGGAAGGCGTAGTCGGCGTCCTCGCGGTGACGGTGGGCGCGGGTCGCATCGTCCATCAGGCTCAGCGCCGCGGCGATGCGGTCCAGCGCGGCGTCGTTCCAGCGCAATGCTGCGTGATAGGCGTGGTCCGGCTCGATGGTCAGGCGGAACTCGTAACAGCGCTGGATGTCGGCAATCGTTTCCACCGGCGCATAGCCCAGCACCGGCTGGCTTTCCTCCACCGCCACCCGGACGAAGCTGCCAGCGCCCTGGCGGGAGTAGATCAGCCCGTCGTTGCGCAGCCGCTTCAAGGCCTCCCGCACCACCGGGCGCGACACCTGGAAGCGGGCGGCAAGGTCGTTCTCGCCGGGCAGACGCTCGTCGGGCTTGAAATCGCCGGCGCTGATCTGGGCCAGCAGCAGCTGGTAGATCCGCGTGACCAGCGGCGTCTGGCGGGTGCGGAGCAGCGGCGTGCCCTCCCCGCCGTCCGACACCGCAGCGGTCATCGCGCCGTGTTCACTCGACTCCATCCTGTCGCTCCCGCTCCGCTGGCTGCCGTCCCTCGGCTGTCAGGTATTTGTAAACATGTAAGGGCCAACTTGCCAGCTTTTAGGGAGCGGTCCGGGCATCAGCCCTGCGGTTCGGCCAGGAACATCCGGTAGGCCGGGTTGCCGGTCTCGTCCCAGCAGGGATAGCCAAGCTCGTCCAGGCAGCGCCGGAACCGCGTCCGGTCCTTGTCCGGCACCTGGATGCCGGCCAGCACGCGGCCATAGTCGGCACCGTGGTTGCGGTAATGGAACAGCGAGATGTTCCACTCCTGCGCCAGCCCGTTCAGGAACTTCAGCAGGGCGCCCGGCCGCTCCGGGAACTGGAAGCGGTAGAGCAGCTCGTCCTTCAACCCGCGCACCCGGCCGCCGACCATGTAGCGGACATGGAGCTTCGCCATCTCGTTGTCGCTCATGTCCAGAACCGGGCAGTCCAGGCCGCGCAGCAGATCGATGATCTGGCGCTTTTCCGCATCGCCCTCGGTCAGCTGGACGCCGACGAAGATCTGCGCCTCGCGGTCGTCGGCATAGCGGTAGTTGAACTCGGTGATCGAGCGCTTGCCGAGCGCCTGGATGAATTGCCGGTAGGCGCCCGGCCGCTCCGGGATGGTGACGGCCAGCAGTGCCTCGCGCCGCTCGCCGATCTCCGCCCGTTCGGCGATGTGGCGCAGCCGGTCGAAATTCATGTTGGCGCCGCTGCCGATGGCCACCAGCCCCTTGCCCTGCAACCCTTCGCGCTCGGCGTATTTCTTCAGGCCGGCCAGACCGACCGCGCCCGACGGTTCGGTGATCGCGCGGGTGTCCTCGAAGATGTCCTTGACGGCGGCGCAGATCTCGTCGGTGTTGACGGTGATGACCTCGTCCAGCAGCTCGCTGCACAGCCGGAAGGTCTCGGATCCGACCTGACGGACGGCGACGCCGTCGGCGAACAGCCCGACCTGATCCAGTTGCACGCGCTTTCCGGCCGCGATGGCGGCGCCCATGCTGGCCGCGTCGTCGGGCTCGACGCCGATCACCTTCACGTCGGGGCGCAGGAACTTGACGTAGGCGGCGATCCCGGCGGCCAGCCCGCCGCCGCCGATCTGCACGAAGATGGCGTCCAGCGGGTGCGGGTGCTGGCGCAGGATTTCCATGCCGACGGTGCCCTGGCCGGCGATCACGTCGGGATCGTCATAGGGATGGATGAAGGTCAGCCCCTTGTCGGCCTCGATCTGGCGGGCATGGAGATAGGCGTCGTCGAAGACGTCGCCGTGCAGCACGACCTTACCGCCGCGGCTCTTGACCGCCTGGACCTTGATGGCCGGCGTCGTCCGCGGCATGACGATCACCGCCTTGATCCCCAGCTTCTGCGCCGACAGCGCCACGCCCTGGGCATGGTTGCCGGCCGACGCGCACACCACCCCGCGCTCCCGCGCCTCCGGCGGAAGCCCGACCATCTTGTTGTAGGCGCCGCGCAGCTTGAAGGAAAAGACGGGTTGCAGATCCTCGCGCTTCAGCAGGGCCATGTTGTTCAGGCGCTGCGACAGCCGCGGCATCGGGTCGAGCGGGCTTTCGATCGCCACGTCATAGACGCGCGCGGTGAGGATTTTGCGGACATACTCGTGCATGAACATCGGCCTTCCTGAACAAGTCGCGGACACCATAGCAAAGCCGTGGCAATGCCGCCGCCTTTTGACGCTATGGCGCCTGCACCGCGCGGAAGGCGAGGGGCACGGCGACGCGCATCACCTCGATGAAGCGGCGCAGGCGGGCCGGCTGGTGGCGGGCGGGATGATAGACCAGACTGACGGGCAGGGTGGGCGCCTGCCAGTCCGGCGCCAGATGCACCAGCCGGCCCGCCGCCAGATCGTCCACCAGCGCCCATTGCGAGGCGATGGCCGCCCCCAGCCCCAGGATCGCCGCGTTGCGGATCGCCTGCAGCCCGTCGGTGGACAGGCGCGGCCGGATGGGAAAGCCGACCGTCTCGCCGGTCCCGGCATGGGTCAGCGTCACCTCTCCCCGGTAGAAAGTGCGCAGAGCCAGCCAGGGCAGGTCCGTCAGCTCGTCCGGATGCTGCGGCACCGGCCGGCCGCCGAGCAGGGTGGGGGAGGCAACGGCGATCCGCGGCACCTCCGCCAGCCGCAGGGCGACGACCGATGGGTCGGAGACCTCGCCGACCCGGATGGCGCAGTCGATGCCCTCGGCGATGAAGTCCGGCATGCGGTCGTGCAGCAGCCATTCCACCGTCATCCGCGGAAAGCGGCGCAGATAGTCCGCCACCGGCCCGATCAACTGCTGCTGTCCGAAAGCATGCGGCGCCAGCACCCGCAGATGGCCGGTCGGCTGGTCGTCGGCGCCGCGGACATCGCTTTCCAGCATCTGCCAGCCGGCCAGCAGATCTTTTGCCCGCTCGTAACAGAGAGTGCCGTCTTCCGTCAGGTTCATCCGGTGGGTGGAGCGGTGCAGCAGCCGGACGCCGAGCGTCCGCTCCAGCAGTTGCAGACGGCGGCTGACCGTCGGCTGGGTGCTGCCCAGCTGTGTGGCTGCGGCCGACAGGTTCCCCGCCTCCACGATGCGGACGAAGGTCTCCAGCAGGGCGATGCGGTCGCTGCCGACCGCCGGGAGGTCATTGTTCATACGTAAAGCGTATAGCAAATCTACACCCGGTCCGGCTACCGTCTCTTGCAGCCCGCCGCCATACTCCCCCTCAACCAAGACACTGCTTGCCCTTGAGGGGATCGAACGATGACAATCATTCAAACTGCGCATGCAACGCCGCTGGCAAGTGCAATGCCAAGCCAGGGTCCCCTGGCGCCTGCGCATGACGGCGGGATGAGCCGGCCGCTGGTGTTCCTGATGGCCGCGGGCACCGGTCTGGCGGCGGCGACGCTCTATTACAGCCAGCCGATGCTGGGCGTGCTCGGCGCTGACATCGGGGCGGCGGACCGGACGGTTGGCTGGGTGCCGACGCTGACCCAACTGGGATACGCCTTCGGCATTCTGCTGCTGGCCCCGCTGGGCGACCGCTTCGACCGCCGCCGCATCATCCTGGCGAAGGTGTCGGTGCTGGTCGCGGCCCTGCTGGCGGCGGGCTTCGCGCCTTCCATCGGCGGATTGCTGGCGGCGAGCCTGGTGATGGGGCTTTCGGCGACGCTGGCGCAGGACATCGTCCCCGCCGCCGCGACGCTGGCCCCGGCGGAGCATCGCGGCCGGGTGGTCGGCACGGTGATGACCGGCCTGCTGCTGGGCATCCTGCTCTCTCGGGTGGTCAGCGGCGTCATCGCCGAACAGTTCGGCTGGCGCGTCGTGTTCGTCGCCGCCGCCGGCAGCATCGCCCTGCTCGGCGCCGCGCTGTGGCGTGGGCTGCCGCGCTTTGCGCCGACGACCGATCTCGGCTATGGCGAGCTGCTGGGGTCGCTGGTCACGCTGTGGGCCCGTCATCCCGGCCTGCGCCGGGCGGCGATGGCGCAGGGTCTGCTGTCGCTGGGCTTCAGCGCCTTCTGGTCGACCCTGGCGGTGATGCTGCATGGCGCGCCGTTCCATCTGGGTGCCGCCGCGGCGGGTGCCTTCGGTCTGGCCGGTGCGGCCGGTGCGCTGGTGGCGCCGATTGCCGGCCGCATCGCCGACAGCCGCGGTCCGGCGCTGATGACCCGGCTGGGCGCCGGTCTGGCCGTGCTGTCCTTCGCCGCCATGGCGCTGTCGCCGCTGCTGCCCGAAGGGGGCCGCCTGTGGCTGCTGGTGGCGAGCGCCGTCGGCTTCGACCTTGGCGTCCAGGCATCGCTGATCGCCCACCAGACCATCGTCTACGGCATCGACCCGGCCGCCCGCAGCCGCCTGAACGCGGTGCTGATGGTCGGCATGTTCATCGGCATGGCAGCCGGCGCCACGCTGGGCAGCCAGGCCCTGGCCGCCTGGGGCTGGAATGGCGTGGTCGCCGTCGCCACCGCCGCCTCGGCCGCAGCATTGGTCCTGCGGTTCCTGACCCGGTCGGACCGCTGAACCGTCCCTTTTCCCAAGATGACCGCAAGTCCCCCGGAGCCATGCCGAAACGCATGGCTCCGGGGGACTTTTCGTTGCGATTTCGTCGATTGCCGGACCCAAGGAGCATGCGCCCGCCCCCAATTGGCCGTCGCCCGCATCGTCGGCGGGGAATAAGCTGAGCGATCCCGCATTTTGAAATGGGGGGCGACATGGCTGACGTGGACAAGGCATTCGCAGGGGCGATTCCGGCACTCTATGACCGTTATCTCGGCCCCCTCCTGTTCGAACCCTATGCCGGCGATATGGCACGGCGGCTTGCAGGCATGGAAGGGCGGATTCTGGAAACGGCGGCCGGAACCGGGATTGTGACGCGCGCCCTGGTCCAGACCCTGCCGGCAAGCGTCGAACTCGTTGCGACGGACCTCAATCAACCGATGCTCGACCATGCGGCGCAGAAGCTGGATGCGTCGCGGGTGATATGGCGGCAGGCGAACGCCCTGAGCCTGCCCTTCGAAAGCGACAGCTTCGATGCGCTCGTCTGCCAGTTCGGCGTGATGTTCTTCCCGGACAAGCCCGAGGGGTTCGCCGAAGCACGCCGGGTGCTGAAGCCGGGAGGCCGCTTCCTGTTCAGCGTGTGGGACCGGATCGAGGACAACGAGATCGCCGCGGTCGTCAGCGCCGCCGTTGCCGCGGCCTTTCCCGACGATCCGCCCGGCTTCATGGCACGGACGCCGCACGGCTATCATGACACCGGGCGGGTCCGCGCCGACCTCCAAAAAGCCGGCTTCACCGACATCGGCATCGAGACCGTGACCCTGCGCAGCCGGGCGGCGACTGCCGCCGATCCGGCGACCGGCTTTTGCCAGGGAACGCCCATGCGCCTGGAGATCGAGGCGCGGGATGCAAGCCGCCTCGACGAGGTGACGGACCTCGCCGCCCAGGCCATCGCCCGGCATTTCGCCGACGGCCCGATAGACGGCAGGATTCAGGCGCATGTGATAACGGCGGTGGCCTGAACCGGGGACACAATGGTCAGTGTCGGGCCGCCACGACCTTGCCCGGATTCATCACTCCCTGCGGGTCGAACAGCTGCTTGATGCCCCGCATCAACGCCATCTCCGCCGGTCCCTTGAAGGCGGCGAGCGCGTCGCGCATGCTCTGGCCGATGCCATGCTCGGCGCTGATGGTGCCGCCGAGCGCGATTGCCTGTTCATGGACCGCCGCGCTGATCGCCTGGGCGATGCGGTCCAGCGGCTCGCCGGATGCGCGGAGGCTTTCGCGGAGGCTTTCCGGCAGGATGGCGACCAGATGGATGTTGCCGTCGCCGATATGCCCCACCGCCACCACTCGGGCATCCGGCCGCACCGCCTCGATGGCCGCGCTGGCGCGGGTGACGAAGTCGGGGATGCGGGCGACCGGCACCGCGGTGTCGTGGCCGACGACGATGCCGCTCTTGCGGTTGGCCTCCGACACGCTGTGGCGCAGCTTCCACATCGCATTCGCCTGGGCTTGGCTGCGGGCCACCGCCGCGTCGGCGATGCGTCCGTCCTCCAACCCGGTTGACAGCAAATCCTCCAGCCGCGCGGCCAGATCCAGCCCCTGCATCGGGTCGGTGACCTCGACCAGCAGATACCAGGGCATGATTGTGCCGAGCGGTCGGGCAGTGCCCGGCACATGGGCCAGCACCGAGGCCAGTTGCGACTCCGACAGGATTTCCGCCGTGCTCACCCGGTCGCCCAGCGCAGCGCGCAGTTGGGCGAACACTTGCAAAGCCGCGTCCAGCGAGGGCAGGGCGAGAAAGCCGGTGGCGACGCTCTGCGGCCTTGGGAACAGCTTCAGCGTCGCCGCCGTGACGATGCCCAGCGTGCCCTCCGCCCCGATGAACAAATGCTTCAGGGCATAGCCGGTGTTGTCCTTGCGCAGCGACCGCAGCCCGTTCCACAGCGTGCCGTCGGGCAGCACCACCTCCAGCCCGAGCACGAGGTCGCGCATCGGGCCGTAGCGCAGGACGGCGGTGCCGCCGGCATTGGTGGCGATGGTGCCGCCGATCTGGCAGCTGCCCTCGCTGCCCAGGCTCATTGGGAACAGCCGCCCGGCCTCCTCGGCGGCGGCCTGGACCGCGGCCAGGGTGCAGCCGGCCTCCACTGTCAGGCTGTCGCCGATGGGATCGACATCGCGGATGCGGGTCAGGCGCGACAGGCTGAGCACGAGGCTGCGGCCGCTACCGTCGGGAATGGCGCCGCCGACCACCCCGGTGTTGCCGCCCTGGGGAACCAGCGGCGTGCCCGTTTCCGCGCAAAGCCGAACGATGGCCGCCACCTGCGCCGCATCGGCCGGCCGGACCACGGCCAGCGCCGCGCCGCGGTAGCGCCCGCGCCAGTCCGCCAGGAAGGGCGCCGTGTCCACCGGCCCGACCAGCACATGGGCCGGCCCGAGGATCGCCCGCGCCCGCTCCACCACCTCCGTGCCGGACATGCCCGTCACAGCCCGAGATAGGCTGTTTTGATGCGCGGATCGGCCAGCAGGGTCTGGGCCGAATCCTCCATCACCACCCGCCCGGTTTCCAGCACATAGGCGCGGTCGGCAAGACGCAGGGCCAGATCCACGCGCTGCTCGACCAGCAGGATGGTGATGCCGGTGCCGTGCAGGTTCCTGATGGTGTCGGCTAGGGTGTCGACGATGATCGGCGCCAGACCCAGCGTCGGCTCGTCCAGCATCAGGCACTTCGGGTTGGCCATCAGGCCGCGGCCGAAGGCGACCAGCTGCTGCTGTCCGCCGCTCATCGTGCCGGCCTTCTGGGTGCGGCGTTCGGCCAGGATGGGGAACAGCTCGTAGACCCAGCGCAGCCGCTCGGCGAAGCCCATGCTGCCGGGCCGGCCGCGCAGCGCGCCCAGCTCCAGATGCTCCAGCACCGTCATCTCGGGGAAAAGCTGGCGGCCTTCCGGCACATGGACCAGCCCGCGCTCGATCACCTGATGGGGCGCCAGCCTATCGATGCGCTCGCCGTCGAAGGTGATCGTCCCGCCGCTCGGCCGCAGCAGGGCAGAGATCGCCTTCAGCGTCGTCGTCTTGCCGGCGCCGTTGGAGCCGACCAGCGTGACCAGCTCTCCGGCCTCGACGGTCAGGGAGACGTTGTGGACCGCCTCGCGGTGGCCGTAGCGGACTTTCAGACCTTCGACCTTAAGCATCGACCGGCTCCCGTCCCAGATACACGCGGATCACTTCCGGATCGTTCAGCACCTTGGCCGGCGGTCCCTCGGCGATCTTCACCCCATGGTCGAGCACCACCAGCCGGTCGCAGACGCTGGCAACCACCCGCATGTGGTGCTCCACCAGCAGAACGGTGACGCCGCGGGCGCGGATGCGGCGGATCATCTCGACCAGCCGCTGGCCCTCCTCCGGGTTCATGCCGGCGGCCGGCTCGTCCAGCAGCAGCAGGCGCGGCTCGGCGGCCAGCGCGATGGCGATCTCCAGCCGGCGTTGCTCGCCATAGGACATGGCGTCGGCCAGCGTGTCGGCGCGGTGGTCGAGATCGCAGAAGGCCAGGATCTCCAGCGCCTTGCGCCGCAGCTCCGCCTCTTCCCGTCGGTAGGCGGGGCTGCGCAGGATGGCGGCGCCCCAGCCGGCCCGCGTGGTGCGGAAGGCGGCGCTGCGCACATTGTCAAGCGCCGTCAGGCTTGGGAACAGGCTGGTGATCTGGAAGGTCCGCGAGACGCCGCGCTGGCCCATGACGTGCGACGGCGCGCCGGTGCAGTCGGTGCCTGCGAAGCGGATGCTGCCGGACGAGGGCGGCAGCGAGCCGCCCAGCATGTTGAACAGCGTCGTCTTGCCGGCGCCGTTCGGCCCGATCAGCCCGACCACCTCGCCGGCCTGGACCGTCATGGTGACGTCGCGCACCGCGGTCAGGCCGCCGAAGATGCGGGTCAGGTTGCTGACGGCGAGGATTTCACCTGCGTTTGCGGCGGGGTTCATTTCGCACCTCCCTCCGTGCTGGGCAAGCCGGTGGGCGTGGCCGGCTGGGTGTTCTCCGACTTGTGAGCGTTGCGCCAGCGCTGCCACAGGCTGATCAGCCCGCCCGGCAGGAAGACGACGGTGCCGGTCAGCAGGGCTGCGAAGATGACCATGCGCAGCGGGCCGGCGACGCGCAGCGATTCCAGGAGGCCGATATAGACCAGCGCCCCCAGGATCGGACCCAGGATGGTGCCACGGCCGCCGATAATGACGACGATGATGAGGGCGGCGACATTGTGGACGCCCATGATATCGGGGGTGATGACCCGGATGTAGTGGGCATAGATGGCGCCGCCGATGCCGGCGATGGCGGTGGCGGCGACGAAGCCCATCAGCTTGGTGTGGAAGACGTTGATGCCGAGCGAGGCGGCGAGCGGCGCATTCTCCCGCACCGCCAGGAAGGCGCGGCCGGTGCGGCTGCCCACCAGCGCGTGGCAGAGATAGGCGGTCGCCAGCACCAGCGCCAGCACCAGATAATAGGTCGGTCGGGCGCTGTCGAAGGCCAGCGGACCGATTGCCATCGGCGGGATGTCGGTGATGCCCATGGGCCCGCGCGTCAGATCGACCCAATGGTTGGTGATGGTGAACAGGATGGCGCCGAAGCCCAGCGTCAGGATGGCGAACTGCGGCCCGACCACCCGCAGGGCGGCGTAGCCGATGACCAGCCCGAACGCTGCGGCCACCAGCCCGGCCAGCGGCAGCCCCAGCAGCGGCGGCAGGCCCAGCTGTGTGGAGAGGATGGCCGAGGTGTAGGCGCCGACGCCGACGAAGGCGGCATGGCCGAAGGTGAGTTCGCCGAGATAGCCGATCACGATGTTGAGGCTGAGCGCCAGCAGCGCATACAGCATCCACAGCACCAGCAGATGTTCCAGATAGGCGTTGCCGGCCAGGAAGGGCAGGACGGCCAGGGCGGCGATACCGCCGGCAATCGCCAGGGGTTGGCCCAGGGAATGCCCATGAGAGTTGGTGTTCATCGCAGACCCCGCGCCGTGCTGAACAGGCCGTTGGGGCGCCACAGCAGGACCGCGATGATCATCGCGTAGCCGATCGCCTCCATGAAGCCGAGGGAGATGTAGCCGCCGCCCAGCGATTCGATGACGCCCAGCAGCAGGCCGGCGAAGAGAGCGCCGGTGACGCTGCCCAGACCGCCCATGATGACGACGATGAAGCCCTTCAGCACCGCCCAGTTGCCGATGGTCGGGAAGATCATCACGGTGGGGCCGACCAGGGCGCCCGACAGCGCCGCCAGCCCGCAGGCGAGCGCGAAGGTGTAGGTGTGGACCAGCCCGATGTTGATGCCGGTCAGCGCCGCACCGTCCGGATTCTGCGCCGTCGCCCGCATCATCTTGCCGAAGCGCGAATAGCGGATGAACAGGTAGACCGCGATCAGCGCCACCACCGCGGCGGCGAAGACCAGCACGCGCTGCTGGGTCAGCGTCACCGTGCCGATCTCCAGCACCTCGTCGGCGAAGGGGCTCTCGACATATTTCGGATCGGCGCCGAACAACAGTTCGCCGCCGTTGGCGATCAGCAGGGCGAGGCCCAGGCTGGACAGCAGGATGGTGAATTCATGGTCGCGGCGCAGCGGCCAGAAGATCAGCTTGTTGGCGGCGACGCCGAGCCCCGCCACCACCACGGCCGAGATCGCCGCCGCCGCGATGTAGTCGAGCCCGAACAGGGTGCCGACGAAATAGGTGATGTAGGCGCCGAGCATGTAGAACTCGCCATGGGCGAAATTCACGATGCGCAGCACCCCGAAGACCAGCGTCAGCCCGGTGGCGATGAGCACATAGGCCATCCCGTTGACCAGGCCGTTCGCGATCTGCTGGGCGAAGACGGTGAAATCCATGTCGAATCTTCCTGTCGGGGGGCGGGCGGTTGTTCCCTCTCCCCCCCCGGGAGAGGGTTAGGGTGAGGGGGTCGCGCTGCGGCCCTTTACCTAGAATCCACCCAATGCCTCCCCCTCACCCCGACCCTCTCCCCGGGGGGGAGAGGGGGAAGAAGGAGGGAGAGGGAGACCCTCGTTAATCCCGGACGCTGACGATCTGCTTCTTCTGAACCTGCACCAGATGGATCGCCTGGCTCGCCTGACCCTTGTCGGAGAAGCGCAGCTCCCCCATCACGGTCGGGACCGCCTGCGACTTCAGGGCCGCGGCGATCTTGTCGTAGGCGCGCGGGTCGCCGCCGGCGGCATCGACGCCGAAGGCCAGGGTCTGCACCGCCTGCGCGCCGAGCGCGGCGATAAAGGACGGATCGTTCTTGTAGTCCTTGCGGTATTGGTCCAGCCACGGCTTCAGCGACGGGGCGGCGCCGTCCTCGGTGAAGGGCGAGGCGGAATAGACCTGCTCCAGCGAGTTGCCGGACAGCTCGACCAGCTTCGGGTTCATGTTGCCGGCCGACGCGATGACCTTGCCGCGATAGCCGGTCTGCTTGATCTGCCGGTAGATCGTCGCCCCCTGCGAGGTGTTGATCGCCGCGACATAGATGGCGTCGGCGTTCAGCGACTTCAGCTTGGTCAGCGCGGTGGTGAAGTCGGTGTCGGTGCGGTTGTAGAACTCATGCCCCTTCACCTCGATGCCGCAGCCGGTCAGCAGCTTGGTGTAGTTGTCCAGCTCCAGCCGGCCCCAGTCGTCGTTGACGTTCATGAAGGCGATGGACTTGGGCTTGATGCGGTCGCAGATCGCCTTCGAATAGAACTCCGACATCATTGCCGAGGTGGCGTTCAGGCGGAACAGGTACTTGTGCCCTTCCTCCGTCACCTTCGGGTGCTGGGAGCTGGTCATGACGGTGATGATCTTGTCGCGCGTCACTTCCTTCATCGACAGGGCGACGGCGCTGAACCAGCCGCCGATGATCATGTCGACGTTGTCCTGCTCCATCGCCCGCTTGGCGGCGCTGACGCCATCCTCGGGGGAGCCCTTGTCGTCATAGGTCAGCAGCTCGATCTTGCGGCCGCCGGCCACACCGCCCTTGGCGTTGATCACCGCGGCCATCGCCTGCGCGCCTTCCAGGCCGAGCTGGCCTTCGAAGGCGCCGGTGCCGCTCATCGGCCCGATGAGGGCGATGCGGACTGGGGGCTGCTGCGCCTGTGCGCCGGTGGTGCCGGCGACGGGAATGATCAGGGCCAGGGCCGCCGCGGCGGCAAGGAGAGTGCGCCTACCGAACATGGGGTTCCTCCGTGGATTGGTCGTCTTTTGGTTGGCCGTCTTTTGCCCGGCCGGCTTTTGATTTCCCCTTGGCCCCGGCGGGTGGTGCCCGCCGGCAAAGGATCGTCAGGCGGTCTTCAGGTAGCGCTTCTGCAATTCCTCGATCTGCGGGAAGCCGATGAAGTCGATGAAGCTGTTGTGGTCGGTCACCGGGCGCGGCAGATCGCGGGTGGAGCGGCGTTCGGCCAGCGCCGCCAGATTCTCCTTCAGCGCCGAGGCGACGGTCATCAGCGGCACCAGCGCGTAGGTCGCCATGCCGGCCACCTCCTCGACCTCGTCGGCCGACAGCTTCTCCAGCCAGCCGAGCAGCTGCAGCGACAGCGGCACGCCGACCGCCTCGCGCATCGCACGCAAGCCGTCGATGTTTTGGAAGCATTTGCTGATCGGCTGGATCATGTCGGCACCGGCGGCGACATAGGCGCGCCCGCGCTCCATCGCGGCAGCCGGATCGACCACGTCGGTGCGGGCGATGATCAGCATGTTGGGATCGCGCCGGGCGGCCACCGCCGCCTCGATCTTGGCGACCGCCTCGTCCATCGGGATCACCTCGACCCCGCCGACGCAGATCGGGCAGCGCTTGGGCGCCACCTGGTCCTCCATGATGACGGCCGATACGCCCGACGCCTCGAACTCGCGGATCGTGCGCATCACGTTGATGGCGTTGCCATATCCGGTGTCGATGTCGGCGATGACCGGCACGTTGACCGCCGACACCACGTTGCGGACCACCGTCAGGTTTTCCGACATGGTGTACAGCTCTGCATCCGGCTGGCCGAGGAAGGAGGCCGAGACGCCGAAGCCCGAGGTCATCAGCGCGTCGAAGCCGGCCGCCTCGATGAAGCGGGCGGACAGGGCGTCATAGGCACCGGCCGACCAGACGGTCTTCTGCGCCAGGATGCGATTGCGGAATTCAGGTCCCCGAGACATTGGCATGGTCCTTTTGTTCGCGTTGCTGGGCCGCCTGCCGCTTCAGGAAGGGGACGAGGCCGCCGGCCTCGATCATCTCGGCATCCGCCTGCGGCAGCGGTTCGAAGGGAATTTCGGTGCCTTGGGTGTGGTTGCGGACCACGCCCGCCGCCCAATCCACCTCGATCTCGTCCCAGCGCCGGACGAAGCCGAGGATTCCGGGGCAGCTGACCTGCGGGAAGCCCATGCTGACCTCGCCGCGCCAGTAGCCGGGCGAGAAGGATTCCGCGATCACCCCGGTGACGCCGAGATGGCGCATCGCCTTCATCGGCGGGTAGTGCGGATGGCCGTAGCCGAAATTGTCGGCGCCGACCAGCAGGTCGCCCGGCCGTACCGACGTGGCGAAATCGGGGTCGTAGGCCTGCATGGCAAGCTGCGCCAGTTCGGCCACGTCGGTGATCTTGATGTTCTTGACGCCGACGATCTGGTCGACGTCGAAGTTGACCTCGTCGAAGATGAAGGCGACGCGGCCCTTCATCGCCGGCATATTAAGTGTGGGTTCGGTCATGCCCGGCCTCACAGGTACGGGCGCGGATCGGCGATCCGGCCCTCGATGGCGGAGGCGGCGACGACCGCGGCGTTGCAGAGGTAAATCTCGGAGTCCGGGCTGCCCATGCGGCCGCGGACGTTCAGCGTGCCGGTCGATACCGCGCGCTGGCCCGCCGTCATCGTCGCGATGCGGCCGAAGCAATAGTCGCAGCTGGGGGAGGAGACGAAGGCCCCCGCCTCCACCAGGGTGGAGACCAGCCCCTCGCGCGCCGCCGCCGCCATCAGCTCCTGGCTGGTCGGCACGATGTGCAGCGAGACGCCGGTCTTGACCCGCCGGCCCTCCAGCACCTTGGCCGCCGCCCGCAGATCCTCCAGCCGGCCCGATGCACAGGACCCCAGATAACCGGCGTTGATCTCCAGCCCGAGGAACTCGGTCAGGTCGCGGGTGTCCGCCGGGGTCGGCGGGGCGACGACGATCGGTTCCAGATCCGACAGGTCGATGTCGTGGACCGCCGAATAGTGGGCGTCCGGATCGCTCGACACCGGCTCCAGCCTTTTGCGGGCGCGGGGCAGGGCGTAGTCCAGCCGTACCGGGTCGGGATTGACGATGGCGGTCAGGGCGCCGGTGAACATGGCGAGCCCGGTGATGGTCTGAAGCCCCTCCGTCGACATCGCCGCCACCGACGGCCCGCCCAGCTCCAGCACCTGGAAGCGGCAGGAACTCGGCCCCAGACGCCGCACCAGATGATGGAAGACGTCGCGCGCCATCACGCCGGGCCGCAAAGACCCGCGCAGGTTCACCCGCACGGTGTCTGGCACGCGGATCGACACGGTGTCGCTGACGAAGGCTTCCATCACATTGCGGCGCAAGCCGATGGCGAGCGTGCCGAAGGTGCCGAGCTGGCTGACATGGCCGTCGAAATGGACGACGAAGGCGCCCGGCGTCGCATAGCCGACCTCGGCCGCCACCTGATGGCCGATGCCGTGCCGTTCGAACAGCGGCACATCGTTCTCCGCGCACCAGTTGCGCGTGTTGATGTGCAACTCCTCCTCCTTGGCGGTGGCGGTCGGCACCATATGGTCGATGAAGATGCCGAAGCGTTCCGGCTCGGCCACCCGCTCGATGCCGAAATCCTCCTTCATCGTCTTGAAGTAGACATCGGTGTAGCCGGGGAAGTCATAGGCCAGGACGAAGTCCGGCTTCGCCTTGATGTCCTGTCCGGCGCGCACCGCGGGCAGCCCCGCGGCGCGTGCCAGGATCTTCTCGGTGATGGTGTAGCCCATGGCGTGGATGTCTCCGCTCCCGATCCTCAGCGGCCGAGGCCGAGGGAACCGGGATTCATCAGCCCCTGCGGATCGACGGCGCGCTTGACGCCTTCCAGCAGCGACCAGGTTTCGGGGGTCACGATCTCGCGGAACGGGTAGTCTCGGGCGACCTGCCAGCTGACGCCGCCGAGGCTGCAATAGAGCTCCTGCGTCGCGCGGCGCAGTTCCGCCACCGCGTTGCGCGCCGCCGGGTTGGCCGGGCGGTCGCGCCAGGGCTTCACCACCTCGTCGCCCAGGCTGGCGGCGTGCAGCGGCGTGATCTCGTCGGTCCAGTAGAAGGCCGGTTCCAGGAAGAAGTCGTTCCCGACCGTCATGGTCATCACCGAATAGATGATGCCGTGCTGTTCCATGAAGCCGCGCTTTTCCGCGAAGAAGGCGTCGTTGGCAGCGACCACTCTGTCGGCGTCGCCCAGCGGGAAGATGGCGTGGATCGGCACCCAGCGCTGACCCTCGCGCCCCAGCATGCCGCGCACCGGCCCGAAGGGCTTGGAGCGCATGACCTTGGGCACGCTGTTCTCGATCTCCTTGCCGTGGCGGGCACCGATCTCGCGCACCGTCTGCATCGCCTCGCGCAACTGGGTCTCGCTGCGCCCCTCCACCACCAGATGGAGGGTGAAGTTGTGGTCCTTGAGGAAGGCGGTGCCGGCGGTGGCGACGCTCAGCGCCTCCTTGGCGCCCTGGAACAGCGACTTGCCGGCCTTCGCCACGTTGCCCAGCGTCTTCAGCCCGTCCGACAGCTTGTTGACGCTGGCCGAATGCTCGACCTTGGTGCGGTCGATGCCGAAGCCTTCCGAGACGCAGCGCGCCCGCGCCATCTCCACTTGCGCTGCGGCCATCGCCTGCATGGTGGCGAAGCCGAAGGACAGGAAATCGGTGTGCTCCGGCCGGCGGTGCAGCCGCAGCGTCGCCGCCACCTTGAAGCCCATGGCGCCGTTGTCGCCCAGGAACAGGCCTGTCAGGTCGGGGCCGCCGGAGCGGGTGAAGGGTTTGGTGCCGACGCGTCCGCCCGACCCGGTGGTGACGGTGCGCCCGTCGGCCAGCACCACGGTGACGCCCAGCACGCTCTCCGCCACGGTGCCGTGCAGGGCGGACCCGAAGAAGGCGCTGTTCTGCGACAGGGCGCCGCCGATGGTGGCGTTGATGCCCGACAGCGGTCCCCAATAGCCGGTGCGCAGGCCGGTTCCCTCCAGCGCCTCGTTCAGCGCCGCCCAGGTGCAGCCGGTCTCCACCGTCACATAGAGGCTGTCGGTGTTCAGCTCGACGATGCGGTTCAGCCGGCGGCTGTCGATGACGACCGAATTCGGGCCTTCGGGCAGATAGCCCTTGGTGTAGGACATGCCGCCGCCGCGCGGCACCACCGCCACCCCGGCGTCATGGGCGGCGCGCACGGTGGCGGCGACGGCGTCGCGGTCGCGCGGCAGGGCGATGGCGAGCGGCGCGATGCCCGGCTGCCAGAAAACGTCGTTGGCGTAGAAATTCCGGCTCTTCTCGTCATCCAGCAGGCCGTCGGGGCCGAGCGCCGTGCGCAGGGTGTCGATGAGAGTGGCCGGGCCGTCGAGGGCGGCGATGCTCATGGGGAAGTCCCTTTCGGGTATGATCGGGCTGAATGATCAGGCGGCGAGCGGCTCGAACCGGAAATTCTCGGCCGTCCGGCGGACGAAGCCGGTGTGGGGAGCGCCGAAATGGGCGGGGAAGACCAGGGCGCCGCGGTCGGCGGCATGGTCGAGCAGCCGGCGGCGGGTCGCCACCGCCTGCGCCTGATCCTCGCAGAAGCGGCTGTTCCAGTCGGGGCGCGCCACCTGCATCGGCTGGTGCAGGCAGTCGCCGGTGAAATAGGCGGCGTGCCGGTCCGACTCCAGCCGGACGAACATCTGGCCGGCGGTGTGGCCGGGGGCCAGTTCCACCGACAGCCCGTCGAGGATGCGGTCGCCGTCCTCGATCAGCTCGACCTGTCCGGCTTCCCAGACCGGCAGGACGCTGTCCTCCATCACCGGGCCGTTGCCCGGCATGCCGATCAGCCCGCCCTCGGGGCTGCGCCAGTGCTTGAATTCCTGCGCGCCGTAGATGTAGCGGGCGTTGGGGAAGGTCGGCACCCAGCGCCCGTCGACCAGCTGGGTGTTCCAGCCGACATGGTCGATGTGTAGGTGGGTGTTGATGACCAGCGTCACGTCCTCCGGCTGCACGCCCGCCGCCGCGAGGTTGCGCAGATAGGGCTTGTCCAGCATGTGGAAGCGCTCGAAACCGGGCGTGTGGCGTTCCTTGTGGTTGCCGCAGCCGGTGTCGACCAGGATCACATGGCGGTCGGTGCGGATCAGCCAGGAATGCATGCTCGACATCAGGCGCTTTGATGCCGGGGCGAGGAAATTCGGTTCGGCCAGTTCGGGGTTCCGGGTCAGGATCGCGTCGTCGTAGGCCGGAAACAGGAAGCCGGGGTCGAAGCCCGGCGTCAGCATTTCCTCGATCCGCGTGACCGTGAACGCACCAAGGGCGATGGTGTGCATAGTCCTCCCCTCGTGCAGGATGCCGGCGGCCGGTCCGGGAAATCAGGGGACGGCGGCGTGCCGGAGCATGGGGCGCCCGCCATCCGCAAAGGCGGTGGGGCGCGCTTGTTCTGTTTGGTTCGTTTTGTTTGTTTGGCAAGGAAACCATTTGCACCGGATCGTGTCAACAGGCAAAATTGGTGTCACTGTTTGACACGAACGGTGCATCGCGTTAGGGACGGTGGAAAGGGGTTGCGGAACTCCGCGCCTGCCATCAATGCTAGCCGGCGCTGCTACCGCGGCGGGATGATGGCGGTTTCGCCGTCTTCCGCCGGCTGTGTCGGACAGCAGCGTTTCCGCCTGGACTCGAGACGCGGGACATCCATAAGGGGCTTGAACGTATGGACACCGAACAGGACGACAACCAGGGCGCGGACAACCAGGGTATGGACGGCCAAGAGATGGACGGCCAGGGCACGGAAAAGAACGGTCTCGGCGTCCGCGCGGTGTCGCGGGCCCTGGCCGTGCTGCGCAGCTTCTATCGGGAAGGCCCGACGCTGACCCTGACGGAGGTCGCCGGTGCCGCGAAGCTCGACAAGGGGACGGCTCGGCGCATCCTGTTGACGCTGGTGCAGGATGGCTTCGCCGCCTTCGACCCGCAGAGCCAGAAATACAGCCTGGGGCTCGAGATCCTGAAGCTGGCCGGGGCGGTGCCGGAACGCCGCGACCTGCGCCAGATCGCCTCCACCATCCTGTCGCGGCTGGCGAAGACGACCGGCAGCACCGTGTTCCTGTCCGTCTATCACGACGGGTCGGCTGTCTGTTTGGACCAGTTCCACAGCGACCGCTCGGTCGAGGTGCGCTGGTGGATCGTCGGCGGGCAGCTGCCGATGAATTGCGGTGCGGCGCCGCGCGTGCTGCTGGCCTATCTGCCGGAGGCGGAGGTCGACCGCGTGCTGTCCCGCGGCACTACGCGCCTCACCCCCCACACCACCACCGACCCCCGCCAGCTGGCGAAGGAGTTGGAGGAGGTGCGGCAGCGTGGATGGTCGGTGGCGGTCGACGACGTGATCGAGGGGCTGGCCGCCATCGCCATGCCGCTGTTCGAGCCGGATGGCCGGCTGATCGCCGCGGTCAGCCTGACCGGCCTGACCCCCCACATCGTCCGCAACGGCCAGCCCAATTTCCTCGATGACATGCGCGACGCGGTGCGGGAGATCTCGGCCAACCTCTATTCCCTGTCGGCCCCGCCGCTGCACCGCGCCGTCCGCGCCCAGTCCGCCATCGGCGGCTGAACTGGGCCCGCCATCGGCGGCTGAACGGGGGTGGCGACAGTATTGCCTTATGACACCGGGTGCGGATTTGCCGTCCCCGGCTTTCCATTGAGGAAAGCGGCGTAGCAGTCGATGGTTTCCTGTACCGCCTGGGCACCCTGGCCGGGATACCAGACGGTGGCAGGGGTCGGCGTGACCTCCGTTCCGGCCGGGGCGAGCGTCTTCGCCTCCGCCAGCCCTTCGACCAGCATGTCGGCCGGACCGGCGCAGATCAGGGCCGGACGGGTCAGGCGCACCAGGGCCGCCCGCGTGTCGTAGCGGAAGGCGGCGCGGTAGGAGCGGTCGTAATGGCTGCTGCTCGCCAGCAGCCCCATGGTCCAGTCATGCAGCACCGCCGCGGTCGGGACGCCGATGTCGCGGGCGGCGGCGCGCTCCTGGCGGTACCACGGCCAGAACAGGAACATGTCGCGCCGCATGTTCCAGGCCTGGAGCAGATGCAGCCCCCAGCGGTCGGCGGCCAGCGGCGGGAAGTAATGGTCGAGGATGTCGGCGCTGAAGTCGGCCGGGATCAGCACCGGCGCTTCCAGCACGGCGCGGCCGATCCGCTCGGGATGGCGGACCGTCAGGTCGAGCGCCACCAGCGCGCCGGTGTGGGTTCCCCACAGGTCGAACCTGTCCAGGCCAAGCGCGTCGGCCAGCGCCAGCATGTCGTCGGCCAGCACGCCGATGTCCACCGCACGCTCCGGCTTGTCGGACTCGCCGTTGCCGAGATAATCGGGCGCGATGATCTCCCGTTCCGCCGCCAGCCCGTGCAGCAGCGGCAGCAGCGGTGCCGACGAACCCGGTGCCGACTGGAAAGCCAGCAGCGGCCGTCCCCGCCCGGCGCGGCGCAGATGGACGCGGCCATGGGGTGTGTCGGCGTAATCGTGCCAGACCCGCAGCGGGTCGGCGAAGGACCGCGTCGGCGGCAGCGGAGCGGTGGCTTTCCGTCCGGCGGCCATCGGTGCGAGACGGTCGGCGACCTCCGCTAGCCCAGCGATACAACTCTCCCCGGCGGCAGAGCCGGTCTCCGCGCGCATGGCGTCCAGGCACAGCGACCACAGCGCCCCATACCGGTCCGGTGCGACGGCAGCGCTGCGCAGCATCGCATCCAGCTCAGGCGGAGCGGGCAGGGGAGCGCCGCTCCTGGCCGGATGGCTGGCGTCGCGCGGTTCCAGGACATGGGCGTCGCGCAGATGCGCCCACAGCACCGCCAGATGCGTGCCATCCGCGCGGGGAGTCAGCGGGGCAGGACGCAAGTCCCGTTCGCTCCACCCCTCCGCCACGGCGGTGTCGACCAGCAGCACGCCGTACGGCTGCCACCCCGTTGCCGGCAGAGCGCGTGCCAGAGGGGCCGCAAGGTCGAAGGCCAGCAGCGGGCAGCCGATCAGGCCGAGCCGGCCGGCGGCATCGGCGATCAGGCGGGCCAGTCCGGCGACGTCGTCCGCCCAGCTTGTGACCGACCCGCCGGTTCCCGGCAGGTCGAGCGCGGTGACGGTCCAACCCGGCAGCGCACCCGCCAGCCGGTCGGCACAGACGGAGGCCGCTTCGATCAGGCCGGGAAGGACCAGCAGGTCCGGGCCCGATCCGCTGCGCCAGACGCGCATCTGGCTGTCGGCGAGGGTCACGTAATGGGGTGTCGACATCGGTTTCCTCCCGATTGGCTGGCGTCCGGCGCCTGCTCTTCGATGATGTGCGGAATTTGGGAATGGTCGCGCGAAGCGTCGGCTCCGCTCGCGTCGGGCGCTATGTTCGCCCTGCTGACGGTGTCGCTATTTGACACTCAGTTCATAGAATGACATAGTTTCCGCAACACCGACAAGTGCGGTGCCGGTGGGGCCGCAGAGCTTCGAGCCCCGGCATCGCCTGAATCCAGATATTCCACCAGAAATTCCAATTGAATCGTCAGGGAGGAGCGGCATGGCCTGGCCGGACGGGATCGGCGTTTCCAAACGGCGCGAGCTGCTTTTCGGCACGCGCCTCGTACCGTGCTACAGCGAGCGTCCGTCCACCATCGACGCCATGTTCCGCGCCGCCGTCGCGCGCCGGCCGGATGGCGAAGCGCTGGTGGATGGGGAGCGGCGTTACAGCTATGGGCGGCTGGATGCGCTGGCGACGCGCGCCGCCGCGTGCCTGCTGGCGCAGGGCGCCCGGCCGGGCGACCGCATGGCGCTTGTCCTGTCCAACCGCGCGGAGTTCCTCATCGCCCTGCTGGCGGCGGCCCGCGCCGGCATCGTCGCGGTGCCGGTCAGCGCGCGGGAGCAGCGGCCGGGCATCGCCGGCATCCTGAACGACTGCGGCGCCTCCATCCTGATCCATGACTCGGGCCTCGCAGACCGGATGCCCGACGCGGTGGAGGTGCCGTCGCTCATTTCGCGCTTCTCCGCCGGCGGAGCGGTGGACGGCTGCCAGCCCTTCGAAGCGCTATTGGAAACCGACGCCGACCTTCCGCAGTCCGCGGAGCCGCAGCGGGAGGAGGACATCGCCGTCATCCTCTACACCTCCGGCACCACCGGGAAGCCGAAGGGCGCGTTGCTGTCGCATGTGAACATCATCCACTCCGCCATGCATTTCGAGGAATGCTGGGACTATCGCGAGGGCGAGCGGGCGGTGCTGGCGGTTCCGGCCTCGCACGTCACCGGGCTGGTCGCTGTCGTCATGGCGATGATCCGCGTCGCCGGCTGCACCGTGATGATGCCCGCCTTCGATGTCGCCGGTTTCCTGGAACTGGCGAGCCGGGAGCGCATGACCACCACCGTGCTGGTGCCGGCCATGTACAATCTCTGCCTGCTGCGCGCCGATTTCAGCCGCTACGACCTGTCGTCCTGGCGGATCGGCGGCTTCGGCGGCGCCCCGATGCCGGAAGCAACGGTGGAGGCGATGGCGGAACGGCTGCCCGACCTGCATCTGCTGAACGCCTACGGTTCGACGGAATGCGCCACCATCATCAGCGTGGTTCCCATCGGCCACACCCGCGCCTGCCTGGATTCGGTCGGCATGTGCGTGCCCTGCGGCGACCTGCGCATCGTCGACGATCAGGGCCGCGAATGCCCGCCGGGGGTGAGCGGCGAGGTGTGGATCCGCGGTCCGATGACCATCCGCGGCTACTGGAACCGCGAGGATGCCACCCGCGACAGTTTCGTGGATGGCTATTGGCGGTCCGGCGACATCGGCACACTGGACGGGCGCGGCTATCTCCGACTTCACGACCGCAAGAACGACGTCATCAACCGCGGCGGCCACAAGATCTACAGCGTGGAGGTCGAAAACCTGCTGGTCCGCCATGCGGACGTGGTGGAGGCGGCGGTGGTCGCCCATCCCGATCCGGTGCTGGGCGAGAAGATCCACGTCTTCGTCATTTCAAAGTCCGGCAGCCTGACCGAAGACGACGTGCGCGACTTCTGTCGCGCCAGCCTCGCCGAATACAAGGTGCCCGATTACGTCACGCTGCTGGGCGACGCGCTGCCGCGCAACGCCAACGGCAAGGTGACCAAGCGGGTGCTGCGCGATCGGGTGTCCACGATCTAGAGTCTGTCTGGTGCTTATTGAAGCACCAGACAGACTCTAAGCTTTTGGTTTTCCGTGTGATTCACGCTTCAAGCGATTCCGCTTGAAGCGATCACACTCTAAGCCCGCCTCGGCCCCACCGCCGCCTCGACGAAGGCGATCAACTGCTCGGCATAGAGGTCGGGCGTGATGCCGCGGCGGCGGTGCTTGGCGCGCTTCACGTACCAGTCCTGCAGCATCGGCTTGATCAGCGCCGCCGTCATCGTCACGTCGGGCATGGCGAACAGGCCTCGGGCGACTCCGTCGGCCAGCGCGTCGGCGATCATGCTCTCCGTCAGCATCTCGCTGGTGACGGCAAGGTCGCGCCCGTCCTTGGGGAAGGACTTGGCCTCCATATAGGCGAAGACGAACCAGGGATGCATGGTCTCGGTCAGGAACAGGTGGGTGCTGAGCAGCCAGCGCAGCCGGGCGGCCGGGTCGTTCGCCAGCCCGTCGGGCGGGTGGCCCAGCACCTCCTCCACCACGCTGACGACCTGGCCCAGGATCATCATCAGCAGCGTGTCCTTGCTGTCGAAATAGGCGTAGAGCGCCCCCATGCTCAGCCCCGACTGCTCGGTCAGGTCGCGCAGGCTGGTGGAGTGGAAGCCCTTGCGGTTCGCCAGCATCAGCGTGGTTTCGACGATGCGCGCCAGATTGCCGATGGCGACCGCCGGCTTCTTCACCCGGATGGTCGCGGCATGCCGCTCCAGGATGCGGGCGCACAGCGCCTCCATCGACAGATCGTGCCGTGCCTGGAAGTCGCGCAAGCTGTTCATACCGGCTGTCCTATCGTTTGCGATGCTGATCGTTCTTGCACATCGTCGGCGCCAAGGATATAAAGCGAGCGCTCGCTCGATTTTTCAAGAGTGCCGATCGGGGCCGTGCCCCGCCGCCTCGCCAAACGATCCCGACCATGGGAGGAAGCATGAGCGTCTCCATCGATCTGACCGGCAGGACGGCACTGGTCACCGGCGCCTCCAGCGGCCTGGGCCGCCACTTCGCCGGTGTCCTGGCGAAGGCGGGCGCCCGCGTGGCGCTGGCCGCCCGGCGGACCGAGGCGCTGGCCGAAACGCGGTCCGCCATCGAGGCCGCCGGCGGCAGCGCCGTTGTCGTCGCCATGGACGTCACCGACCCCGCTTCCGTCGCCGCCGCGGTGGGGGAGGCGTGGGGGGCGCTGGGCCGCATCGACATCCTCGTCAACAATGCCGGCGTCACCGCCACCCGTCCCTTCCTCGACATGGGCGAGGAGGACTGGGACCGGGTGATCGATACCAACCTGACCGGCTGCGCCCGCGTGGCACGCGCGGTGGCGCAGCACATGCGCGACGACAAGCAGGGCGGGACCATCGTCAACATCGCCTCCATCCTCGGCATGCGGGTGGCGGGGCAGGTCTCGTCCTACATCGCCGCCAAGGGCGGGCTGGTGCATCTGACCAAGGCGATGGCGCTGGAGCTGGCGCGCCACAACATCCGCGTCAATGCGCTGTGTCCCGGCTATGTCGAGACCGAGTTGAATGCCGATTTCTTCGCCAGCGATGCCGGCAAGGCGCTGGTCAAGCGCATCCCGCAGCGTCGCCTCGGCCGGCTGGCCGATCTCGACGGGCCGCTGCTTCTGCTGGCGTCGGATGCCGGCGCCTACATGACCGGATCGGTTCTGGCCGTCGATGGCGGCCATCTGGTTTCCTCCCTCTGAACGAACGGAGCGGTTCAATGGATTTCACCCTTCCCGCGGAGCTGGAAGACTACCGCCGCCGCGTCCGCGCCTTCGTCGAGGACGAGATCCTTCCCGTCGAGGCCGACCGCGCCAACTGGGACGAGCACGAGAACATCGCCGAAGCGCCGCTGGCGGCGCTGCGCGCCAAGGTGAAGGCGGCCGGGCTGTGGACCCTGCAACTGCCGAAGGAGGTCGGCGGCCACGGCCTGCCGATGGTCGGCGTCGCCGCCTGCTACGAGGAGATGAACCGCTCCATCTTCGGCCCGGTCTCCTTCAACGCCGCCGCACCCGACGACGGCAACATGCGGCTGTTGAGCATGGTCGGCACGCCGGCCCAGAAGGAGCGCTGGCTCGCCCCCATCGTCGAGGGACGGGTGCGCAGCGCCTTCGCCATGACCGAACCGCATCCGGGCGGCGGCTCTGACCCGTCGATGATGAAGACCAGGGCGGAGCGCAAGGGCGACCGCTGGGTGGTGACGGGTCGCAAATGGTTCATCACCGGGGCCGACGCGGCGCAGCACTTCATCCTGATGGCGCGCACGTCGGACGATCCGCGCAAGGGGCTGACCGCCTTCCTGTTCGACAAGGACCAGCCCGGCTGGCGCATCGAGCGCCGCATCCCGATCATGGGGCCGGAGGAGCATGGCGGCCATTGCGAGCTGATCTTCGACGGGCTGGAAATCCCGGACGAGAATGTGGTGATGAAGGTCGGCGACGGGCTGAAGGTGACGCAGATCCGGCTCGGCCCGGCGCGGCTGACCCACTGCATGCGCTGGACCGGCCTCGCCAAGCGCTGCCTGGAGATCGCCGGCGCTTATGTGAAAGAACGCGAAAGCTTCGGGATTTCGCTGGCCGAGCATGAGGGCGTGCAGTGGATGCTGGGCGAGACGGCGATGCAGATCGAGATCGGCCGGCTGCTGACCATGAAGGCGGCGCATGCGCTGGACAGCGGCAGCTTCGCCCGCAAGGAGGTGTCGATGGCCAAGGTCCAGGTCGCCGACACGCTGTTCAAGGCGGCCGACACGGCGATCCAGCTTTGCGGTGCGCGCGGTTATTCGAAGGACACGGTGCTGGAATGGATCTACCGCTACGCCCGGCAGGCCAAGCTGGTCGACGGCGCGTCGGAGGTCCATAAGATGGTGCTGAGCCGCAGCTACCTCGCCGAGGGCGACGATTTCTGGGGCTGGCGATGAGCGGCGGCGGGAAGGCCGGTCTTGACACCGGCCTCATCGATGCCGGCCGGAAGGCCGCTCTCGAAAGCTGGCTGGCCGGACAGGCCGGGGCGCGGTCGGTCACCGTCATCGACGAGGGGCGGCTGAGCGGCGGCGCCATCTCGCTCAACCTCGCGGTGACGCTGGAAATCGACGGCGGGCCGCAATCTGGCCGCCATCCTTGCGTGCTGCGCACCGGATCGGCGTCCGGCGTCTCGGCCAGCCTGGGCAAGGCGGAGGAGGCCGCGGTCCTGCGCGCCGTCTTCGCCGCCGGCGCCACGGTGCCGGAGCCGCTGTTCGTCGGTGCCGATCCCGCCATGCTGGGGGCGCCCTTCTACATCATGCGGCGGGCGACGGGCGTCGCCGCTGGCTTCCGCATCGTCAAGAGCGAGGAACCGCGGCGCGAGCTGGCCCGTGAACTCGGCCGGCAGCTTGGCCTGATCCACCGGGTGCGGCCCGGTGCGGAAGGGCTGGAGTTCCTGGCGCGGCCGGAACCGACGGCAGCCTTGCAGGCGGTGGCCGATTTCCGCCGCTGGGCCGGGCGCTACGCCGCCAGCGATCCGGTGCTGGCCTATGGGCTGCGCTGGCTGGAGCGCAACGCGGTGCCGGCCGGCGACCTCGTGCTGTGCCATCGCGACTACCGCACCGGCAACTATATGGTCGATGGTGACCGACTGACGGCGATCATCGACTGGGAGTTCGCCGGCTGGTCGGATCCGATGGAGGATCTGGGCTGGTTCTGCGCCGCCTGCTGGCGGTTCGGCCGCAACGACCGCGAGGCCGGCGGCATCGCCGAACGCGCCGACCTCTATGCCGGCTACGAGGAAACCGCCGGACGCGAGGTGGATCCTGTCGCCGTCGCCTATTGGGAGGCTGCGGCCTGCATGCGCTGGGCGGTCATCGCCATTCAGCAGGCCGACCGCCACATCTCCGGCACCGAACCGTCGCTGGAACTGGCGCTGACCGGCCGGATGCTGCCGGAGATCGAAATGGATTTGCTGCGCCACCTCGACGCCGTCGAGGCCGCGCCATGATCGGAGACGCCATGATCGGAGACGGGGCATGATCAACGACGATCCCGGCGCCCGCGATCTGGTCGCCATCGCACTGCGCAGCTTTCGCGAGGCGATCCTGCCGGTGGTGCCGGCCGACCAGCGCTTCACCGCACTGATGATCGCCAACGCGCTGGGCACGGCAGAACGGGAATTGGCCGCCGGCACCGGTGCCGAGCCCGCCCTGGCCGTTGCCGTCGGCGACCTGCTGGGCGAAACCGGCGATCTGCCGACCCTGCTGCCGCGGCTCTGCGCCGCCATCGATGCCGGGCGCTTCGACGCACCGGACCGGCAGTCGGCCTTGCGGGCAGTCCTGACGGACATCACGCTGGCAAGGCTGGCGGTGAGCAATCCCAAGCGGCTGTCCGCGGAACGGCGGGAACCCGGCCGATGAGCCTGTTTCCACCCCTGGAAGGAACGGTTGCCCGCCGCCGCCTCTACCTGCTGCGCCACGGTCACGTCGCCTATTACGATGCCGACGGCAAGCCGCTGAATCCGAAGCTTGCCGCGCTGACCGACCGCGGCCGGGAGGAGGCGCGGACGGCGGGTGCCCTGCTGGCCGGGGTGCCGCTGGACCGTGTGCTGTGTTCCGGCCTTGCCCGCACACGGCAGACGGCGGAACTGGTGGCCGCTCCGCATGGGCTGCCGGTGGAGGACGATCCCAACTTCCTGGAAATCCGCGCCGGCCGCCTGTCGGAAGTGCCGAAGGAGCGGCGCGAGGCCGCCTATGTCTATGGTTTCGAAGCGGCGGCGGAGGATGGACGTTTCGCCGGTGGCGACGGCTTCGCCGCTGTGCGCGACCGGGTGGTGGCCGCCATCGAGGCGCTGGTGCGGCAACCGGACTGGACCCATCTGGCGCTGGTCGCCCATGACGGGGTGAACCGGATGCTGCTGTCCTGGGCCTGCGGCGCCGGCCTGTCCGCCCTGTCGGCCTTCGAGCAGGATTACGGCTGCATCAACATCATCGACATCGACGTGACGGCCGACCGGGTGGTCCGCCGCATGATCCGCGCGGTCAACCTGACGCCCGGCAATCCGGCGAAGATCGGCCTGCACCGCAGCAGCCTGGAGGAGGCCTTCGGCCCGTTGCTGGCTCTGGATTGAAGCCCCAAACCCTTATTTATCCGATTTCATGCCGTCGATCTGACGTCGCCAGACCGGTTCCGACAGGTGTTCGATCAGGAAATCGGCCAGTACGCCGACCTTGGCCGGCCGTGCGCGGGCCGACGGCGTTATGAAGTAGAGGCCGCCCTTCGGTAGCGACCAGTCGGTCAGGATGGCGGTCAATGTTCCGTCGGCCAGATGCTCCGCCGCCATGAATTCCGGCAGCTCGGCGATGGCCAGCCCTTCCAGCAGCATCGGCACCAGCGCGTCGGAGTTGGTGACGCGCAGCGGGCCGGATGGGGTGACGCTCTCCTCCTCGCCAGCGCTGTTGGTGAAGTGCCAGATGTCCTGGCGCCGGCGATAGGCATAGCCCAGGCAATGGCGGCCATCCAGCTCGCGGGGATGCCGTGGTTCGCCATGGCGGGCGAGATAGCTGGGGGCGGCGAGCACCAGTTGCGACACCCCGCACAGCCGCCGCGCCACCAGCGCGCTGTCCGGCAGCACCGCGACGCGCAGGGCCGCATCGAAGCCATCCCCGACCAGATCGACGACAGCGTCGCTCAGGTGCAGGTCGATGGAGATCTCCGGATAAAGGCGGAAGAAGTCCGGCAGCAGCGGCGCCACCCAGCGCAGCCCGAAGGACATCGGCACCGCGAAGCGGATCAGGCCGCGCGGGCGGCTGGACATCTCGCGCACCGCATTCTCCGCCGCTTCCGCCTCGTCATAGAGGCGGGTCGCCCGCTCCGCCAGGGAATGGCCGAAATCGGTCAGGGCCAGCCGGCGGGAGGTGCGGTTGAACAGCCGCGCGCCCAGCCGCTCTTCCAGCCGGCTGACCGCGCGCGACACGGTGGCGACCGAAACCCCCATGGCGCGGGCCGCACCGGCGAAGGAGCGCTCCTCCACCACCTTGGCGAACATCGCCAGCCCTTCGAAATCCGGCAGCTTCGACATCGCCAATCCTGCAACGATGGTTTTCAGTCATTTCTATTTCGATAAGATGGTGCCGTCGATAGCTTTGTCTCCAGCGAACAACCCAATTCCAAGGAGACTTCAGATGTCACGCAAGCTTGACGGCAAGATCGCCCTCGTCACCGGCGCCAACAGCGGCATCGGCCTCGCCGCGGCCAAGCGCTTCGCTGCCGAAGGCGCCACCGTCTATCTCACCGGCCGCCGCCAGACGGAACTGGAGGCCGCGGTCGCGGCGATCGTTGCGGCCGGCGGCAAGGCGACGGGGGTGCAGGCGGACTCTTCCAACCTCGCCGATCTCGACCGGCTCTATGCCCAAATCCAGAGCGAGGCCGGCCGGCTCGACGTGCTCTATGCCAATGCCGGCGGCGGTGGGATGCTGCCGCTGGGCGCCATCACCGAGGAACAGTACGAGGACACCTTCAACCGCAATGTGAAGGGCGTGCTGTTCACCGTGCAGAAGGCGCTGCCGCTGCTTGGCAAGGGCTCTTCGGTGATCCTCGCCGGCTCGACCGCGGGCAGCATGGGCACGGCGGCTTTCAGCGTCTACAGCGCCAGCAAGGCGGCGGTGCGCAACTTCGCCCGCAGCTGGATCCTGGACCTGAAGGATCGCGGCATCCGCATCAACACCCTCAGCCCCGGCCCGATCCGCACGCCGGGTCTGGTCGAACTGGCCGGTCCGGACGCCGCGCAGCAGCAGGGGTTGGTCGACTATCTGGCCGCCCAGGTGCCGCTGGGCCGTGTCGGCGACCCGGACGAGATCGCCAAGGCCGCCGTCTTCCTGGCCTCCGACGACAGCAGCTTCGTCAACGGCATCGAACTGTTCGCCGACGGCGGCATGGCCCAGGTTTGACCGCTCAGCTGTGATCGTGGTCTGAGGACTCGTCGCGTCCGCTCCGTTGCCGGCCACCATGCGCCGGTTGCGGAGCGGACCAGCCGGTCTAATCCCTTCTCCCGGCATGGGTAAGGTGTCATCCTTGAGGTCAGAATCCTCCGGGGAGGCAGATCGCATGCCACCGCTGGCAGACACAGGCCCAGGCGTCTCCGCACCGCAGAGCAAGCCGCACGAAGCTCCCTGGCACGCGCTGGAAGCCGGCGCCGTTGCCGAACGGCTCGGCAGTCCGGCCGACGGGCTCGACAGCGCAGAGGCGGCGGCGCGGCTGGCACGTTTCGGCCCCAACCGCCTGACACCGCCGAAACGGCGGCCGGCCTGGATGCGCTTCGTGGCGCAGTTCCACAATCTGCTGATCTATGTGCTGCTGGCATCGGGCACGGTGGCGCTGCTGCTGTGGCACTGGACGGATGCCGGGGTGATCTTCGGCGTCGTGCTGGTCAACGCGCTGATCGGCTACATCCAGGAGGACAAGGCCGAACAGGCGCTGGAGGCCATCCGCACCCTGCTGTCGCCCCAGGCGGTGGTGCTGCGCGACGGCCATGCCGTGACCCTGGCGGCGGAAACGCTGGTGCCGGGGGACCGCGTGTTCCTGGTGTCCGGCGACCGGGTGCCGGCCGACCTGCGGCTCGACCGCACCAAGGGCCTGCTGGTGCAGGAAGCGGCGCTGACCGGCGAATCCGTGCCCACCGCCAAGTCCGCCGCACCCGTTGCCGCCGATGCGGCCCTGGGCGACCGCGGCGGCATGGCCTATGCGGGCACGATGGTGGTGCAGGGGCAGGGCACCGGCATCGTGGTGGCGACCGGCGACGCAACGGAGGTTGGGCGCATCGGCCATCTTCTGGCCTCGGTCACGACGGTGGCGACGCCGCTGCTGGTGTCGATGGCGCGGTTCGGCCGCTGGCTGACCGGCGGCATCCTGCTGCTGGCGGCGGTCACTGTCCTGTTCGGAATGCTGGTATATGGCGAGCCATGGCAGGACATGGTGCTGACCGCGGTCGGGCTGGCGGTGGCGGCGATCCCGGAAGGGCTGCCGGCAGTGATGACCATCACCATGGCGGTGGGCGTGACCCGGATGGCGCGGCGCAACGCCATCATCCGCCATCTGCCGGCGGTCGAGATGCTGGGGAGCGTCCGCACCATCTGCACCGACAAGACCGGCACGCTGACCCGCAACGAACTGCTGGTGACCAGCATCGTGACTGCCGACGCCAGCTATCGCGCCGGCGGCAGCGGTTATGCGCCGGAGGGCGAGATCGGTCGCAGCCTGGATGGAGACTGGCGGCTGGTCGATCCGGCCGGGGAACCGCTGCTGCTGGACCTGGCGCGTGCCGCCCTGCTGTGCAACGACGCCGCCCTTTACCGCGACCCCGGCGGCGCGTGGCAACTGGCCGGCGACCCGACCGATGGTGCGCTGCTGGCGCTGGCGATGAAGGCGGGGCTGGACCCGGCCGGCGAGGCGACGCGCTTCCCGCGCCGCGACGCCTTGCCCTTCGAATCCGAACGCCAGTACATGGCGACCCTGCATCACGACCATGCCGGCCACGGCATCCTGGTGGTGAAGGGGGCGCCGGAGCGGGTGCTGGCGCTGTGTGAGCGGGAACGGCGCGGCGCCGGCACGGCGCCGGTGGACCGGCTGCATTGGTCCGCCGTGACCGCTGAACTGGCCGGGCAGGGCCAGCGCGTCCTGGCGCTGGCGATGCGCCGCACATCGGTGGAGCTGTCGGAACTGAACGTCGAGGATCTGGGGGAGGCGGGGCTGGAACTGCTCGGTCTCTGCGGCCTGATCGATCCACCGCGGGAAGAGGCGCTGGTTGCGGTCGCGGCCTGCCGGCAGGCCGGCATCACGGTGAAGATGATCACCGGCGACCATGCCGCCACCGCCGCCGCCATCGGCCGGCGCTTCGGCCTGCCGGACGGCGTCATCGGCGGGCCGGAGCTGGACCGGCTGGACGAGGCCGGCTTCGCCGCCGCGGCGCAGGCCAACAGCGTCTTCGCCCGCACCACCCCGGAACACAAGCTGCGCCTGATCGCTGCGCTCCAGGCGGCGGGCGACACGGTCGCCATGACCGGCGACGGCGTCAACGACGCCCCGGCGCTGAAGCGCGCCGACATCGGCGTCGCCATGGGCCGCAACGGCACCGAGGCGGCGAAGGAGGTGGCGGCGATGGTGCTGGCCGACGACAATTTCGCCTCCATCGTCCATGCGGTGGAGGAGGGGCGCACCGTCTACGACAATCTGCGCAAGACCATCCTGTTCATGCTGCCGACCAACGGAGCGCAGGCGGTGGTGATCCTGCTGGCGGTGCTGTCGGGCAGCATCCTGCCGATCACGCCGGTGCAGATCCTGTGGGTCAACATGGTGACCGCGGTGACGCTGGGGCTGGCGCTGGCCTTCGAGGCGCCGGAACCCGGCGTCATGGCCCGCCCGCCGCGCCCGCGCGACGAGCCGATACTGACCGGCCGGCTGGTGCGGCGGATGGTGGTGGTGCTGGCCCTGCTGGTGGCCTCCAGCTTCGGCTTCTTCCACTTCCACCGCTTGCAGGGCGATGGCATCGAGGAGGCGCGGACCATCGCCGTCAACGCCCTGGTGGTGGGCGAGATCTTCTTCCTGCTCAGCGCCCGCGACCTGCATGGGCGGGCTGGGCTGCCGTCCGCCCTGGCCGGCAGCCGGCCGGTCTGGCTGTCCATCGCGGTGATGACCCTGCTGCAGCTGGCCTTCACCTATGCGCCGCCCTTGCAGTCCCTGTTCGGCACGGCTGCGGTCGGCGTCACCGCCTGGGCGGGGATGGCCGCCGTCGGCGCCGCGCTGTTCGTGCTGATGGAGATCGAAAAGCGGCTGACCGCTGCGCCTACTCCTCCTTAACCTCGAAGCGATAGCGGAAGTCGCAATGGTCGGCGCCCTGCATGATGGTCTGCGTGCGCTCCATCTTGATGCGCGGGTCGTAGCCGGTGCAGAAGGCGGCGTCGCGGTTGCACGACAGCAGGTGCCCGATCGACCCCAGCCCCATCTCCCGGTACATCTCGGCGTAGCGGCAGCGGGTGACGTTGTAGTCGAAATGCGTGTCGTCCTGCCGCTTCACATCCAGCTGCAGCGCGTCGTCCTTAGTCCACAGCGGCTGAAGATCGGCGAAGCTCTTCAGGCTGGTGCCCTCCGGCTCGGTCTCGGCGAAGGACTTGGCGGCGGCAAGGGCCGCCTTGGTAATCGCCGCGCCCAGGATCTCCTGTGCGGTGGCTTCACCCAGCCGGGCGGCCATCTCCTCATAGACCGGCTTCAGGATTTCCGCCTCGATGCGGCGGCGTTCGAGGATGCCCATGGTCTGGGTCATGACTGGCTTCCTTCCGTGAGGTGGCGTCAATCGGATTTCAATGGGCGTGGCCGCCGAGGTAGGCCTCGGCGATGCGCGGGTCGTCCCGCAGCTGGTCGGCCGGGCCGGACAGCACGATCCGACCATCCTCCAGCACCGCGGCATGGTCGGCAATGCGCAGTGCGGCGCGGGCGTTCTGTTCGACCAGCAGGATCGACACCCCTTCGGCCCGGATGCGGCCGATCAGGTCGAAGATCTGCGCGACGATCTTCGGCGCCAGCCCCAGCGACGGCTCGTCGAGCAGAAGCAGGCTCGGCCGGCGCATCAGGGCGCGGGCGATGCACAGCATCTGCTGCTCGCCGCCGGACAGCGATCCGGCATTCTGGCGCAGGCGCTCGCTCAGGATCGGGAACATCGCCAGCACGCGGTCCAGCTCGCCCAGCCCGACATCGCCGCCGCCCAGCACCAGATTCTCGCGGACATTCATGTTGGAGAAGATCTGCCGCCCTTCCGGTGCCTGCGACAGGCCGAGCTGGACGATGCGGTGGGCCGGCATGTTGGCGATCGGCTGGCCGCGGAAGGTGATGGTCCCCTGTTTCGCCCGGTAGATGCCCGACACGGTGCGCATCAGCGTGGTCTTGCCGACGCCGTTGGAGCCGAGCACCGCGACGATGGCGCCCTCGGGCACATCCAGGCGGACACCGTGCAGGATCTCCTGCGGTCCCATGGCGACATGCAGGTCCGCAATCGAGAGCAGCGGCGCTGTTATTGGCAGCGCGGTCATTCATCCACCCCAAGATAGGCTTCGAGGACGGCGGCATCGTTGCGGATGGCGTCCGGCGTGCCGTCGGCGATCTTGCGGCCGGAGGCCAGCACCAGGATGCGCTGGCAGATGCCCATGACCAGCGTCATGTCATGTTCGACCAGCATGATCGTCAGGCCCTGTCCGTGCAGCCGCTTGATGAAGGCGGCCAGATCGCGCGTCTCGGTGTCGTTCAGCCCGGCCGCCGGCTCGTCCAGTATCAGGAAGCGCGGCCGCATGGCGAGCGCGCGGGCGATCTCCAGATATTTGCGCTGGCCGTAGGGCAGGTTGGCCGCCAGTTCCGCCGCCACATGGGTCAGGCCGACCGCCTCCAGCGCTTCCCAGGTGCGGCGGCTGATCTCGGCGGAACGGTCCCGGCCGCTCCGGTGGAGCCCGCCGAACAGCGCGCCGAACGCCCCCTGCGGCAGCGCGCCGACGGCGCCGACCGACACGTTGTCGAAGACCGACATGTTGGGGAAGACGCGCAGGTTCTGGAAGGTGCGGCTGATGCCCAGCCGCGCCACCTGATTGGGCGTCATCCCGCTGATGGTCCGGCCGGCGAAGGCGACGGTGCCGCCGGACAGCGGGGTGAAGCCGGAAATCAGGTTGAACAGCGTGGTCTTGCCGGCGCCGTTCGGTCCGATCAGCCCGACCAGCTCGCCCTCGTTCACATGGGCGGTGACGTCGCCGACCGCCTGGACGCCGCCGAAGCGGCGGCTGACGTTGCGGATTTCAAGAAGATGGGTCATCGCCAGCCGATCCCTTCACCCTTGCCATTTGCCGGGCCGGTGGTCCGCCATGCCGCACCCAGCTGTTGGCGGACCAGCCGCAGGGCCGACACCTCGCCCAGCAGGCCCTTGGGCAGCAGCAGGATGGAGAGGAACATCACCAGACCGACCATGATGTTGCGGAAGTCGCCCAGGCCGCGCAGCCCTTCCGGCAGCAGGATCAGCAGCAGCGCGCCGATGACCGCCCCCGGCAGGCTGCCCAGGCCGCCGACCACCACCATCGCCAGGATCAGGATGGATTCCGAGAATTTGAAGTCGCCCGGCGAGATGTAGCCGGTCATGTGCGCCCACAGGCCGCCCGCCACCCCGGCGAAGAAGGCCGACAGGGTGAAGGCCTCCATCTTCAGCCGCACGGTGCTGACGCCCATGGCATCGGCGCACTGGTCGTCCTCGCGGATCGAACGCAGGGCGTTGCCGTAATAGGAGTGGCTGAGCCGGCCGATGGCGATGACCGACAGCGTCACCACCGTCGCCACCGTGTAGTAGGCGGCGAGGCGGCCGGACAGGCCGAAGCCGAACAGCTCGAACCCTTTGGAGACGATGATTCCGTTGGGACCCTTGGTGAAGTCCACCCAGTTCAGCATGACCAGATACAGCATCTGGCCGATGGCGAGCGTCGCCACGGCGAAATAGATGCTGACCAGCCGCATGGTCGGCAGCGCCACCAGGAAGGCGACCAGCGCCGCCACCAGACCGGACAGCGGCAGCGTGACGGTGAAGCCAAGCCCCAGCTTGGAGGTCAGCAGGGCCGCGGTGTAGGCGCCGACGCCGTAGAAGGCGGCATGCCCGAGATGCAGCAGCCCGGCCACCCCCGTCACCAGATGCATGGAGGCCGACAGCAGGACGAAGATCAGCGCCAGATTGGCGATCTGGTAGAAATAGCCCTTGTCGAAGCCGGCCAGCACCGCCGGAAGCGCGGCAAAGACCAGCAGCAGGATCAGCGCCGGGACCAGCAGCCCCCGGCGCCGGGTCAGGCCATCGGCAGGTGCCGCAGTCTCAAACGCGTTCACGGCGCGCTCCGAACAAGCCGTTGGGGAAGAAGATCAGGGTCAGGATCAGGAAGCCGTAGGCCACCATGTCCGACCAGCCCGACGAGACGAAGGTCGTCGCCATGCTTTCCGAAATGCCGAGGATCAGCGCGCAGATCACGGCACCGGGGATGGAGGACAGCCCGCCCATCACCATGGCGACGAAGGCCTTGATGCCGGGGGTGAAACCCATGGCCGGGAAGACCGCGCCATAGTACAGCCCCATCAGGATACCGGCCGCCGCCCCCATCATCGATCCGACGACGAAGGTGGTGATGATGGTGCGATCCGTGTCGATGCCGACATATTTGGCGCCGAGCGGGTTGTTGGACACCGCGCGGATCGCCAGCCCGACGCGGGTGCGTGTCAGCAGATATTGCAGGCCGATCAGCATGGCGGCGGCGACGCCGAAGATGATGAAGTCGCCGGTCACCAGGATCACCGGGCCGACGCGCACCGGCGTGTTGATCAGGTACTCGAAGGGGACGGAGCGCATCTGCGATCCGAAGACGATCTCCAGCGCCTCGCGCACCACGATGGACACCGCCAGCGAGGAGAGCAGGGTCGATTCCCGCATCGCCCGCGATTTCAGCGACGCCTCGTCGGTGAAGCGGCGGAACGGCTTGAAGGCGATCCGCTCCAGCGAGAAGCCCGCAAGCGCCCCGATTGCCAGCGCGCCCAGGATCACCGCCACGATGGGTGGCGCCGTGGCCGAGATCAGCACGAGGCCGGCGAAGGCGCCCAGCGTGTAGATCTCGCCATGGGCGAAGTTGACGACGTTCAGCACGCCGAAGATCAGCGTGAAGCCGATTGCCATCAGCGCGTAGGTCATGCCCAGCGACAGGCCGATGGCGAGCTGCTGGAGATAATAGGGATCGAACATGCGGGCTCTGTCGCTGAGAAGAGGGGCGCTGGGGATCGTTTGCCGGGAGGCGTCAGTCGGCGACCGGAACGAAGGCGCCGCCCTTGACCTCGACCTTCACCAGCTCCTTCTCGGCCTCGCGGTCGGCGCTGAAGCTGGTCTTGCCGGTGACGCCGGGGAAGTCCCTGGTCTGGGCCAGCGCGTCGCGCACCTTCTCGCGGGTCGGGTTGGGCGAAGCCTTCTCCACCGCCGCCAGCATGATGCGGACCGCGTCATAGGCCTGGGCCGGGAACTGGCCGGGCACCGCGCCGTCGGAACGCTTCTTCCACTCGTCGACGAAATGCTGGACGTTCGGCGACGGGTCGGTCGGCAGGAAGTTGGAGGTCAGATGCACGCCCTCCGCCGCGCCGCCGGCCAGTTCGATCAGCTTCGGGCTATAGGCCGCCGAGGTCGAATAGACCGGCGTCTTGATGCCCAGCTGCTGCAACTGCTTCAGGAACTGCGCGCCGTCCTCGTAGAAGAAGCCGGTGTAGATCGCGTCGGGCTTCGCACGCTCGAGCTTGCTGATCAGCGACCGGTAGTCCTTCAGGCCGCGGTTGAAGAATTCCGAGAAGGCAACGGTGCCGCCATTGGCCTTGACCGCGTCGGAAAAGCCGCTGACCACCGACTGGCCCCAGTCGGTCTGTTCCGCGATCACCGCGACGTTCTTGAAGCCCTTGGCCGCCATCCATTTGGCGTTGTAGGGGCCTTCCTGCGCCTGGGTGGCGATGTTGCGGAACTGGTACTTGGAGATCTTGGTGTAGTCGGGGTGCGAGGCGGTCTGCGACAGCTGCGGCATGCCGGCGTCCTTGTAGACCTGCGCCGCCGCCATCGAAACGCCGGAGGTGAAGTCGCCCAGAACGCCGACGATCTCCTTGTCGTCCACGAACTTGCGGGCGATGTTGGTGCCCTCCTTGGCGTCGGAGCGGCTGTCCTCGAAGACGATCTCGACCTTGAACGGCTTGCCGGCGGCGTTGAACTCGGTTAGCGCGATCTCTGCGGCCTTGCGGAAGTCCTGGCCGTACTGCGCGGTGTCGCCGGTCAGCGGCAGCTGGTAGCCGAGCTTGACCGTGTCGGCAGCGAAAGCCGAACCGGCGAGTCCGGCGGCGGTGAGGGTCGTCAGCGTGAGGAGGCGGAACTTCATGGCGATGGCACCCTCTTATTGTCTGTCTTTACAGGCTTTGCGGCGATGCGCGTTTATTCGGCGGCTCTGGCGCCGGGCAGGACCTTCAGCCGGCAACAGCCCTCGTCGCCCGGCTTCCAGGTCTCGCCCTTGAAGACGAACCCGGCGGCCTCGAACAGGCCGCCGTCGATGGCGCCGGCCATCTTGCAGAGCAGTTCCAGATCGGTGTCGGACCGGCCCTGCGCCTGCCAGGCTTCCTTCAGCGGGCAGCGGTGGAAATGGATTTCCAGCGCCTCGCCGTCGCACCGCTTGATCTCCGGCGCGAACATGCTGTCGCGGTTGGGAATGCCGTCGAGGAAGGCATGGCACAGGCCGGTCAGGTCGTCGGGACCGTGCCCGGCAAATTTCACGCCCATCGCCTCGCCGAGACGGCGGGTGGATTCCTGTCCGACCTCAAGCGCTGTTTCGGTGCCGAAACGTTCGCGCAGCACATCGAACATGTGGGCATAGGACGCCGCGCGCATCGCGTAGGCATTGCGCAGAAGGGTGGGGTAGTCGGGGCCGTCGGACATGCTGGCAGTCTCCTCGATCAGACTTCGCGGGCGTCGTTCCAGCGGTATTGCAGGATCTTCAGCGGCCCGATGCGTTGCAGCAGGGCGTTGAAGGGCAGGGGCGTCGGTGCGGTGAAGGGCAGGGCAAGGTCTTTCGGATCCTGTCCGATGGCGGCGCGGGCCAGTTCCCGTCCCAGCGAGACCGACAGCGCCACGCCGCGCCCGTTGCAGCCGGCCCAGGCGAAGCCGTTCGGCCCCAGCCGGTGGACACGGGGGAAGTAATCGGTGGTCATGGCGATGCGGCCATTCCACACATAATCGAAGCCGACGCCGTTCAGTGCCGGGAACATCCCGGCCAGACGGGCGCCGACGATGCGCTTCAAGCGCTCCGCCCCATTCACCGGGTTCAGCAGCGCGCCGCCGGTCACCAGCCGGTTGTCGGCGGTGTAGCGCATGAACCGCAGGTCGCCATGGGTGTCGGACATCGCCTGCCGGCCCGGCAGGACGGTTTTGCGGACGTTGTCGCCCAGGGGAGCGGTCGCCATCTGCCAGGACAGGACCGGTACGACCTCCGTCCGGATTTCCGGGAAGATCGATGCGGCATAGCCGTTGGTGCCCAGCACCAGGGAGCCGGCGGTCACCATGCCCTGCGGGGTGCGGGCGACCCAGGAGTCGCCGCGGCGCTGCACCGACAAGGCGGGGGAGTTGACGTAGACCGCCGCGCCGGCTGCGACCACCTTGGCGGCGAGCCCGCGCACCAGTGCCAGCGGGTTGATGTGTCCGCCGGTCCGGTTCATCCAGCCGCCGAAATAGGCGTCCGTGCCGAGAATGGCGGAGACGGCGGCGCGGTCGAGCAATTCGACGTCGGCGCCGAACTTGCCCCATTGCGTTGCCCGGCGCTCGGCGATCTTGATGCGGCCCGGCGAATGGACCGGCTGAACCCAGCCGGTCTGTTCCGCCGCGCAGTCGATGCCAAGGCGGCGCACCAGATCGAACAGGGTGGAGGCGCTGTCGCGGATCAGCCCGACCAGGCGCTCCCCGCTCTCCCAACCGAAGCGGTCGATGAGGTCGGCGGGGTCGGGACGGGTCAGCGTCGGGATGACCTGCCCGTTGTTGCGGCCGGAGGCGCCCCGTCCCAGTTCGGACGCCTCCAGCAGCACCACGCGGCGCCCGGCCTCGGCCGCATGCAGACCGGCGGAAAGCCCGGTGAAGCCGCCGCCGATCACCAGCACGTCGGCCTGCACGCTGTCCTGCAACGTCGGCAGGACGGGCGGCGGCGGGGCGGTGGCCTCCCACAGCGAGTCCGGACGCTGCCAGATGCCACCCCGGCCCGGAATGTCCTGCGCCTGGCCCGCCCCCTGATGTGCCCCTTGGTTCGTCACGTCGCGCCCGTCCCTGTTCGGCTGAAATCCGCCATGCCCTTATCCCCTTTTGGAGTTAGGGCCATCCGTTTCCCGCCGAACTATGGGACAATGGACACACGTACGCAATTCCCAAGATTTTTCCGCGGAAATTTTTTCATGTCATGCGTCCTGATCGGGAAATCGGGACGCATGTACATGATCTGCATCATTTCGGCAGGACGGTTTCCGCCAGCCGGACCCAATAGCTGGCGCCGATGGGCAGCACCGCATCGTTGAAATCATAGTGCGGGCTGTGCAGGTTCCGGCCCTGGTCCGACGGTCCGGCACCAACCCAGACGTAGCAGCCCGGCCGCTTTTGCAGCATGAAGGAGAAATCCTCCGCCCCCATGCTGGGCATCGGATCGAGGTCGAGCGCCTCTTCTCCGACCACGCGTGCCGCCGCCCGCCGGGCCAGTTCCGTCTCCGCGGCGCTGTTGGTGGTGGGCGGATAGCGCCGCTCGTAGCGCAGGCTGGCCTCGACTCCGAATCCGGCGGCGATGGCGGTCGCCACCTCGCCCATGCGGCGCTGCACCAGATCCTGAACCTCCGGCCGGAAGGTGCGGACGGTGCCGCGGAGAACGGCGGTGCCGGGCAGGACATTCCACGTGTCGCCGGCGTGGAACTGCGTGACGCTGACGACGGCCGAATCGATGGGATGGACGCTGCGGCTGGCGATGGTCTGGAGGGCGGAGACGATCTGGCTTCCGACCATGATCGTGTCAGTCCCCATATGCGGCATGCCGGCATGCGTGCCCTTGCCGGTCAGGGTCAGCTCGAAGATGTCGTAGGCCGCCATCAGCGGGCCGGGGCGAAGCGCGATGCGGCCGACCTCAAGCCCTGGCCAATTGTGCATGCCGAAGACCTTTTCGACGGGGAAGCGGTCGAACAGCCCTTCCTCCACCATCACCCGGCCGCCGCCCTCATTCTCTTCCGCCGGCTGGAAGATGAAGACGATGGTGCCCCGGAACAGTTCGGGGTGTTCGGTCAGGTAGCGGGCGGCACCCAGCAGCATGGCGGTGTGCCCGTCATGACCGCAGGCATGCATGCGTCCGGGATTGCGCGAGCTGTGCGGAAGGTTGGTTTCCTCGTGGATGTGCAGCGCGTCCATGTCGGCGCGGAAGCCGACCATCGGTCCCTCGCCATTGCGCAGAATCCCGACCAGACCGGTCTTGGCGAGGCCGCGATGAACCTCCAGCCCGAAGGAGGCCAGCTTTTCCGCCACGAAGTCGCTGGTCCGCTGCTCCTCGAAGGCGGTTTCCGGATGGGCGTGCAGATCGCGCCGCCAATCCGTCATGTCCGCGGTCAGCCCGTCGAGCCCCGTAACCATCCCGTCCATCGTCTTGTCCTTATGTTCCAGCAAATCCCTGGGACAATCCTGCCCAAATTATACCGGATCCGAAACGGCCTATTTCGCCGGTGGGCATGCATTCCATCGCATGGCACGGGCGGGGCGTCCGGCAACGGGGGCCGGGAAAGCGCCATGGTCTCAAACATCTCTAGTGACGTTTTAAACATCATAATGTATGTTTTAGATGCCGACTTGCATGTATCAGCGGGGTATACGGGATGATCACGGCTTCGCAGCTGCGCGCCGCCCGGGCGCTTCTTGGGATCGATCAGAAGACGCTGGCCGAACTGGCCGGACTGTCCGTCCCGACCATCCAGCGCATGGAGGCGAGCGACGGCAACGTGCGCGGCGTGGTGGAGAGCCTGACCAGGGTGGTGGAGGCGCTCGATCTCGCCGGAATCGAGCTGATCGGCGACAACGCGCAGAGCGTCGCCGGCGGCCGCGGCGTCCGCCTGAAGACATCGGCACCCAGGCCCTGAAACACTGAAGCCAAATCCTGGCGCCAAACCCTGACGCCCACCCCATCGACCGCGCGACGGCGACCGCCGACCTGATGCCGACGATCCCGCCGCCTTATTCCAGAAGGCCGCCGGACAGATGACCGCACCGATTTCCCATCGACCGAGCTTTGCCGAACTGTTCACCCCGAAGCTCGTCACCATCCTGCGCGAGGGCTACGGGCTTTCGAACCTCCGCGCCGACGCCATCGCCGGACTGACGGTGGCCATCGTGGCGCTTCCGCTGTCGATGGCGATTGCCATCGCCTCGGGCGCGTCGCCGGCACAGGGACTCTACACGGCGATCTTCGGCGGCTTCTTCGTCTCCGCCCTGGGCGGCAGCCGGTTCCAGATCGGCGGGCCCGCCGGCGCCTTCATCGTGCTGGTCGCCGCCACGGTGCAGGCGCATGGCATCGACGGGCTGATCCTCGCCACCCTGCTGTCCGGCCTGATGCTGGCAGCCATCGGCCTCCTGCAGCTGGGAACCTACATCAAATTCATGCCCTATCCGGTGACGGTCGGCTTCACCGCCGGCATCGCCGTGATCATCTTCGCCAGCCAGATCAAGGATCTCCTCGGCCTGACCCTGAGCGGGCCGGAACCCGGGCCTCTGCTTGAAAAGCTGCCGGTGCTGTGGTCGGGCCTGCCGACGGCCGACCCGGCGTCGGTCGGGCTGGCGCTGGCGTCCGTCGGCATCATCGTCGGGTTGAAGGCGGTGCGGCCCCACTGGCCGGGCATGCTGATCGCGGTCGCCGGCAGCGCCGTCGTGACCGCCGCCTTCGGCCTCGACGTCGCGACCATCGGCACCAAGTTCGGCGGCATTCCGTCCGGCCTGCCGATGCCGGCCCTGCCGGCGATCACGCTCGAAAAAATTCAGGCGGTTCTGCCGAGTGCCGTCTCGTTCGCGCTGCTCGGCTCCATCGAATCGCTGCTCTCGGCGGTGGTCGCCGACGGCATGACCGGACGCCGCCACCGCTCCAACTGCGAACTGGTCGGGCAGGGCATCGCCAACATCGCGTCGGGCCTGTTCGGCGGCATCTGCGTCACCGGCACCATCGCCCGCACGGCGACCAACGTGCGCGCTGGCGCCCATGGGCCGGTCGCCGGCATACTGCACGCCGTGTTCCTGCTGGTCTTCATCCTGGTCGCGGCACCGCTCGCCAGCTTCATTCCGCTCGCCAGCCTTGCCGGCGTCCTGGCCGTCGTGTCGTGGAACATGGTGGAGAAGCCGGCCATCGCCGCCCTCCTGCGCGCCTCGCGCGGCGATGCCGCGGTGCTGCTGACCACCTTCCTGCTGACCGTCTTCACCGGCCTGACCGAAGCCATCGTCATCGGCTTTGCGCTCGGCTCGGTGCTGTTCATCCACCGCATGTCGACCATCACCGCCATCGAGAGCCAGACGCCCTTCGTTGCGGAGGACAGCGCCGACGGCGCCCTGGTCGCCCGCAAGCCCTACGATCAGGGTGCCGCCGATCCCGAGGTGGTGATCTACCGGATTTCCGGCGTGTTCTTCTTCGGGGCAGCGGCGTCCATCGGTTCGGTGCTCGACCGCATCGCCGACACCCACCGGGTTCTGATCGTCGATTTCAGCGCCGTGCCGTTTCTCGATTCGACCGCGGCCAACACGATCGAGGGGCTGGCGCACAAGGCGGCGCGGCGCGGCGTGAAGCTGATCCTGACCGGGACCAGCCACGCCTCGCGGCAGGCGCTGTTCAGCCACGGGCTGAAACCGCCCCTGGTCAGCTATGAGCGGACCATCGACGTCGCCCTGCACAAGCTGCGGCGGGGCGAGGCCGCATCGAATGCCGGGGATGGAGCGGTGACCCAGGACGCCGTGTAGCGGCGCGGGGCGATCCCGATCACCCCAGCAGCGCCGCCACCTCCGCCAGCGTCGGGGCCGAGTCCGCAGCACCGGCGCGGGTGGTGGCGAGCGCCCCGCAGGCGGCGGCGAAGCGCACCGCGCCAGCCAGATCGTCGCCGCGGGCGAGCGCGAAGGCGAGCCCGCCGTTGAAGCAGTCGCCGGCCGCGACGGTGTCGACCGCCGTCACCGGGAAGGGCGGGATGAAGCCCTGCTGCCCCGGGCCGCGGAAGTAGACGCCCTTGGCGCCCATCTTGACGATGGCGATGGACAGGCCGCGCTCGGCCAGCCGCTCCGCCGCTACGGCGGCCTCGTCCGGGGTCGTCGGCCGCAGCCCGACCAGGGATTCGGTCTCCGTCTCGTTCGGGGTCATGGCATCGACGGCCCGGAAGACGTCGGCGGCCAGCCCGCCATGCGGGGCCGGCGCCGGGTCCAGGATGATGCGGCCGCCGCCGGCCCGCACCGCGCTTGCCGCGGCCAGCCCGGCGCCGAGCGGGATTTCCAGCTGAAGCAGCAGCACGGACGCCTCGGCGAACAGCGGGGCGGCCTGGGCCACGTCCTGCTCGCTCACCGCCATGTTGGCGCCGCCGATCACGGTGATGCAGTTCTCGCCGGAGGATTCGACGCCGATCACCGCGATCCCGGTCGGGTTGGCCGCGTCGTTCGACAGGTGGCCGGTCCGCACGCCGAAGCCGGCCAGCCGGCTGCGCGCCATCTCGCCGAAGGCATCGCCGCCGGTCCGGCCGACCATCTCGACCGATCCGCCCAGCCGGGCGGATGCTGCGGCCTGGTTGGCGCCCTTGCCGCCCAGCCCCATGGCGTAGCCGGTGCCATGCACGGTCTCGCCGGGACGGGGAAGCCGGTCGGAATAGGCGCAGACGTCGATGTTGACGCTGCCGAAGACGACGATAGGGCGGTTTGACGTCATGAAAGCCTCGCACAGGGCCAGCCGACCGAGGCGCGGAGCACGAGGTCGGGCGGCAGGGACAACAGGTCGGGCAGGGGCCGGCCGTCTTCGAGATGGTCGATCAGCAACTCCGCCGCGCGGGCGCCCAGCAGGCCCGCGGATTGGCGGATGGTGGACAAGGGCGGGGTGAGGTAGGCGGCCAGTTCGATGTCGTCGTACCCCAAGACCGACAGGCGGTCCGGCACGGCCAGCCCACGTTCGGCCGCAGCGCGCAGCACGCCGGCCGCCATCAGATCGTTGAAGGCGAAGACCGCCTCCGGCGGCTCCCCCCCGTCGAGCAGCGATGCCGCCGCCGCGTAACCGCCGGCAATGGTCAGGTCGGCCTCGCGCAGCAGCCCCGGCTCCAGCGTCAGGCCGGCCTTGCCCAACTCCTCGACGAGGCCGGCCAGCCGGGCGCGGGAGCGCGGATGGCGCCCCGGACCGGTGATGCAGGCGATGCGGCGGAAGCCGCGTTCCGCCAGCAGCCGTGCCGCCAGCCGTCCGCCCATCACTGAATCGTCGGTCACCGTGCAGGCGCCCGGATGCGGGTCGGTGTCGAGCAGCAGCAGCGGCAGATCGGGCGCCCGCGCCTGCACATTGTCGAGAAAGCCGGGATCGGCGTTGCTGGTCAGCACCGCAAGCCCGTCGATCCGCCGGTTGTGCAGGGCCTCGAAGGCGCGGAGCTGCTTGTCCGGCTCATCGTCGGTGTTGCACAGGATCAGGCTGTAGCCGCGGTCGGAACTGACCGTCTCCAGCCCGTGGATCACATGGGCGAAGAAGGGGTTGGAACTGGCGGTGACGATCATCCCGAGCGTGCGGGTGCGGTTGCCCTTCAGCGCCCGCGCGATGCCGTTCGGCGTGTAGCCCAGCCGGTCGATGGCGGCGCGCACCAGCTGTTCAGTTTCCGGCGCCACGAAGCGGGTGGCGTTGATGACGTGGGAGACGGTGCTCATCGACACGCCGGCCTCGCGGGCCACATCCCTGATCGTCACCATGCCGCCGCTCTCCTCAACACGTTCCGCCCCCGCCGGTGCCAGCCCCCTTGGCCGCGCCGGCAGAGGCGGGCCCGTGCTTTACTTCGTCACCATCTTCAACTCAACCGGCGTGAAGGCCGGGACCTTCTCGCCCTTCAGGACCTTGTCGGCGGTCTCGACACCCTTCTCGCCGATCAGGCCGGCCTGCTGGGCGACCGTCGCCGTCAGGGTGCCGGCATTGACCGCGGCGACGCCCTCGTCGGTGCCGTCGAAGCCGACCACCGGGATCTTGCGGCCGGATGCCTGGATCGCCTTGGCGGCACCCAGCGCCATCTCGTCGTTGTGGGCGAACACCACGTCGATCTTCTGCTGGGCCTGGAGGATGTTCTCCATGACGTTCAGCGCCTTGGTGCGGTCGAAGTCGGCCGGCTGGCTCGCCACCACCTTCAGGCCGCTGGCCTTGTCCACCGCCTCGTGGAAGCCCTTGCCGCGGTCGCGGGCGGCCGACGCGCCCGGCAGGCCCTGCAACTCGACGACGGCGCCCTGGCCCTTCAGCATGTCGACCACCAGCTGGCCGGCCATCCGGCCGCCGGCGACGTTGTCCGACGCGATGTGCGACGCGACCTCGCCGCCATTGGCCGAGCGGTCGAGCGTCACCACCGGAATCTTGGCGCGGTTGGCCGAACGGACCGCCGAGCGGACGGCGTCGGAATCGGTCGGATTCACCAGCAGAAGCTTGACCTTCTTGTTCACCACATCCTCGACATTGGCCAGTTCCTTGGCCGGGTCGTTCTGGGAGTCGAGGACCAGCAGATTGTAGCCCAGCGCCTTGGCCTTGGCTTCCGCCCCGTTCTTCAGCGTGACGAAGAACGGGTTGTTGAGGGTCGAGACGACCAGGGCGATGGTGTCGGCCGCCTGGGCGTTGGCCGAGGCGAGCAGGGCGGTGGCGGCGACGGTGGCCGCGGTCAGAAGCTTACGCATGGTTGGATTCCTTCCTCATCGCTTTTGTTCGTCTGATTGGGCCAGGCAACGGGTCCAAAGGGGGGCCGATCCGGTGAAGCGGTCGCCTTACGGCGATTTGCGGCTGTCGGCGAGCACCGCGAGCAGGATGACCGCGCCCTTGGCGATCATCTGGTAATAGGAGGAGACGTCCATCAGGTTCAGCGCGTTGTTCAGCACGCCGATGATGAGGGCGCCGACCAGCGTGCCGAACAGGGTGCCCTTGCCGCCGGACAGGCTGGTGCCGCCGACCACGACGGCGGCGATGGCATCCAGCTCGTAACCGGCTCCGGCGGTCGGCTGCGCGCTTTCCAGCCGGGCAGTCAGGATGACGCCGGCCAGTGCCGCCAGCAGGCCCGACAGGGCGTAGATCGTCGTCTTTTCCAGATTGACGCGGATGCCGGACAGCCGCGCCACCACCTCGTTGCCGCCGACCGCATAGGTGTAGCGGCCGAAGCGGGTGCGGGTCAGGACGAGGCCGCAGACGGCGAAGACCGCCGCCGCCACGACCACCGGTACCGGAATGCCGAGCAGATAGCCGCCGCCGACGCTCCAGAACGCATCGGCCGCCGCACCGGTCCCGGTGGTGATCGGCCGCCCGTCGGTGAAGACCAGCGTGGCGCCGCGCAGCATCGTCATGGCGACCAGCGTGGCGACGAAGGGCTGCACGCCGCCGGTGCCGATGACGACGCCGTTGATGGCGCCCAGGCCGGCACCCAGCAGCAGGCTGAGCGGGATCGCCAGCCAGATCGACAGGTCCCCGGCCACCAGCCAGGCGCAGACGGCGCCGCAGAAGGCCAGCACCGATCCGACCGACAGGTCGATGCCGCCGGACAGGATGACGTAGGTCATGCCGACCGCGATCACCGCGTTGATCGAGGTCTGCCGCAGGATGTTCAGCAGATTGTCGACGGTCATGAAGCTGGGGCTCATGACCGCGACGGCGGCCATCAGCACGATCAGGCCGACCAGCGGCTTGTTGCGGGACAGGAAGCGTTTCAGCGTGGTCATCGTCGTCTCTCTTCCTGCCCGTCAGCCGATCGCGCAGGCCATGATCTTTTCCTGGGTCGCCTCGTCCCGGCCGAAGCGGCCGGTGATCCGCCCCCCCGCCATCACGAGGATGCGGTCCGACAGGCCCAGCAGTTCCGGCATGTCCGAGGACATCAGCAGGATGCACAGGCCCTTGGCCTTCAAATCGTTGATCAGGCCGTAGATCTCGCGCCGTGCGCCGACATCGACGCCGCGCGTCGGCTCGTCGAGAATCACGATTCTGGGCGACAGCATCAGCGCCTTGGCCAGCGAGATCTTCTGCTGGTTGCCGCCGGACAGCGTCCGCACCTCCGCCCCGATGCCATGCGCCTTGACGGCGAAGGCAGCCATGAAGCGGTCGACGGCCGACCGCTCGTCGGCCTGCCGGACGACACCGCCGGGGCCGCAAAGCTGCTTGAGCGCCGCCAGCGACATGTTGGTGCGGATCGAATGGCCTTGGATCAGCCCCTCGGCCTTGCGGTCTTCGGGCACATAGGCGATGCCGGCGGCGACGCCGTCGCGGGGATGGCGCAGCCGGACCTCGGCGCCATCGACGCGGACGCTGCCGGCGCGCAGCCGGCTGGCGCCGAAGATCGCCTTGCCCAGTTCGGTCCGCCCGGCGCCCATCAGCCCGGCAAATCCCAGAATCTCGCCACCGGCGGCGCTGAAGCTGACGTCGTTCACGCCGTCGGCGCTCAATCCCCCCACCGTCAGCCGCTCGGCCCCGGCAGGACAGGGCAGATAGGGGTACTGGTCGGTGATCGAGCGGCCGACCATGTGGCGGATCAGGGCCGCCTCGTCGAGATCGGCGACCGCCCCGCGATGGACCATGTGCCCGTCGCGCAGGACCGTGACGCTGTCGCACAGCGCGAAGATCTCACCCAGCCGGTGCGAGATGTAGACGATGCCCTTGCCGTCGGCCTTCAGGCCGCGGATGACCTCGAACAGGACGGCGGTCTCGACGTCGGTCAGCGCGTCGGTCGGTTCGTCCATGACGATCAGTTCGGCGTTCAGCGACAGGGCGCGGGCGATCTCCACCATCTGCTGCTGCCCGACGCTGAGGCTTCCGACCGGGCAGTCCGGATCGATGGTCTGGCGCAGCCGCTCCAGCAGGGCCTTGGCTTCGCGCCGCATGCGGCCGCGGTCGATCAGGCCCAGCCGGTTGCGCGGCTCGCGCCCCAGCCAGATGTTGTCGGCCACCGACAAATGGGGCAACAGGTTCAGTTCCTGATGGATCATCGCAATGCCGGCGTCGATGGCCTGCCGCGGCGCGGTGAAGCGCACCGGCTGGCCGCGGAACGTCATCGCACTGGAACTGTCGGGCTGGACGATGCCGGTGACGATCCGCATCAGCGTCGATTTGCCGGCGCCATTCTCGCCGATCAGGGCCATGACCTCGCCGGCACGCAGGCGAAAATCCACCCCGTCCAGCACCGTCACGCCGTTGAAGCCTTTGCCGACCCCCTGGAGGTCGAGCAGGAATCCGGATCGGGAATCCATCACGCCCTCTGCGCTCAGAAGGTTACACCGGAATAGAGAAGGATGTTGGCGTAGGGGCTGCACTCGCCCGTGCGCACCACGGCGGAGGAGGACACGGTCAGCCGCTTAAACTCCTCATGGGGGACTTCCTCCACCGCGATCTGCCGGCCCTGCGCCGCGGCCATGCGGTCCAGCCGGACGGACAGCTGGGCGCGCAGGGACGGATTGGCAATCGTCATCTCGGCCGCGATCACCACGCGTTCCACCATCATCTCGTCCGCCACCGCGTCGAGGATGTCGAGGAAGGACGGCAGGCCCGGCGTCACCGCGAGGTCGATCCGCTCCGGTCCGGCCGGAATCGGCAGCCCGGCATCGGCGATGACCAACGCCTGCGTATGGCCAAGCGAGGCAATCGCGTGGCTGAGCGGGGCATTGAGAAGGCCAATCCGTTTCATCGCAAAGCGGCTCCAACTGGGCGGGACCGGTCGAAGCTAGCGCCATCGAAACGTTTGCGCAAACGTTTGCGTTGCTGCGCCGCATCAATTCTGCGCGCTTTCGCCATCGGCGCGATGCTATGCGGCCGGTCCGGGGGAATAAAAAATGTCGGTCTTCAGTGACTTATGCGCTGGGCTTGCCCGCGCGTGTCCGGCCGCCGCTCAGACGGCGTAGGTGCCGTCGAACAGGTCGCCGAGGGCGAAGCGCGTGAGGGCCCGCAGCCGCGCCACCCGTCGATGTTTCTCGCGACCGGTCACGAAGTGGCAACGCCGACAGAGCCGGTGATGGTCTTCAGCGGCCATCCTTGCCGCTGCCGACTGACGGTAGAGACCGACAACGGCACGCGAGTGACGCAGACGGGCGTAGTCGACGACATCCGGCCAGGACGCCTGGTCGCCGTTGGCGTCGATCCACCCGTTGTCGGGCGACAGCCAACGGCCGTCGGGCAGGCAACGAAGCATCTGCCCATGTGGCCGGCCGCAATGGTCACAGCGGAGATCGATGGACGGGCTGGAGGTGTCAGCGCTGTTGGCCATGGGATCGAAGACCGTGGATGGCGGGACCGGGCTCGATTCTAGCGAAGGTTCGGGCTCGTGGGAATCCCCTCCGTGCTTGCCGGCGTTTCCCTGATCGGAACCTCCGTCTGGAACACCCGCTTGTCGAAATCGTCGATCAGCACCTCAAGACGCAACGACCATTGCCCGGCCAGCGGCAGCGTCGTGTCGTCGGCTCCGAAGAAGCCGGGACCGAAGCTCGTCAGGGCATGCCGCAGCGGAGCCACACCCGCCGAAGGAAGCTCCCAATTCATCGTCACCTCACGGGCTGTAACCGGTTTGCCGTCCTCGTTCTGAAGGTGAAGCCGAACGCCGTTGCGTCCAGGCATGGCCGGGCCGACATCGATGAGGGCGATGAGCCCGCCTTTCACCGCGACGGCGGAAAAGCCGGCCGGAGGCTTCTCCTCGCTTGCATGGAGGGCGCGCGGCGGCGGCGTCAGGGCGAAGGCCGCCGTCAGCAGCAGGGCGGTGCCTGCCGCCGCCATCTCCAGGCCGATGCTCCGCCGCAGGGACCTGACGGCGCGGCCACCATTCCGGTCGCCACTCTGGTCCAGGGCAGGGGTCAGGACTTGCCGGTTCCATGCCGCCAGCCCGAGCAGCAGCAGGACCGCCAGCATCTTGCCCAGCCATACCCAGCCATAGCCGCTGGAGAGGATGGCCTGGACGGACTGGAGTTGGATCGCGGACAGAACCATGCCGGCTCCGGCCAGAATGGCCACGGCACCGATGGCGATCCGCGAGAAGCGGCGGGTCAGCCTTGCGGCCTCGGCCGGGGATTCCAGGCGCAGTGCCATGGACAGCGGCCAGAAGGCGCCGACCCAGAAGGCCGCCATCAGTCCGTGCAGGCCGACGAGCGGCGCACTCAGCCAGCGGGGAGGAGCCGTGGCGGCGTGGCCGGTGGCGGCCAGCGAGGCGGCCCCCAGCAATGCCCCCGCCACCAGCAACGCCGGTCCCATCGCGGAACGGGCCTCGATGGCCAAGCCGCAAGCCGAGCAGAGCAGGGCCAGCAGAGCGATGCCGGCGCTGAGGCCGACGCTGCTCCCCGCCCCGGTGGTCCAGGGGGCGCCTGTCGCCAGGGTGGCAAGCGGCTGACCGGCCAGAGTCGCACCGGTCACTCCCACCAGAAGCACCGCCGACAGACCGGCCACCAGCAGCGTGAGACAAAGAACCGGCTTCAGGCGGTCGTTGAGCGGTGCCCAGCGTCCGGTCACCAGCACCAGGAACAGGCCGCCCCCGGTCCCCGCCAGCAGGGCGGCATAGTGCATCGCCCGCAGCAGCAGCCCGGCGAAGGCGGTAGCCCGGGACGGATCGTCCACCGGAGGCGTGCCGGTCGTCGGTGCCGGCGTCACGCCGATCCCGAACGTGAAAGAGCCGGCGACGGGATGCCCATCCGCGGAGGTGACGCGATAGCTGGCGACATACAGGCCCTTCGGCAGCCCCGGTGGCAGGGCGAGGCGGACGCGGTTGTCCTCCGCCAGCGCACCCTGCGGATCGGCCATATCCCGCCCCTGCTGGTCAAGCAGTTGGATGCGGACGGGGGTGACGGGCTCATTGAACTCCAGCGACAGGGCTGCCGGCGCGGCGTCGAGGCTGGCGCCGTCGGCCGGCACGGACTCCATCAGGACGGCATGGGCCCAACCGGTTCGCGGCAGGGCGGCGAGGAGCAGCACGGCGAAGAAGAGGACGGACAGACCCGTAAGCCTGCGACGCGGGCTGGGACGCATGAGGATGCCTCGCTATCGTGGAGGGTACGGCCAAGGGGCTGCATGCCGTTCAGCCATCGCGGCAGCCGGCATGCAGCCCGATCTTCCGGCCGGTGCCGGGGCGCCGTCAGTGCTGCTTGGGTTCGGTCAGCTTGAGGCCCGGTGCCGGCTCCCGATAATCGTCCGCCGGTTTGCCGGCTTCGGGGATCTCGATCCAGCGGTGGACGCCTTTCTCGCACTCCTGCACCACCGGGATGTAAATCATGGTGCCGGCGGGCTGCTTGGGCAGCACGACCTGAAAGACGAACTCGTCGTACCAGGCGTCGGGCAGGCTGCCGCCGGTCCAGGCGATTTCAGTGACGCCCTGGGTGATGCTGCGGCCATGCGACTCATAAGGCTGGGCGTAGGGGCCTTCCTTGGTCGCCAGGGTCCAGCCCGGCTTCGGCATCGGTTTGGCCAGCACCGCCCCGTCGGGCAGGCGGACGCGGATGGCGGTGGTCGGCGAGCCGTCGCAGCCGTGGCCGACCTTGAGCACCGCCTTGTAATAGCTGCCGGCCGGCGCTTCACGGGTTTCCAGTGTGACATGCGCAGCGGCGCTGCCGGCGGACAGGGCAAGGCAAAGGGTCCCGGCGGCGAGCGCCAGGGAAATGATGCGGGTCATGATGCGCTCCTGAACGGAATGATGGTCCGGTGATGACGGGGAATAGGCCGTCACACCGGCGGAGCGCGGGGATTGAGACAGGTCAGGAAATGGTCGTCCGGGTGAATGCCGGTGGCAACCGGTGCGACAACCGGCACGCGATGGACGGCCTGCGGCCGGACGACGGCGGAACCGGGGAGCAGGCCATGGGTGCCGAGCGCAAGGCAGAAGGCGCAGAGGCCGTCATGATCCATGACGGGATGGCCGGACCCGTCATGGCCTTCGCCGGCATGGTCTCCGCCAGCCAGCCCTTCGCTGTCCTGTGCATCGGATGGGAGGGTGCCGCAATGGTCGGCCGCCGTCGGGGCGGTCAGGAACCCCGCGGGCAATCCCGCCTGTGCCCGTGCCGCCATGGCCAGATCGGGAACCGCCACCTGGATCAGCAGAGCCAGGACGGCAAGCCAGCCGACCAGCGCGCGGCGCAGTCCGACCGTACCGGCGGAAACGCCGATCCGGAGGGAGGCATGCGTGTTGCGCGCGGTCTGGCGGCGGGCCATACGGAGGAGCCGGCTGTTGAGGAAAGCCGCGACCAACCTTCACGCGCAGTCTTGTCCAGTCAAGCCATTCGGCGGTGGCGAGACGATTTGACCACCCCCCTTGATGGTGTGCGGGCGGTCGCCGGCAGCCCGTGCCCTGGGTTGTGCCACCGTTGCGTGGCCTCTCGCCACTCGCGAGACGCGCATCGCACAATCAGCTTATCCCATTGTCGCATTCCGCTTCTTCCTGGCCTGTGTTCAGATCGCGCGTGCCTTGAGCAACCCAAGGGAGGAAAAACCATGAAGCGAAACAGCCTGATCCCCGTCCTGCTGCTGTGCGCAGGATCGTTCGTCACGACGGCGCAGGCCCAGACGGCCCAGACGCTGAAGTTCTGGAACCTGACCACGGAAACCATCACCGAGCTGAAGCTTGCCGAACCCGGCACGAACAAGTGGGGCAAGAACCAGACGCTGAACGACAAGGACAAGACGGTCGAGGCCGATGAGCGCCTGAAGCTCAGCGACGTCAAGCCGGGGACCTGGGACGTCAGCATGAAGGACAAGAAGGGGCGCACCTGCGTCCTGCGCAATGTCGCCCTGTCGGGGACCGAGGCCTATGCCTTTTCGATCAGCGAAGACGATGTGAAGAAATGCGCCCGCAAATGAGCGGCCGCCATCTCTGACCTGCGGACGGCACCGGGAAGATGCCGGACCGGACAGCCGACGGGAAGCGTCGGTGCCGATCCGGCTTTCGCTGATGTGACGGGGCCGGCTCCTGTCAACGGCTCCGGCCGTCCGTTCAGTCCGCATCCTCGAACGCGAAGGTCTCGGTCTCGTCGTCGTAGGTGAACAGCTCGGCATAGCGTGCCCAGCTGGTGACGGCCTTCAGCGTCTCCTCGGCATAGCCCTCGCTCATGAAGGGCGTCAGTTCGGCCCGGATGCGGCTGCTCGGCACGCGCTGGGTCGCCGGTTCCTTCAGCAGGCCGTGGATGTGGGCCGCCAGCGGCACGTAGCGGATCAGATGCTCCGCGAACAGCCGCTTGCGGTCATCCAGGCCGGATTCGGCGAACAGCCGGCCGGGCTCGGTCAGGTGGATGTCGCCCTCCGCCACCTCCGCCAGACCCAGCATCTGCAACGTCTCGGCAATCGGGAACAGGTCGTCGATCTCATGCTGGAGCGCTGCGGCCAGATGCGGCAGGTCCGCCTTGCCATGGTAGGCCGGCGAGGCGAGCGTCTCCAGCAGGCCGGCCAGCAGGTTGGTCGACACATGCTCCAGCGGCACGGCATGGGCCGGCGGCTGCTTGGCGGCCGGCGACGATGCCACCAGCGGCTTGCGCGCGGTCATCCGGCCATAGATGTCGTCCACCATGGCGCGGAACTGCGGGTCCAGGCGGTTGCGCGGGTGGGCGATGTTAACCCGGATCTCCGCCGCCACCCGGCCGGGGTTGGAGGAGAAGACCAGGATGCGGTCGCACATCAGCACCGCCTCCTCAATGTTGTGGGTCACCATCAGGATCGACTTGATCGGCAGCCGCCGCTCCATCCACAGGTCGAGCAGGTCGGTGCGCAGAGTCTCCGCCGTCAGCACGTCGAGGGCGGAAAAGGGCTCGTCCATCAGCAGGATTTCCGGATGGACCACCAGCGCGCGGGCGAACCCCACCCGCTGGCGCATGCCGCCGGACAGCTCCTTGGGATAGGCGGATTCGAAGCCGGACAGACCGATCAGGTCGATGGCCTCCTCGGTCCGCGCCTCGGCCTCGCGGGCGGGCACGCCCTTGGCCTTCAGGCCGGCCATGACGTTTTCCCAGACGGTCAGCCAGGGGAAGAGGGCGAAGGTCTGGAAGACCATCGCCACCCCGTCGGTCGGGCCGGCGACCGGCTCGCCATGATGGCGGACGGAGCCGCCGGTCGGCTTGACCAGCCCGGCGACGATGCGCAGCAGCGTCGATTTGCCGGAGCCGGAGCGGCCGAGCAGCCCGACGATCTCGCCGTCGCGCAAGGTCAGGTCGACATTGTCGAGCACGACGTAATCCTGCCCCGACGGCTTGGCATAGGCCTGACGGACGCCGCTCAGTTCGAAGATGGTGGTGTTGCGGGTGTTCAGCATGGCGGGGTCCTCCTCAGGCGAGGCGCAGGCGGCGCTCGGCGAACGCATAGAGCGGACGCCACAGCAGACGGTTGAACAGGATGACGAACAGCGACATGACGGCGATGCCCAGCACGATGCGGGGATAGTCGCCGGCCTCGGTGGCCTGGGCGATGTAGCTGCCCAAGCCATGGGCGGTCAGCCGGGTGTCGCCCCAGTTCACCGCCTCCGCCACGATGCTGGCGTTCCACGACCCGCCGGACGCGGTGACCGCCCCGGTGACGTAGTAGGGAAAAACGCCCGGCAGCATGACGTCGCGCCACCATTGCCAGCCGCGGATGCGGAAATTGGCCGCCGCCTCCTTCAGGTCGCCGGGAAAGGCGGTGGCCCCGGCAATGACGTTGAACAGGATGTACCACTGGGTGCCGAGGATCATCAGCGGGCTGAGCCAGACGTCCGGGTTCAGGTCGAAGCGGACGATGGCGACCACCGCGACCGGGAACAGCAGGTTGGCCGGGAAGGCGGCGAGGAACTGGGCGGCCGGTTGGACTTTCTCCGCCAGCCGGGGCCGCAGCCCGATCAGCACGCCCAGCGGGACCCAGACCAGCGTCGCCACCGCGATCAGCACGATCACCCGCAGCAGCGTGGCACCGCCGAGCAGAAGCACGGTGCCGACATCGCCCCAGTCGACGCCGGAGGAGACGAAGGCAATCATCGACCAGCCGGCCCACAGGCCCGCCACCGCCAGCAGCAGGTACCAGACGATATCGACGGCCCGCGCCGGCACCCGGTCGAGCAGCCGCCCGCCCGCCCGCCGGCCGCCCGCCGCACCGCGGCTCGCGCCGCCCACCGGCAGGCGCAGCCAGACCAGCCGGCCGAGCATCCGCTCGAACGGCGCGAAGACGGCGCGGAAGAAGCGGGTGCGCTGGAAAAGGGTGAGCAGCCAGGATTCCGGGACCTCCTGCGCCCCGGTCAGCTCGACCCGGAACTTGTCGGCCCAGGCGACCAGCGGGCGGAACAGCAGCTGGTCATAGGCCAGGATGACCAGCAGCATCGCCAGCACCGCCCAGCCGACGGCGTCCAGCCGCTGCCCGTCGATGGCCTTGGCGAGGTAGGAGCCGATGCCGGGCAGGGTGATGGTGTGGTCGCCCACGGTGATCGCCTCCGACGCGACGACGAAGAACCAGCCGCCGGACATCGACATCATCATGTTCCACACCAGGCCGGGGGCCGCGTAGGGCGCCTCCAGCGTCCAGAAGCGCTGCCAGCCGGAAAAGCCGAAGCCGGTCGCCGCCTCGTCCAGGTCGCGCGGAACGGTGCGCAGCGACTGGTAGAAGCTGAAGGCCATGTTCCAGGCCTGGCTGGTGAAGATGGCGAAGATCGCCGCGCACTCGGCTCCCAGCACGCTGCCGGGGAAAAGCCCCAGGAAGAAGACGACGGTGAAGGAGATGTAGCCGAGCACGGGCACCGACTGGAGCACGTCCAGCACCGGGATGAGCAGCATGCCGGCCCGCCGGCTCTTGGCCGCCAGCGTGGCATAGGTGAAGGTGAACAGCAGCGAAGCCGCCATCGCCGCCAGCATCCGCAGGGTCGAGCGCAGGGCGTATTCCGGCAGCATCCAGGGGTCCAGCGTGACCGGCACCTCTTCGACGCTGTTCAGCGGCAGGGCCATCTGATGGCCGCCGATGGCGAGCAGGGCCAGCAGGCCGATGACCAGCGGCAGGGCGACCACGTCCCACCGGTTCGGCGCGGCGTCGGTAGCCTTCACCGAAACATTCGTGTTGATCCAGACCATGACGATCCATCCTGCGGTCCCGTCGCGGGACCGGCCGGCAAGGAAAACGGTAGCGGCGCAGCAGAGGCGCCGGTGCGGATTTTCAGGAGGAGTGGCGTGGGGTCAGCGACTTGGCGGGCGCAGGTCGCCCGTCACGGAAAAGCACCCGCGCCCGTCGGGGCGGCGGCGCATGGAAACCGGGATGGTGAGGAGCTTCACCATGGTCCACCTCTGATCGGCCCGAAGACGACGGGCCGCGGGTGAACCCCTTACAAGAGGTCAGCCCGCGAACGGCGTCGTCAGGGGAATGTGAGTAGATCGACTACTGGGGCTGTCCATCTCTTGCCTTTTCGATCCGGCCGCCGGCCCGGCGGGCAGGGCGGAGGGAACGATCATGCGGTGACGATGCCGCCCCTCTACTCCCCTGGCCGGCCAAGGTCAAGAGCGGGAATTGGCTTGCTGCCACCCGTCATCGAATCGTCATGAAACCATGTGCCGGCGGCTGTCGGCGGGGAAAGTGTATCCGCCTCAATCGGGTGCGCGCAGCCGGTATCCGACCCCCGTCTCGGTCAGGATGTGGTGGGGCCGTTCCGGATCGGGCTCGATCTTCTGCCGCAACTGACGGATGTAAATCCGTAGGTACTGGATGTCGGTTTCACCGCCCCACACCTCCTTGAGGATGAAGCGGTGGGTCAGCACCTTGCCGGCATGCGCCACCAGCAGGCGCAGCAGGTCGTATTCGCGCGGCGACAGTTTCACGTCCTCGCCGCGCACGGTGACGATGCGCCGGACCAGATCGACCGTCAGGTCGCCGCTGCGGAACAGCGGCCGTTCGCCCTGCTGCTGGAGCTTGTGGCGCATGGCCGTGCGGATGCGGGCCAGCAGCTCCTCGACCCCGAAGGGCTTGGTCACATAGTCGTCGGCCCCCAGATCGAGCGCCTCGACCTTTCCGGCCTCGTCGACCCGGCTGGACAGCACGATGATCGGCAGGGTCACGCCACTTCCGCGCAGGCGGCGGATAACCTCCAGCCCGTCGATGCCCGGCAGCCCGAGATCGAGGACCAGCAGATCGGGGGAGCGCCGCCGCACCTCCTCCAGCGCCTTTGTCCCGTCCTCCGCCTCGACGATGTCGTATCCCTGGGCCGTCAGGCTGGTGCGCAGAAAGCGCCGGATCGGCGGTTCGTCATCGACGACGAGCACGCGCAGCGGGATGGAGTCCGATTTCATGCGGCGGCTTCCTCTTCATATCCGGACATGTCGGCTGCCTTGGGGAGGGTCAGGGTGAAGACGGCGCCGCTGCGGTCGCGGCGGTTGCCGGCCGTGACCGTCCCGCCCATTGCCTCGACGAAGCCCCGGCAGATCGCCAGACCCAGCCCGGTGCCGGCGCGCTGCCGGTCCTGGGCATGGACACGGTAGAACTTGTCGAAGATGCGCTCCACATCCTCGGGCGGAATGCCGCCGCCCTCGTCCAGCACCTCGATGCGGACGAGGGCGCCGTCCTGCCGTCCGCGCACCGTGATCGTCGACCCGGCCGGCGCGTATTTGCCGGCATTGTCGAGCAGGTTGAACAGCGCCTGTTCGATCAATACGGCATCGATGTCCACCATCGGCAGGCCGGCGGCAAGATCGACCTCGACCCGATGGCCGGCGAGGATGCGGGACACCCGCTCCAACGCGCTGCCGACCACCTCGGACAGGTCGACCGCACCGGTGCGCGGCCGGATGGCCCCCGATTCCAGCCGCGTCATGTCCAGCAGGTTGGCGATGAAGCGGTTGAGCCGTTCCGCCTCCTCCTGGATGGTCGCCGCGAGGTCGCGCCGGTCCTCCTCGTCCATCATCGGTCCATAGCCGACGAGGCTGGTCGCCGAACCCAGGATGGAGGCCAGGGGCGTGCGCAGGTCGTGCGAGATCGAGGTGAGCAGGGCCGAGCGCAGCCGTTCGGTTTCCGCCGCCAGCTTGCTGCGGTCGACATCCTCGGCCAGCGTCACACGTTCGATTGCCAGGGCGGCCTGATCGATCAGCGCGTCGAGAAGCCGGCGTTCGTCCGGTGTCAGGTAACCGCCGGTCCGCCCCTTTCCGCCGCCGGTGTCGATGCCGACCACCCCGACGACTCCGCGCCCGGTGCGCATCGGCAGGAACAGCCACTTGGCGCCGGGCAGCGTGTCCGCGCCCTTGCCGGTCGGTCGGTTGTTTTCCCATGCCCAGACCGCTGCGGCCAGATCGGCGTCCTCGATGACGTCCTCCGGCGGATAGCCGGCCCTGACCGCGACACTGCCTTTCCCATGGCCTTCCCCTGGGCCACTCTCTGGCAGCAGCAGGACGACATGGACCTTCAGCATGGCGGCGATCTGATAGGCGGTGGCCCACAGCAAATCGTCCATGGTCACCACGCCGGCCAACTTGCGGCTGAACTGGTAGAGGTCTTCCGTCGTCTTGGCGCGGAGCCTCGCGGTCACCGCCTGGGCACGGACACGGGCGGTCAGGTTGCTGGCGATCACCGAGACGACGGCGAAGACCAGCAGGGCGACGATGTTCTCGGGATCGGAAATGGTGAAGGTGTAGAGCGGCGGCAGGAAGAAATAGTTGAAGGCCAGGACACTGATTACGCTGGCATAGAGCGACGGCGCCAGCCCGCCGGTGACGGCGCTCGCCAGCACGGCGGTCAGGAAGACCAGCGCCATGTTGTTGAGGGCCAGCACCCGGTGCAGCACATGGCCGGCGCCCAGCGCCGCCGCGACATAGCCCGTGCTGGCGACGTAGGGCCACCAGGCGAAGGCCCGCTGCCGGGCCGCTTCCGTCCTGACCGTCCTGGCGGGAAGCGCGGCGCCGGAACCGGCGGCGATGACATGCACGCTGATGTCGCCCGCCCGGCGGATCAGGCTGTGCGCCACGGACCCGTGCAGCAGTTCCGACCAGCGCGGACGGGTGGATTTGGCGATGACGATGTGCGTGACGTTGTTGGTCAGCGCATAGTCGACGACGGTGTCGGCGACATCGCTGCCGGGCAGCGTGACCGCCTCGCCGCCCAGCCGTTCCACCAGCCGCAGCGTGTCGGCGATGCGGTCGCGGTCGGCCTCGCTCAGGCGCAGCGCCCGGCTTGTCTCGACATGGATGGCGCCCCAGCGGGCGCGCAGCCGTTCGGCCTGACGGCGGGCGTAACGGACCAGGGCGCCGCCGCTGGCGTCCTCGTTGATGCAGACCAGCAGCCGCTCCCCGGCGGCCCAGGGGCCGGAGATGGCGTGCGCCTGCATGTGGGTCAGCAGCTGCTCGTCGACGCGGTCGGCGGTGCGCCGCAGCGCCAGTTCGCGGAGTGCCGTCAGGTTTCCGGGCGAGAAGTAATGCCGGATCGCCCGCTCGGCCGTGCGCGGGACATAGACCTTGCCCTGCTGGAGGCGCTGGATCAGGTCGTCGGGCGCGATGTCGATGACCTCGATGTCGTCGGCCCGGTCGAGGATCGAGTCCGGCACCGTCTCGCGGACGCGGACGCGGGTGATCTTGGCGACGACGTCGTTCAGGCTCTCGACATGCTGGATGTTCAGGGTGGTGTAGACGTCGATGCCGGCGGCCAGCAGTTCCTCGACGTCGAGATACCGTTTCGGATGACGTCCGCCGTCGGCGTTGGTGTGGGCCAGTTCGTCGACCAGCACGATTTTCGGGCGGCGGGCGAGGATGGCGTCCACATCCATCTCGGTCAGGACATGGCCCTTGTGCTCGATGGCGCGGCGCGGAACCACCTCCAGCCCGGCGACCAGCGCTTCGGTCTCGCGCCGGCCGTGGGTTTCGACCACCCCGACGACGATGTCGACGCCGTCGCGGCGCTTGGCCTGGGCGGTTTGCAGCATCTCGAAGGTCTTGCCGACGCCGGGGGCGGCACCAAGAAAGATCTTGAGCCGCCCCTGCGCCTCCTTCGCCGCCTGACGGAGCAGCGCGTCGGGAGATGGCCGGCCGGCGCGGTCGCCCTGAATGCGCTCGCTCTGTTCGTCGGTCATGGCATCGTCCCTTTCCGCTCCCCCCGCTCCAGAAGCGGTCCCAAACCCGGCCGCAAGCCCGGCTATGGATTACTCCGCCGGCCGTTGCGGAGGATAGCCGATTCCGACAGTCCCGTTGCACTGCCCCGGCCGGCTATTTGCCCGCTGCCTTGCCGGCCGCCCGATCCAGGGCGAGGTTGAGCGCCAGGACGTTGACGGTCGGCTCGCCCAGGAAGCCGAGCGGGCGCGGTTCCGTGGTGTCGGCGACCAGCTTGCGCACGGCATCCTCCGGAAGGCCACGGGCCTTGGCGACGCGCGGCACCTGGAAGTCGGCGGCGGCCGGCGACAGGTCGGGGTCGAGGCCGCTGCCCGAGGTGGTCACCAGTTCCACCGGAACCGGAGCGCCGGGGTTTTCCGCCTTCAGCTTTTCGGCGTCGGCCTGCACGCGGTCGACCAGCGCCTTGCTCGTCGGGCCGAGGTTGGAGCCCATCGAGTTCGCTGCATTGTAGGGAGCCGGCACGGTCTTGGCCGGATCGGCGGGGTCGGCACCGGTGGTGGCTGAGGGGCGCGGGTGGAAATAGCCAGCAGCGGTGAAATCCTGTCCGATCAGGCTGGAGCCGACGGTTGTCCCGTTCCGTTCGATCAGGCTGCCGTTGGCCTGATGCGGAAACAGGACTTGCGCGATGCCGGTGACGGCCAGCGGGTAGGCAAGCCCGGTGATCGCCGTCAGTGCGACGGTCATCACCAGGGCGGGACGCAGATCCTTCAACATGACAGGCTCCTCAAACAAGGCCGGCGGCGGTGACGATCAGGTCGATCGCCTTGATGCCGGCGAAGGGCACCACGAGGCCGCCAAGGCCGTAGATCAGCAGGTTGCGGCGCAGCAGCGAGGCGGCACCGACGGCGCGGTAGCGCACGCCGCGCAGGGCCAGCGGGATCAGCGCCACGATGATCAGCGCGTTGAAGATGATCGCCGACAGGATGGCGCTTTCCGGGCTGTGCAGCCCCATCACGTTCAGCGCCTGGAGCTGCGGGTAGAAGGCGAGGAACATTGCCGGGATGATGGCGAAATACTTCGCCACGTCGTTGGCGATGGAGAAGGTGGTGAGCGCGCCGCGGGTCATCAGCAGCTGCTTGCCGATCTCGACGATCTCGATCAGCTTCGTCGGGTCGCTGTCGAGATCGACCATGTTGCCGGCCTCGCGCGCCGCCACCGTGCCGGTGTTCATCGCCACCCCGACATCGGCCTGGGCCAGCGCCGGCGCGTCGTTGGTGCCGTCGCCGCACATGGCGACCAGCTTGCCCTTCGCCTGCTCGTCGCGGATCAGCTGGAGCTTGGCCTCCGGCGTCGCCTGGGCGAGGAAATCGTCCACCCCGGCCTCGGCGGCGATGGCGGCGGCGGTCATCGGGTTGTCGCCGGTGATCATCACCGTGCGGATGCCCATCTGGCGCAGGGCGGCGAAGCGTTCGCGGATGCCGCCCTTGACGATGTCCTTCAGGTGGATGATGCCGAGCAGCCGGCCGTCGCGCGCCACCGCCAGCGGCGTGCCGCCGGCCTTGGCAACCCGTTCCGCGATGGCGAGGATCTCGCGCTCCGCCGGGCCGGCGGCCGGGTGCAGCGTGGTGACCCCGCGGCCGCCGGCCACGGCGACGCGTTGCGCCCCGTTGACGTGGGCCAGAACCGCGTCCACCGCGCCCTTGCGGATCACCGTGCCGTCGGTGTCGATGCCGCTGATGCGGGTCTGGGCGGTGAAGGGGACGAAATAGGCGTGCATCTCCTCCATCCTGCGGGCGCGGATGCCGTATTCCTCCTTGGCGAGCACGACGATGGAGCGGCCTTCCGGCGTCTCGTCGGCCAGCGAGGCGAGCTGGGCGGCATCGGCCAGCTCCTCCTCGCCGACGCCGGCAACCGGCAGGAACTCGGCCGCCTGACGGTTGCCCAGCGTGATGGTGCCGGTCTTGTCGAGCAGCAGCGTGTCGACGTCGCCCGCCGCCTCCACCGCCCGGCCGGACATGGCGAGCACGTTGAAGCGGACCAGACGGTCCATGCCGGCGATGCCGATGGCCGACAGCAGCGCGCCGATGGTGGTCGGGATCAGCGTGACGAACAGCGCCACCAGCACCAGCACGCCGACCGACCCGCCGGCATAGGCGGCGAAGCTGGGGATCGTCGCCACGGCGATGACGAAGACGATGGTCAGCCCGGCCAGCAGGATGTTGAGTGCGATCTCGTTGGGGGTCTTCTGGCGCTGGGCGCCCTCCACCAGCGAGATCATGCGGTCGAGGAAGGTCGAGCCGGGGGCGGCGGTGATGCGCACCTTGATCTGGTCGGACAGCACCTGGGTGCCGCCGGTGACGGCCGACCGGTCGCCGCCGCTTTCGCGGATGACCGGAGCGGATTCGCCGGTGATGGCGGCCTCGTTGACCGAGGCGACGCCCTCCACCACCTCGCCGTCGGACGGGATGATGTCGCCGGCCTCGACCAGCACGAGGTCGCCGGGCTTCAGCGCGGTGGCGGGCACCGTGCGGACGGTGCCGTTCTCCAGCTTTTTGGCGCTGGTCTCGGTGCGGGTCTTGCGCAGGCTGGCGGCCTGGGCCTTGCCGCGCCCCTCGGCCACCGCCTCGGCGAAGTTGGCGAAGATCAGCGTGAACCACAGCCAGACGACGATCTGGACGGCGAAGCCGGAGACCCCGGCCCCCGTGACGGCATCGCGCAGGACCAGCAGGGTGGTGAGCGCCGCCACCACCTCGACGCAGAACATCACCGGGTTGCGGATCATCTGGCGCGGGGAGAGCTTGGCGATGGAGCCGCCGATGGCCGGCACCAGGATGGCGGGGTCCAGCAGGGTGCTGGCCGAAGACCGGCCGGACCGTTTGCTTTTGGCATGCATGGGAGCGTTCCCGATCAGAAGAGGGTGCCGGCGGTCATCGCCAGATGCTCGACCACCGGGCCGAGGGCGAGAGCCGGGAAGAAGGTGAGGCCGCCGACGATCAGGATGACGCCGACCAGCAGCCCGACGAACAGGCCGTCATGGGTGGGGAAGGTGCCGGCCGAAACGGGGGCGCGGGCCTTGGACGCCAGCGAGCCGGCAATCGCCATCATCGGCACGATGACCAGGAAGCGGCCGACCAGCATGGCGATGGCCAGCGTGACATTGTACCAGGGCGTGTTGCCGGTCAGTCCGCCGAAGGCGCTGCCGTTGTTGGCGGCACCCGAGACATAGGCGTAGAGCGCTTCGGAGAAGCCGTGCGGCCCGGCATTGGCCATCGACGCGGTGCCGGTGTCGAGCACCACCGCGACGGCGGTGAAGCCCAGCATCATCAGCGGCAGGCAGAGGATGGCGAGCATGGTCATCTTGACCTCCTTCGCCTCCAGCTTCTTGCCGAGATATTCCGGGGTGCGGCCGACCATCAGCCCGGCGACGAACAGCGCGACGATGGCGAACAGCAGCATGCCGTAGAGGCCGGCGCCGACGCCGCCGACGATGATCTCGCCCAGCATCATGTTGATCATCGGCACCATGCCGCCCAGCGGCATGAAGCTGTCATGCATGGCATTGACCGCGCCGCAGGAGGCGGCGGTGGTGACGGTGGCGAACAGCGCCGTCGCGGCGATGCCGAAGCGGGTCTCCTTGCCCTCCATGTTGCCGGCGCTGCCGTCGATGCCGAAGGACGCGAAGGCCGGGTTGCCCTGCGCCTCGGCCCAGTAGGCGACGGCGACGCCGGCGACGAACAGCAGGCCCATGGCGGCCAGGATCGCCCAACCCTGGCGCTCGTCGCCGACCATGCGGCCGAACAGGTTGGTCAGGCCGGCGCCCAGCGCGAAGATGCACAGCATCTCGACCAGATTGGTCAGGGCGTTGGGGTTCTCGAAGGGATGGGCGGAGTTGGCGTTGAAGAAGCCGCCGCCGTTGGTCCCCAGCATCTTGATCGCCTCCTGCGAGGCGACGGGGCCGAGTGAGATGGTCTGCTTCGCCCCTTCCAGCGTGGTGGCGTCGACGGCACCCGCCAGCGTCTGCGGCACACCCTGCCAGACCAGGAACAACGCACAGACGACGCACAGCGGCAGCAGGACATAGAGGGTGGCGCGGGTCAGATCGACCCAGAAATTGCCGACCGTGCGGGCAGAGGTGCGGGCGAAGCCGCGGACCAGCGCCACCGCCAATGCGATGCCGGTGGCGGCCGAGACGTAGTTGTGGAAGGTCAGCCCGGCCATCTGCACCAGATGGCCCATGGTGGTCTCGCCGCCGTAATTCTGCCAGTTGGTGTTGGTGGTGAAGCTGGCCGCGGTGTTGAAGGCGAGGTCGGCGGGCACCGCCGCCATGTCCTGCGGGTTCAGCGGCAACACGGCCTGGAGACGTTGCAGGGCATAGAGCAGCAGCATGCCGGCGGCGCTGAACAGCAGCATCGATACGGCGTAGGTCACCCAATGCTGCTCGGTGCGCTCGTCGACGCCGGCCAGACGATAGAGGGCGCGTTCGACGGGTCCCAGAATGGGGGAGAGCAGCGTGCGCTCGCCGGTGAAGACGCGCGTCATGAAGCCGCCCAGGGGCCGCGTCATCGCGACGACCAGGGCGAGGAAGACCAGGATCTGGATCCAGCCGTTGACGGTCATGGGATGGGTCTCCTCAGAACCGTTCGGGGCGGATCAGGGCATAGACCAGATAGACCAGCAGTCCGGCGGTCACGAGGCCGGCCAGGGCATAATCGAGGGACATGGCGCCGCTCCCCTCACAGCCGGTCGCAGGCATGGACATAGGCGACCGCCGCGGCGAAGAAGCCGACGGTGAGCGCAAGAAACAGCAGGTCGAGCATCGTTGGGGTCTCCGGAATTGCGTCCCCCTCGCCTTGACGGTGGCGGGGAGGTCCGACCCTGTGAGGGTGCGCCGGAGCCGCGTATAGATTCGATGGGGGACGGCAGGGCCGAAAAATATAGGGTTCATATATACGGCTGGCCGTCCGGGCATCCGCGCGACCGCCTCCGCCGGTCAGGCCCCGATCCACAAGGCCAGCACCTGCAGGGCAAAAGCGATCAGCAGGAACGCGGCGATGGTGACTGCCGCCTCGCCCAGCACCGCGCGCGGGGAGGGGAATGCCTCATGGGAGGAGGCAGCCGATGTCTGCGGATCGCAGTCTTCCATGCGTGCCGGGGCAGGCATGGTCCGGTCGAGCAGCGCGAGAGGCGATTTTCCTTGCATGACAGCCTCGCAGTCCAGGCGCGGCCAATGGCCGCTATCCCACTGAGAAGAAGGCTGCGGGGCATATAAATGCGATGGGGCGCGTGACGCCTGGAAATATACGGCCGCGCTATACGCGAGCTCGGTCAGGGCTGTCGGCGGTGCCGCAACGTGCAGGTGGGGCGACGTCCGTTCGAATCGAACATCGCCCCGGCCCTGTCACCCGCGCCCCGACGCAGCCCGTGCCAGACCGGCATAGTGGCGCACGTCGAAGGCGATGAACTCCACCTCGGCGTCGGTCACGTCGCGCAGATGCCTGGCCGGACTGCCCGCCCAAAGCTGGCGGGCGGGGACGCGCTTGCGCGGGGTCAGCACCGCGCCGGCCGCCAGCATGGCGCCGCTTTCCACGACCGCCCCGTCCAGCACGATTGCGCCGATGCCGACCAGACAGCCGTCCGCCAGCGTACATCCATGCATCCGCACGCCATGGCCGATCACCACGTCGGCGCCGATCACGGTCGGATACTCGTTCAGCATGACGTGGATGATGGTGCCGTCCTGGATGTTGGTGCGCGGCCCCACCGTGATGCTGTGGTCGTCGCCGCGAAGCACGCAGCCGTACCAGACGCTGGCCTCCGCCCCGATGGTGACGTCGCCGACCACCACCGCGCCGGGGGCGATATAGGCGTCGGCGGCGATGCGCGGCCATACTCCCTTGACGGGTTGGATGATGGCGCCGGGATGGCGGGCGAGCAGGGCCTCCCCGGTTTCGAAGGCCCCGGTTTCGAAGGTCGCTTCGGTTGCGCTCTCGGTGGTCATTGGTTCTTGTCCTTTTTGGCCCTGTCGGGTCTTGGATCCGGTCGGGGAACCGCCGGTCGATGTCGGCCCGAGTGTAGCCCAGTCCGGCCGGCAGCGTCGCGCCCCTGCGCGGTTCCAGGTGGCGGTCGCAGGCTGTCCGTCTTTCTTTCCCGGAAAGAGAAGAATCTTGCAAATGAGAATCAGTATCATTATCAAGGCTAGGGCTGCGTGGACTGCGTCGGGGGCGTTGGAACTTTGGCAGGCACAATGGCGGGGGGACCATCGCGATGAAGACTGCCAGGCAGTCCGGACGGGTTGAGGGACGGGCTGTGCCGCTGCGCCTGCGCACCGCCGCACGGGTGACGGCGGCGGTGTTCGGCGCCTATGGCTTCGCCTGGGGCCTTGCCGCCTTCGGGGCGGAGTTGGGGGCGCTCGCGGGCATGGCCCCGGCGGAGGCGGTCACCGCCTCCAGCCTGCTGGCCCTGGTGGTGCTGCCGGTGGCGTCGCTGTGGGCCTTCGCGGTGCCGCGGGTTACGGTCGGCTGGGCGGTGCTGGGCGGCGGCGGGGTGCTGCTGATCGCGGTCTCGCAGTTTGCCGGTCTCGCCGGGCCATGACGACGAAGAAACGCAAGCTGATCAGCCCGGCCCTGCGCGCCGCCATGCTGTGGCCGCACACCTGGGCGGGGATGACGCTCGGCGGCCTGCTGATGCTGATCTTCTTCATGGGATCGCTGGCGGTATTCGCATCCGAGATCGACCGCTGGATGATGCCCGCCACCCGTGTCGGTGCGGTGGAGACCGGGCCGGCCTCGCTCGACCATGCGGTGCTGCCGGCGGTGGAGAAGCTCGCCGCCGGGCGGGCGGTGCGGGACTGGTACGTGCAGTTGCCGGACGAGCGGCGGCCGGTGATGGCGCTTCAGCTTCGGACCGAAACCGGCAATGCCGGCGGCATGGCGACCGGCGACGGCCGGCTGCTGTCGCCGGTCGGGACGCTGGGAGGCACCTATTTCTTCTATCCGCTGCATTACAGCCTGCATCTGCGGGCGGGTTTCATCGGCTATTGGATCGTCTGCTTCGCATCGGTGGCGATGCTGGCCGGACTGATTTCCGGCGTCATCATCCATGCGCGGATCTTCAAGGACTTCTTCACCTTCCGCAGTTGGGGGCAGTTCCGCCGCTCCCTGCTCGACCTGCACAACCTGACGGGCGTGCTGGTCCTGCCCTTCCATCTGATGATCACGATCACCGGGATCGTCATCGTCCTGCCCATCGTGCTGCCGGCCGGTGTCCAGGCGCTGTATGGCGGCGACGTGCGGCGCTTCTACGACGATGCGCTGGGCAATTACAGCCGTCCGCGCAGCGGCATCGCCGCCCCGCTGGCGCCGCTCGATCCGATGGTGGCGGAGGCCCGCCGGCTGTGGGGCGGGGGCGAGCCGGCCGTGGTGTTCGTCTACAATGCCGGCGATGCCGCGTCGGTCGTCCGCATCAACCGCGCTCTGCGAGACCGCATCAGCCTGGATGTCCAGCCGGTCTTCTTCGACGGCGTCACCGGGCAGGTGCTGAAATACCAGCGACCGGGGCCGGTGGTGGCGACCCACCGCGTCCTGTCGGGGCTGCATTTCGCCGCCTTCGACCATTGGCCGCTGCGCTGGCTGTATTTTCTGTTCGGGCTGTCCGGCTGCGTGCTGATCGGCACCGGCATGCTGTACTGGATGGAGAAGCGGCGGGTTGCCCATGGGGTGAGGCCCGGCGTCGGCTGGCGCAGCGTCGCCGCCATCGCCTGCGGCAGCACCTCCGGCCTGCTGATCGCCACGCTGGCGATGATGGCGGCCAACCGGCTGCTGCCGGCCGGCATCCCCTCGCGGGAGCTTGTGGAGGTCGGCCTCTTCTTCCTGATCTGGATCGGAAGCGCCGTCCATGCCGCCGTCCGCACCCGGACGGACCCGCCCTGGAGCGAACAATGCACAGCGGTCGCCCTGCTGGCCGCGTCCTGCGTGGCGCTGAACTGGATCACGACGGGGGAGCATCCCATCCGTGCCGTAGCCTCCGCCGACTGGGCGGTGCTGGGCGTCGATGCGGTGCTGGCGCTGACCGCCGTCGCCGCGTGGCGGGTGTCGCGGCGGCTGGCCCAGCGGCCCGATCCCGAACTCTCAACCCTGGTGAAGGTGACCGACCATGCCTGATGCTTTGATGCTGCCCGGCCTGTTCGGGCTCTGCTACTTCGCCTTCGCCGCCCTTGCGCTGTCGGTGGAGCGGCATTGGCGCGACCTTGTCGAGTCCAGGCGGGGGCCGCCGCGCCGCACGGTGTTCCGGCTGCGGCTGGCCGCACTGCTGTGCCTGGCGGCGGCGCTGTCGGTCGCGGTCCGCCATGACGGGACGGGCTTCGGCCTCCTGCTCTGGGCGCTGGCCTTGAGCGCCGGTGCGCTGGCGGTCGCCGCCACCGTCACCTGGAGGACGCGGTCCGCCCGCGGCTGAACGTCTTGGCGGCGGGGACGCCGGCCTCACATGCGCATCATGCGGAAAATGGCGATGAACATCACGACCACGCCCACCTCAGCGGCGGTGGCGAGCCAGGCCGGGTGAAAGAGGATACCGAACGGCACGATCAGCAGCAGGATCAGCGACGGAAAGACGATGTAGGGGGACTCGAACCGGCGGAACTTCGTATCCGCCACGGTGCCTTCTTCTTCGAGCAGGGACGGCTGCGCCAATTGCGTGGACATCGGATCGGGACCTTCGGTCTTCGGTTTGGGGGAGCGGGCATTCGGGAACCCCGGCACCGATGCCGGATGGGGTCCGAATGCCCTCGAAGCCGATCCTAGGCAGCGCCATCCATCGCAAAAAGCGAAATAAACCGATAGATTACATCGGCTTTATCAAAGTGAGTCGCGGGCGCCGGCAGGTTCGCCCAGGATGGCCTTCAACCCTGTGAGGGCCGGGTCGATGATGGCATCGTCGGCGTCGGTCGGGTAGGCGGCGTAGATGGGAAGGCTGAGCGGCCGGGCTTCCGGCAGGATTTCCCCCTTGCCGGCATCGATCAGCGGCTGGACGAGCTGGCGGGGGAAATGCCCGGTGCCGCCGCACTGCTTGACATAGTCGAGCCCGAGCGTGCCGACGCCGATCGACACCGGGGCGGCCTGCACGTCCGGCCGATGCAGCTGCACATTGCGGCGGAAATCGTCGCCCCAGTCGATGTGGACATAGGGCTCCTCCAGGTAATCCTCGACCGCCGGCATGCGGAAGAGGACCAGCTCCTCCTCCAGCAGCAGGCGGATCGACAGGCCCGGCAGGGCGCGCGGCGAATAGAGGACGGCGACGTCCAGCGTCCCGTCCTGAAGGCCTTGCAGCAACCCATTCGGCAGGCCGACGTCGCAGCGCAGGGCGATGTCGTTGGCGTTGCGCCGCATCCAGGGAATCCAGCGGTACAGCAGACGGTTCCACAGGCCGGCCTCGCTGCCGATGCGCAGCAGCGCCTTGTGGCCGGCGGGCAGGGTGGCCTCCTGCCGGGCCTGCTCCCACAGGCGGAGGATCGCCGCGGCATGGCGCTGGAAACGCAGGCCGGCGCTGGTCAGCGTGGCACCGGTCTTGTTGCGCACGAACAGCCGGCAGCCAAGCTGCTGCTCCAGCTGCTGAATGCGCGTGCTGACCGTCGACTGGGTCACATGGAGCCGGTCGGCCGCCGCCATGAAGCTGCCTGCCGCCGTGACCTCCAGAAATGTCCGGGCCATTTCCGTATCCATGATACCTCGCTCGAAACCCCGCCTCCACGGACGGGCAGCAAGACCTACGCCATCGGCAGCTTGATCGCGACCGGCCGGTGTGAGACGATTCGTCGCATCCACTGGATGCAGCCGCGACCGGCGGTTCCCCTAATGCGGCAGGATCGTATCGGAAAAACCGATGACAACCATCGGGTAAATTCGCTTCCTGGCCTCATTGGCCGCCATTAGCTTCCGCCTGCTCGCCGGAAGGAAGCCCGACCAATTTTCTCGGTTGGCCGGAGACAACGTTGAGAAATGGGAGTTCCGCTGTGTCCGTCATGCGCAAAATTCTGTTGGCCTCCGTCATTCTGATTTCCGGTGGAACCGCCGCCGCGCAGGCCGCGGACGGCGATGCCGCGGCGGGCAAGTCGGTGTTCAACACCTGCAAGGCCTGCCACACCATCGAGGCGGGTGGCCCCAACCGCGTCGGTCCGAACCTGCATGGCATCGTCGGCCGCAAGGCGGGCAGCGTCGACGGCTTCAGCTATTCCGCGGCGGTGAAGGATGCAGGCTATGACTGGGACGAGCAGAAGCTCGACACCTATCTGAAGGATCCGAAGGCGGCGCTTCCCGGCAACAAGATGGCCTTCGCCGGCGTCAAGGACGACGCCAAGCGCGCGGATCTGATCGCCTATCTGAAGAGCGAGTCCAAGTAACCGCGGAACTGGCTGAAGCATCGTCCTGTCCGTCGCCACAGCCCCGCCGATGCGGGGCTGCGGCTGTTTCAGGATGGGCGTGCCAGCAGCCCTTCCGCCAGGGCGCGGAACGCCTCGACCGCCTTGGCGAGAACGGTCTGCGGATCGGGGCTGGCGGCCACCCAGAGTGCGGCATTCAATGCCGCCCCATTCAAGAGCCGGGCGGCCGCTTCGGGGTCGATGGGCCTGACGATCCCCTGCGCGATCAGCCGTTCCACCGTTTGCCGCGTCATTTGAAGGCAGCCGTTCTGGCTCGGCCATTGCGAGGGATCGCCCAGGAAGGCCGGTCCGTCGAGCAGGACGATGCGCTGGACCTCGGGCTCCAGCGCCATCTCGATGTAGGCCACACCCTCCACCAGCAATCCGTCCCAGCCGGTTCCGGCCCGGGCGCCGATGTCGTGCGCACGCTGTGCCATCTCCGTGTCGAGCTGGTCGACCACCGCCTGGAGAAGCCCGCGCTTGTCGCCGAAATTGTGATAGAGGGCGCCCCTCGTCAGCCCGGCCTCTGCCGTCAGATCGTCCATCGATGCAGCGGCGAACCCCTGTTCGGCGAAGGCCTTGCGCGCGGACGCGATCAGCTTGGCGCGGGTTTCCTCCATCATCTCGGATCGCTTTTTGGCGGCCATGGTCCTTCTCCGGAAATTTCCGTATACGTCGCGTATGTGAATTGACATACGCGACGTATGTGTGTTGTGGTTTGCATACGCGGCGTATATCAACTTGCAGCCGCGCTGTGAAGCCCGATGCCGGACATTCCGGCAGTCAAGAAGGACCACGACCATGGCCAAACGCGACGCGATCACTCCGGCAAACCGGCACGCGCTCTACGAAAAGCACCGCTACTCGGCGGCGATCCGTTCGGGCGATCTCCTGTTCGTATCGGGGCAGGTCGGCAGCCGCGCGGACGGATCGCCGGAACCCGACTTCGAGCAGCAGGTGCGGCTGGCCTTCGACAATCTCGCCAATGTGTTGAAGGCCGCCGGCTGCACCTTCGACGATGTCGTCGACGTCACCACGTTCCACACCGATCCGGCCAACCAGTTCGAGGCCATCATGTCGGTGCGCGAGACGGTGATCGGCGATGCGCCCTATCCCAACTGGACCGCGGTCGGGGTGAACTGGCTGGCGGGATTCGATTTCGAAATCAAGGTCATCGCCCGTATCCCCGAGCCGGCATGAGCCTTTGCGGCTTTTTGCCCGCCGCTGTGGCCCCGCTCACAGCGGCGGGCGGATGGCCTGCGGCAGGATGGGGCCACGCCGCCCCTGGCCCTGTTCCGCGGAGGAAAGCCCCGATGCGCAGCCTTGCCGCCGTTACTCTTTGCCTTTCGGTTCTCGTCGCGATCACCGCCCTTGTCCGGCCGGCCGCCGCGTTCGAGGTGCAGTCCGGCGGCGTGCCGCTTTCGGCTGCGGCGGTTTCCCAATTGGCGAACCGGGTCGGCAACGCGCCGCCCAATGCGGCCGGCCCCGTTGGCGCTTTCCCGCCCTGGATGGGGAACGGCCGGACGAACGGTCCGGCCCTGGCGAACGGGGCGATGGGCGGCGGATTGCAGTTGCCGGGGCGGGCCGGCGGTGTGGCAACTGCGGACCGGGCGGCGATGAACGAGCAACTGTTCGGGATCAAGCGCTGAAAAGGTCGCCTGCCTGTCCTCCCTGAGCCGTCCTCCCCCGCAATGGTGGGGATAGGGACGGCGATTGTCCGCCAATTCGGAAGGGTGTGGCGCAGGAGCGGGTTGTTTTTCAACGGGATGGGATTACCCAAGAATTCGGGGGAACCCTGCTTCGCGGTCGAAGACTAAGATCGATTGCATCGGACAAAGGGCAATGAAGAATACAGGGGGAAATCATGCTGCGGACTGCCGTGATCGCAGTCGGCGCCCTGCTGCTTCTGCCGCTGTTTCTGGCTGGGCAGGGAATGGCCGACCGGGCGAAAGCGCCCGATGACGCGCGTGCCTACATCCTGTGGCCTCCCAACGGGACGGTCATCACTGGCGGAAAATTCTGGGTGCGCATGGGGCTCCAGAACATGGGGATTGCGCCGGCCGGCATCAGCCACGCCGACACCGGGCACCATCACCTGCTGATCGACACCGAGCTGACGAACCCGGACGAGCCGATCCCCAACGACAAGCAGCACCTGCATTTCGGTGCCGGCCAGACCGAAGCGCGGCTGGAGCTTCCGCCCGGAACCCACACGCTTCAGATGGTCCTGGGCGACGCCGACCACATTCCGCACAACCCGCCGGTGATGTCCGAGAAGGTGACCATCACCGTCCGCTGACCGGAGCCGTTCGCTTCGTCCCTGCCAGGGAGGGCACCATGACATCGAATTCGTGCGCGCTTACGACCGCTCGCCGCCTGCAACCGGTTCTGGGTGCGGTCTCCTGCGCGGTGCTGTGGGGCGTGCTGTCGCTTGCGCTGGTGACGGTCACGGCGACGCCCGCGGCTGCGGCGGACGCATCCGCCCAGCAGAAGGCCGGCCAGAAGGACAGCCAGAACGACTCTGGCGCCACACAGAGGACGCCCGGCCGAAAGGATGCATGGCTCTACATCGGCTGGCCCAACAACGGCCAGGTGGTGGGGACGCGCTTCAAGGTGTGGTTCGGGCTGCGCAATTTCGGCGTCGCGCCGGCCGGTGTGCGCAAGGACGGCACCGGGCACCATCATCTGCTGATCGACACCGACCTCAAGAATTTCAACGAGCCGATCCCCAGCGACAAGCAGCACCTTCATTTCGGCAAGGGCCAGACCGAAACGATCCTGGAACTGCCGCCCGGCCGTCACACGCTGCAACTGGTCCTGGCCGATGCCGACCATGTGCCGCACGACCCGCCGATCATGTCGAAGAAGATCACCATCACGGTCCGCGCCGACCGCAGCCCGCAACTGTCGGCGCGGTGACCGGTCCTGAGCCGGCCTGACGGCGCAGGCAGCAAGCCGGACCACAAACCCACAGGAGACAGCGCCGATGAGCATGGTCCGGTTCCTTGGTTCCGCCGTGGTTTCCGTCGGCCTGACGCTGGCGCTCGGCGGCTGCTTCACCTCCGGCGAGGTGGCCCGCGTGGTGCAGCAGCCGAAGACACCGGCCGTCCGCACCATCAGCAGCTTCAGCGAGGCGCTGCGCTGCATGGACACGCTGCTGTGGACCCATGGCAAGCACGACATCTACATCACCGCCAACGGCCTGCCCGACGCCACCGGCCGGGTCGCCGGCGGCACGAAGGAGATGCTGATCACCGCCGTCTCGCGGATGTCGGAAACCTCCAACGCCTTCCGCTTCGTGGATTTCGAGCCGGCGCTGGACGACGTCAACGCGCTGTACTGGATGATCGGCGTGCAGCCGAACTTCCGCGCGCCGTCCTACTACATCCGCGGCGCCATCACCCAGCTGGACGACAATGTGGTCAGTGAGGCGGCGGGAGCCGGTCTGTCGCTGCCCAAGCTGGACATCGGCGTCTCGGCCGATCAGGTGGTGTCGATGGTCTCGGTCGACCTCAATGTCGGTGAACTGGTGACGCGCCAGATCATCCCCGGCATGTCGGCGTCCAACACGCTGGCGGTGGTGTCGTCCGGGCGCGGTGCGGATACCGGCGGGGTGATCGGCAAGGCCGGCCTGTCCTTCAACATCTCGCTGAACCGGTCGGAGGGGCTGCACCAGGGGGTGCGCACGCTGGTCGAACTCAGCACCATCGAGGTGCTGGGCAAGCTGACCCGCGTGCCCTACTGGCAATGCCTGGGCATCGACCAGACAAACCCCGCCTTCATGGCGGAGGCGCGCGGCTGGTTCGACGGCATGGCTCCGTCGGAGCGCGTGACCTTCACCCAGCGCGCGCTGTCGGCACAGGGCTATTACGACGGGCCGGTCAACGGGCAGCTCGACCAGCGGACCGCCGAAGCGGTCGGCCGTTTCCAGGCGGACAGCGACCTGATCGCCACCGGCCGCATCGATTTCGACCTCTACCAGCGCCTGCTCGCCAAGCCGCCCGGCCAGGGTGGGGCGTCGCCGGCCAGGCTGCAGAGCGTCAGCAATGCCGGTGGCGAAGGGTTGCCGCGTGCCCAGCCGTCGCCGTCCCGGCTCGACCTGCTGCTGTCGTCGGACCGCGGGCCGGCACCGCGCTACCGCGCCGGCGAGGCGCTGGTGGTCCGGATGCAGCCGACGGCGGACGGCTTCGTCTATTGCTACTACCGCGATGCCGCCGGCACGGTGTCGCGCATCTTCCCCAACCGTTTCCAGCCCGACGCCTTCGTCGAGGCCGGCCGGCAGGTGGAAATCCCGCCCGGTGTGCAGAAGCCCTTCAACCTGCGCATGGACCGGCCCAACGCCGAGGAGACGGTCGCCTGCGTCCTGTCGCACGACGAGATCGGCGTGCGGATCCCCGAGGCGTTCAAGAGCGAGGATTTGCAGCCCATCCCCGGTGCCGCCCTGGATGACGTGATCAATGCCTTCGCGACGGCCAAGGGCAGCGATGCCCGCGCCAAGCGGCTGACGGTGAAGGTGCTGCCCGGCACGCTGGCACAGGGGGAGTAACCTCGGGCGAACCGCCGGAATCGGGGGCCGACTGTTGGCCGGCTCACAGCGCGGGGCAGGGTGGTGGCGATAGAACCAGGGCAACGCCGTTCCTTCTCCTGCCCATGGAGCCTGACATGACCAAGTCCACCCTGTCCCACGCCCTGACCCGTACGCTGGCCCATAGTCTGGTCGCCACCCTGCCGATGCTGGCCGCCGCCTGGACCGGTTCCGTATCCGCCCAGACGGTGGAAGGGTCGGGTTCGTCGAAGGTGATGATGTTCGACCGGCCGCCCAGCGTGGAGGAACTGCGCGAGGTGGTGGCGCCGGAACCCAAAATCCGCACACGCAGCATCGAGATCATCGGCGGTGCGGCCGGTGCCGCCGCCAAGCGGCCCCGGCCCATCGACGAGATCAATTACGGCACGGCGCCGATCCCGTCCGCAGCGCAGCCGGCTCCGCAGCCCGAGGTGCAGCCCGTTGCCCAACCGGCGCCCCAACCCGCTCCGCAAGCCGCACCCAGCCGCCCCGCCCACAAGCAGCGCCGGCAGGAGGTTCGCACGGAGGCCCCGGCTGCCCAGATGGCCACCGCCGAGCCGCCCGCCGCTCCCGTCGCCCAGGAGCAGGGCGCCGCACCGCAGGCCTTCGGCTTCCGCATCAACTTCGCGCTCAACTCCGCCGAAATCCCGGCCGAGTCCGCCTCCTACATCGACGCCGTCGGGGCGCTGATGAAAGAGGACCCGACCCTGGGACTGACGGTGGAGGGCCACACCGACGCCAGCGGCAGCCTTTCCCACAACATGTTGCTGTCGCAGCGTCGCGCGGTGTCGGTCGGCGAGTATCTGGTCCGCGTCCATCGGATCGACCCCAAGCGCATCACGGTGGACGGCAAGGGTCCGACGGCGCCGATCGCCGCCAACCCCTATGACGGCCGCAACCGGCGCGTCGAATTCAAGCCGACCCATTGAGTGCGGCCCGAACGGAGGAGGATGCCATGAAACACGCTCTGCTCCTCGCGGCCTGCCTCGGTCTTGCCGCCCTATGGCTCGCCGGTGCGGCCGATGCCACGGTTGTCCGCAAGAAGGGGGGCGACACGTCGGGCGCCACCAGCGGCGGTGTTGCGGGCGGTGTCGACATCGCCCCGTCCGGCAAGCGGGTCCGTGTCCAATGCTGGCAGGACGGCCACAAGATCATCGACGAGGAGGACCTTGCCGTCGTCTCGCTCAGCATCGCCAGCCAGATGAACGGGCTGCGCTTCCGCCGCAACGGCGGGACGGACGGAGCGGTGTCGGTGGTGACGCAATCCCGCACCGCCTGCCTGCTCGCGCCTGATGACGGGGCCGCCACCGGCAAGGGCCGGAACCGCGACTGATCCTTTCAAATCCAGGAGGTGACGATCATGCCGAAGAGACGCTTTACCCCTTTGCTGGGTGCCGCCGTCCTCGCCCTCGGCTTCGGCCAGGACGCCGCGGCAGAGGCCGTGGTGGTGGCGTCGAGCGCGCCCGGCTATGTCCAGGGCCAGCTCGTTGCCGACGGGCAGGCGGTCAGGCTTCCCGACGGGGCGAATGCGACGCTGCTGTTCGCCAACGGCCGCCTGCTGCGGCTGCGCGGCCCCTATGACGGGGTTCCCGGCCAGACGGCGGACGGTGCTGTGTCGGCCCGTGCCGGTCCTGGCGACGACCGGTTCATGCAGAGCGACCTCGGCGCAGCGCGTACGCTGGGAAATCCGCTGGATGCGGCGCTGGAGAAGGCGCTGGCCATCGACCCGTCGGCATCCGGCACGCAATGCATCAAAACCGGCAGTTCCCCCCTGCTGCGGCGCCCGGCTGAGCCGGGACTGGACCGGCTGACGTTGCAGGCCGGCGGAGAACGCGCGGCGGTCGAATGGACGAACGGCAGCCCGGCCCCCTGGCCGCGGAGCCTGCCGCTTGCGGACGAGACGGACATCGGCATGCTGCGGCCGGATGGCACCCCGGTCGGCACCCTGCATCTCCGCATGGTGGAGGCCGCGGGCGGTGCGGCGCTGGCGGTCGGCCTAGCATCGGCCGGCTGCGCCGGGCAGAGCGGTGCCGCGATGGCGTCGCTGCGCGACGCGATGGTGCCGCTCGACGTCTTTCTGTCCGCCGATCCGGCCGGCAATGCCGCCTACCGGCCGGGTGAGGACATCCGCCTGCTGGTGCAGACCGACCGTGACGCCCATCTTTATTGCTATCTGCGCAACGCGCGCGGCCAGTTGATCCCGATCTTCCCGTCCGGTGCCACGATGAGCGCCCGTGTGATGGGCAATGTGCCGATCAGCCTGTCTGGCGACCGCATGCCGCTGCGCGCCGGGGATGCTCCCGCCGATCTGGAGGTGCGCTGCATCGCCACCAGCCGCAATCTGGACGGCGAGATTCCCGGCCGCGATGCCGCCTTCCGTCCCTTGGCCGAGGATGCCGCCGGCCAGCTCGACCGCGCGGTGTCCCGCCTGCGCGAGACGGAGGTGGCCTCCGCCCAGCTGATCCTGAAGGTTCGGTGAGGAGCGGATGGACGGCCCGCCGGCGAACCCCAGGGAAGGGCCGGAGGCTCCCGCCGTTGCGAAACCGGCGGTGCGCGACCCGCCGCCGGACCGTCGCGGCTGGTCGCGCCGCTGGCTGCCGGTGGCCGTCATGCTGGCGAGTGCGGTTCTGGCGCTTGCCGCCACGCGGCTGGTGCCGCCGCTGCGCACCGCCGACGAGAGCTTGAGCGACCGGCTGATCGCCGCAGCCGCCCCGGCGCAGCCACAGCATGCGGCCATCGCGCTGGTACTGTTCGGCGAGGACAGCTTCGCCGGCCTTGCCTGCCGGTCGCCGGTGGATCGCGGCATGCTGGCCGACATCGTCGGCGTGCTGGCGGCGGCCGGGGTCCGCGCCATCGGCATCGACGTGCTGTTCGACCAGCCGAGCCTTCCGGCCCTGGACGAGCGGCTGCGCCGCACCATGCTGGGGGCACCGGTTCCGGTGGTGGCGATCACCGCCCTGGAGCAGACGCCGCTGACCGAGCGGCAGCGCCGTTTCCTCGACCGCTTCACCGACGGGATGCCGCGCGGCCATGCCAATCTGGCGAAGGACCGGCTGGATGCCGCCGTGCGCTGGCATGTCCCCTTCGGCGGCGACGGCGCGCCGAGCCTGCCGGTTCAGCTTGCCCGCCTGGGCGGAGTGCCGGTTGTGCCGGGCGAGCCCTTCCGCATCGACTGGCATGGCCGGCCGGACGGCTCGACCGCCCCGTTTCCGATCTATCCCGCGGAGACTGTCGCCGTTTTGCCGAAAAGCTGGCTGGCCGGGCGGACGGTGCTGGTGGGCACGGCGCTGGCCGGCATCGATCAGCATCGGACGCCGCTGTCGTCGGCCGGTGCGTCGACGCCGGGGGTGGAGATCGAGGCGCATGTGCTGGCCCAGCTTCTCGATGGGCGGAGCAGCCCGCGCCTGCCATTCGCGGGCGAAGCGGCGCTGGCGCTGCTGATGGCGGCGGCCGGGGTGGCAGTGGCACTGGCCGGATTGCCCTTGTGGCTGGTGGCGGCGGCCGGACTGCTCGTTCCGGCTGCCGCCTGGACCGGCGCCAATGCGCTGTTCGCGGCGGGCGGGCCGCTGGTGCCGCTGGTGGCGCCGTCGCTGGCCTGGGGAGCGGGTCTCGCCGCCATGACCGTGCAGATGTCGCTGCGCGAACGGGCGGACCGGCGGGTCATGATGCAACTGTTCGCCAACCATGTCTCCCAACCGGTGGCGGAGGAGATCTGGCGCGAACGTGCGACCTTCATGACCGGCAGCCGCCCGCGTCCGCAGCAACTGACCGCCACCGTGCTGTTTTCCGATATCGAGGGCTTCACCACCATCTGCGAAGCGCTGGAGCCGGAACCGCTGATCCGCTGGCTGGAGGGCTATCTGGATGCGATGGTCCACATCGTCACCGCCAATGACGGGGTGGTTCTGCGCTTCGTCGGCGATGCGATTCTGGCGGTGTTCGGCGCGCCGGTCGCCCGGAGCACTCAGGACGAGATCGACGCCGACGCCCGCCGTGCGGTCTGCTGCGCCTTGCAGATGGGCCGGGAACTGGTGGCGTTGAACCGGCGGTGGCAGGCGGAAGGGTTGCCGCCGGTCGGCATCCGGGTCGGCGTGCACACCGGCCCGCTCGTCGCCGGCAGCCTTGGCGGGTTGCGGCACAGCGAATACTCACTTCTCGGCGACACCGCGAACACCGCCGCCCGGCTGGAGGCCTATGGCAAGCTGGTCGATGCCCGGACGTCGCGCCATTGCCGGGTCATCGTCGGCGATCCGACATGGCAGGCGGTGCGGCAGGGGGAGCAGCAGGCGGCGGGCGTCCGCTGCACGGCGCTGCCGGTGGGGGAGGTCGCGCTGAAGGGCAAGGTGAAGGCGGTGCGGATCTGGCTGTTGATCGACGATGAAGAGCCCGATAGCCGTCGGCGATAATCATCAGCATTAATCCTCGATACAGGAAGTAATCACTTCGGCCTGCCACCCCCTCTTTTGCCGGGTTCAGGCTCAAGGGGCGGCTTGGAATGGGTTTGAGCCATGGTATGCTTCCTTCCATCCATGGCGGGCTGCCGGCAATTTCCGAAATCGATTCGAACAGCCATCCGCTATGCGCCGCAAGCTTCGCCGGTGAGCCTACAGGTCGCATGCGACCGACGACGGAGTGCGGCGCCTCTTTGCACGGGTACGGAGGCGGGGATGGTGAAACCGGTCGGACCCTGCCGGACGATGGTCGCGGTGCTGCTCCTGTTGCTGGCGGCTGGGCTGCTGGCGCTGATGGGCCTCGGCGGGGGAGCGCTTGCGGCCGGTCCGGCCGCCACCGGGCAGACGCCTGCCGGTGCCGCGGCGGAAAGCCGGCTGGCGCTGGTGATCGGGGTCAGCAATTACCGCAATGCGCCGGAGCTGGTGAACCCGCGCAACGATGCGAAAGCCATCGGCGAGGCGTTGCGGGCACTCAACTTCACGGTGGACGAGCAGTACGATCTCGATGCCCGCGGCTTCGCCACCGCCTTGCGCCAGTTCGGCCTGAAGGCTTCGCAGGCCGACGTGGCGGTGATCTTCTATGCCGGGCACGGCATCCAGGTGAACGGCGTCAACTATCTGCTGCCGGCCGACGCCCAGCTGGAACGCGAACGCGATCTGGTCTATGAGGCGATCCCGCTGAACCTGCCGATGGGCGAACTGGCGGGCGCGCGCAAGCTCGGCATCCTCATCCTTGACGCCTGCCGCAACAATCCCTTCGTCGACCGCCTGACCCGCAGCGGGTCGAACCGCAACCAGGCCCATCCCGGCTTCGGCAGCGTCGACGACACGCCGAGCGACACGCTGGTGGCGATGGCGACCCGTGCCGACCAGCTGGCGGAGGACGGCACCGGCGACCATAGCCCCTTCAGCGCGGCGCTGCTCCAGCATCTCCAGACGCCGGGGCTGGAATTGAGCCTGTTCTTCCGCAATGTGCGCGATACGGTGAAGCAGGCCACCAGCGGCCGGCAGGAGCCGTTCGTCTACGGGTCGCTCGGCGCAACTCCCTTCTACTTCAACCCGCGCCCGCCCAACCGGCCGCCAGTGCTGGGAGAGTTGCGGGCGCTGACCGTGCTCGACCGTGCCGGCGCGGAGCCGCTGGGAGCCGGCAAGCCGACCGATCCCGACGACGACCAGATGTATGCCCGCATCACCGGACTGCCGCGCGGCGGCACCGTCCGCGTCGGGGAGCGCAGCGTGCTGATCGGCGACTATCTGACGGTGGAGCAGTTGGCGGCCACCAGCTTCAAGCCCGACGGCAGCTTCCGCGGCGATGCCGGCGCCTTCGAGTTCCTGGTGGCTGACGGGCGCGGCGGCATGACCACCGGCGCCATCCCCGTGACGATCAGGCCGAGCAACCAGCTCCCGGCGGTGGTGGCGGAGCGCAAGCTGCGCGTCGCCGGCAACCCGATGGGGATCGACGCCCCGTCCGACCCGGACGGCGACCCGCTGACCGTCACCGTCACCGCCGTGCCGGAGCGCGGCAGCGTCCACAATGGTGCGGCGGTGGTGAAGTCGGGCGACCGGCTGACCGTCCAGGCGCTGACCGGCCTGACCTTCGACCCGGAGGCCGCCGCCCCCGGTCCGGCCGGCACCCTGCGCTACAGCGTCGATGATGGGCGCGGCGGCACCGCCGCGGCGAGCGTGAGCGTGGAGATCGCGGCGCCCGGCACCGCCCCGGTGGCGGAGCTTGAGGACAGTGTGTGGAAGCGCATCCAGTCGAGCAAGGAGCCCGGCGACTATCAGGCCTTCCTGCAACTGTTCGGCAGCGGCAATTACGCTCCGTTGGCCCGCCGCCAGCTTGAAGCGCTGAAGATCGCCGGCAAACCGGCGGAGCCGCCGCCGAAAACGGAAGCCAAGCCGGAAGCGGCGATGGGGCCGGGCCTGGAGCCGGCCGAACCCGGACGCTACACCGTCATTGCGGACGGCATCCTGCGGGCGACCCCGGCCAATGGCGGGGCGCGGGTCGGCCGGGTGGCGCGCGGGGCCGCGGTGCAGGTGCTCGGCCGCGTGCCGGAAGGCGGGTGGTACCGCATCGCGCTGGAGGACGGCGCCCAGGGATTCGTCGCCGCCGCGCTGTTGAAGCGTGAAGCGCCCCCGGCGCCGGCAGCGGCCCAGGCCGCCGCTCCTCCGCCGGCCGAACCGCAGGTGGCGGCGACCGTGCCGCCGGCAGCACCGCAGCCAGCAACGCCGACTGGGCCGCCGGCTGCGCCGTCAACCGCGCCATCCGGGCCGACGAACGGCACTGCGCGCAATCATGGGTCGGGCAACAGCTTCCAGGATTGTCCGACCTGCCCGGTGCTGGTGCGGGTGCCGGCCGGCAATTTCATGATGGGGAACGACAAGGGCGACCCGTCGGAACGGCCGGTCCACCGCGTCACCATCGCCAAGCCCTTTGCGCTCGGCATGTATGAGGTGACGGTCGGCGAATGGCGCGCCTGCATCCAGGAGGGCGGCTGCACCGACATGCCGCGCATGACCAACCCGACCGATGGAACCCCCGTCCACAATCTGCATTGGCAGGATGCGCAGGCCTATGTGGCCTGGCTCAGCCGCAAGACCGGGCAGCGCTATCGCCTGCCGAGCGAGGCGGAATGGGAATTCGCCGCGCGGGCCGGCACCACCACGCCCTTCTGGTGGGGGGCGGAGGAGGGGAACCACGCCGACTGCGTCGATTGCGGCGGTCCGCACGAACATCTGACCCCGGCCGCCGCCGGCAGCTACAAGGCCAATCCGTTCGGCCTGCACGACATGAACGGCGGCGTGGCGGAATGGGTGGCCGACTGCTGGAACAAGAACTACCAGGGCGCCCCGGCCGACGGCAGCGCCTGGAATCAGGGGAACTGCCGCAAGCGGGTTCTGCGCGGCGGGTCCTGGCGCGACAAGCTGGAAGCCATCAATGGAACGATGCGCAACAGCTATGACATCGACGTGCGCTATCTCACCAACGGTTTCCGGGTGGCGCGGGAGGTGAACTGACGGGGATCAGCGCTGGACCGTGACCGTTTTCTGGGTCGCCCGGTTTCCCGTGCCGACGGCGGTGTTGGTCGTGGTGTTCACGTTGTTGAACTGGACGCCGCCATGGGCCAGCGCCGCGGGCAGATGCGGCAGCGGCCCGGCCGTGCTCATCAGCATGTCCAGTGTCGAAGGCCCGGCCGGCTTGGCGGTCGAAGCGGGGGCCGGAGCGGGGAGTGGGGCCGGTTCGGGCGCCGGTGCCGGGGCGGCGGTCTCCACCGGGCCGGCGCTGCCCGCCGCGGTGCCGTCGCCGAGCTGCTGCTGGCTGATGTTGCCGTCGCCGAAGGCGAAGTTCAGCGCGCTGTTGAAATTGTTCACGATGAAGGGGGCATCGATGATGGTGAAGCTGGGGTCGATTGGCTGCACCGGCGGCTGACGGCTGGCGGCCAGCGGCTGCCCCTTGTTGAAGCCGGCGAGATAGCCGGCATCGCCGCGGATGCGGGTGATCGCCTGCTGGTTCACGGAGGACCGGCGCACGGACGGGTTGGTGACCATCGCGCCGGGAGGGGCGCCGCGGGGCGTCGGATTCACCGACACCGGCAGGCGCGGTGTCTGGGCGAAGGCCTGCGCCATCGCCGCACCGGGGATCGGGCCGGGCGGAAAGGCGATGCCGCCGGTGACCTGGGCCGCAGCCGTCCCGGCGGTCAGCAGCAGGGCGGCGAATGCAGGTAGAAAGACGGTGCGGGACGACATCATCGCTGGCTCCCTCAGTGGCTGACGGCCGGGTGTGGGGAGCATCTTGAGGCTGATCGGAAAAGCGCGCTGTGGCGCGGCTCACAAGCGGCGTCGGATTGGCGTCTCAGCCGCAGGAGTCGGCGATGTCGTCCAGGGCGCCGGTGTCGCGGATAACGATATAGCCGGCATCCATCTCGATCACGCCGGCACGTTGCCACTCGTTCAGCAGCTTGTTGACGCTCTCGCGCGACACGCCGACGAGACAGCCCAGCTGCTGCTGCGACAGCTTGATGTCCAGCCGCAGCCCCTCCGGCCCCGGCTTGCCGAAGGCATCGCCCAGCCGCTTCAGAGCGCGGGCGAAGCGGGAGGGCGCCTCCAGGAAGAGGGTGTCCTCCAGATGCTCGCTGGTCTGGCGCAGCCGCTGGCACAGCACGCTGATGATGCGGAAGGCCAAATCCGGCCTTGCGGTCAATACCGGCATCAGCTGCGACCGGTCCAGCACCAGGAGGTCGGTTTCCTCCAGGGCCACCGCGTCGGCGGTGCGCGGCTCGCCATCCAGCAGGGCGATTTCGCCGAACAGGCCACCCTTGTTGATGATGCTCAGCACCAATTCCTTGCCGTCCATGGAATGGCAGCAGATCTTCACCCTGCCGCGGATAACCGCCATCATGCTGTCGCCGGGATCGCCCTTCTGGAAGATCATGGCGCCGCGCGCGTGGTGCGACAGCCGCGCAGCGGTCGCCAGACGATGCCTTTCCTCCCGCTCCAGATGCTTGAGCAGGAAATGTCCGGCAAGGACGAGATCCTTGTCGAAATTGATCCGTATCGCGGTCATGGCGGCCTCTTGGCTGAGCTTCGGCTGACGACGCGGGACTGATGGCGCAGGTGTGACGGCTTCGGTGTGACGATGCGGGGAATGGTACGCCGGCAACCGACCCGACCCCCGCCGTCAAAGGCGGTACGCCGTCGTCGGCGCTTCTGCCCCGTCCGTGTGCTGGCCGAATGCAAAAAGAGCGACCGGCGTCTGCCGGCCGCCCTTCGATTGCGGGATGGTGCGGTGGATCGTCCTTAGCGGAAGATGTCCTCCGGTTTCGCGGCTCTGCGGGGATCAGTCGATGTCCGGATCGTCATCGTCCTCCAGGGTCAGGGAGTGGGCCCGATGGTCGAAGGGGAACCCCCGGCGCTCGAGCAGGCTGTGCAGATCGGGGGTGACCGGGCGGGGAAGCCGCTGGATCTCCGTTTCTGGAACGGCCTCCGACTGCGGGTCGGATGGGGTGGCAGTACAGCGGGTCCGGCCGTTGTGCGTCACGCAGCTCAGCGTTCCCGACCCTCGCATGCAGACGGTCTTGCCGTTGACCGTCTGGCAGGAGAGGGAGTCGGCCTGCACCGGGGCCGAAACGGCCAGGACCAGCAGGGCGGGTGCGGCGAGGGCTAGGAGTGTCGGGAGCTTCGGCATCGGTGGCCTCCGGGATTGGAGGGAAAAGAGCGCTCAGCGGCGAAGGCCGGTCAGCGATTGGGCGGCGCTGTTGCCGATCCCGGCGGTGACGTTGGTGCCGACCCCGACATTGGTGCTGACCAGGGGGCCGCGGCCGCTGAAGTTCAGCCCGACCTGCACACCGCTGCCCTGGATGCCCAGCAGCCTCTGACCGGCGCTGTTGCCGATGCCGGCGGCGACGTTGGTGGCGGTGCCGACATTGGTGCTGACCAGCGGGCTGACGCCGCGGATGGGAGCACCGCCCCCGCCCTGAAGGAAAACACCCTGCTGCTGTGCCGAGTTGCCGATGCCGGCGCCGACATTGGTGGCGTTGCCGACGTTGGTGCTGACCAGTCCGGGCACCGCCATCATCGACGGCATGCCGGGGCCGGTCATTGGGCCGGTCAGGGGGCCGACGGGCTTGTTTTGCGCCAGGGCGGGCGTGGCAAGCAGCATGGCGGCGAGGGTACCCAGAACACAGGTGCGGATCATGGCGGGATTTCCTTCGGTTGGGGATGGGGCTTCGGGCTTGCCCGCCCGTGGGTCTTGGTGGCGTCCTTGTGGAAAGCTTAAGTGAAGTGCCGGACCGGCTTCTGTGAGTTGCCCCACAACGGCCGGCGGATTTCCCGCTGGAGTGCGGAGGGGCTTCCGGGGCTGCCGGCGGGCAGAAAAATGCTCCGGCCGTTGCCGGCCGGAGCGAGGTCAGGGAGGAAGCCGGGAGGAGAGGGGACGGTCAGCGCTGCCTCACCAGTGCGCTCTGTCCGGCGAAGTTGCCGACACCGGCCGACAGGTTCTGCATGTTGCTGCGGTTGAAGGGGCCGACCAGCCCGCCCGAACGCTGCAGCACCGTGCCGCTCTGCAAAGCGGTGTTGCCGATGCCGGCCGCCGTGTTGCCGACGTTGGCGGCGTTACCGCCGCTCAGCAGGCCGCCGCTCCGCTGCATCACCGTCGCCATCTGGCCGGCGTTGTTGCCGATGCCCGCCGCGGTGTTGCCGATGGTGGCCGCCGACCCGCCGTTGAACAGGCCGCCGCTCCGCTGCTTCACGAAGGCTTCCTGGTTGGCCGTGTTGCCGATGCCGGCGGCGAGGTTGGACACGGTGGCGCTGTTCGGGCCGGCGAAGGGACCCTTGGACTTCTGCATGACCAGCGCGCTCTGGTTGGCGGTGTTGCCGATGCCGGCCGCGGTGTTGGAGATGTCGGAGATGTTCTGGGCCATCGCCGGGGCGGCGAACAGGGCGAGCGAAGCGAAGCCGGTCAGCAGGGCGGTGCGGATCATGGTCTGTCTCCTGTTTTCGGGGCCGCGGGGTGCGGCGTGTTGCCGATGGACAGACCCTACCCAAACGCCGGATTCCCGGATGTGAGCCGCACCACAAACACCGGCGTTTTGTCGATTGGCGCGGTTTCGTGCCGCAAGAGCGCGGTCCTGCGGTTGGTCCCAATTGCGTGCCCAGCCTATCGGCGGGCATGGTTCCCTCCGAACGCTGTGCGATACGGGGCACCATGAAGCGGGTATGGGTCGCCACGACCCTCGGACTGATCATCCTGTTGAACGGCGTGCTCGGCGGCCTGCTCTCGGCGGAGCGCAGCGCCGACGTCCGGTCCATGGTGGATTTGGCCTCGCTCACCACCGCCCACAGCGCCGAGCATATGGACGAGGTGTTGGAGATCGCAGACCGTACCATTTCCGTGGTGTCGGAATTCATGCGGGTTTCCGAACGGATCGCGGACCTCGAAGAGTTCGACATCCATCGCCTTCTGGTCCATCAGCACCGGATCACACCGATCCTGCGAAGCCTTTTCGTCGTCAAACCGGACGGGCAGTTGACCCACGATTCCCGCACGCCGCATCCCGTTGGCGTCGATCTGCATGACCGCGACTATGTCCAGTATCATTTGAACGGCGGTGCGGACATCCTGTTCATCGGAAAGCCGGTCGTCAGCCGGACCGACGGCCAATGGATGGTGCCGGTCAGTCGCCGGGTCGAGGACCGGTTCGGCCGCCTTGTCGGAATCGTCACTGCGGCGCTCGACCCGGAAGTCTTCTCCGCGATGCTGAAAGCATTCCCGCTGCCGGAAGGCATGCAGGCGGCAATCGTTTCGCCGTCCGGTTTCGTGTTCGGATGCCTGCCCAGCATGGACTGCCTCGGCCGCTCGGCCGGCGACTGGCCGCTGTTCCTCCACCATGGGCAGGAACCGGGGACGACCACCAGCACGACGCGAGGCTCCATCCTGCCGGGTGTGTCCGGCCCCGGCGCCTATCAGGTCAGTCCCCGCTATGGCATCATCGCGGCGGCGAACATCGAAACCCGGGAGGCGATCGGCGGCTGGCTCGGACGCCTGCCGGTCTTTTTCCTGCTGGACCTGGTGCTGAGCGGCGGCGGGGCGGTGCTGTCCGCCACTCTCTACCGTCAGGTCACCCGGCGGCGGCGGGCGATGCTCCAGCTGGCCGAAGCCAACGCCCGGCTGGAGCAGCGTGTGGTGGAGCGCACGGCCGCCCTACAGCGCAGCGAAGAGCGGCTGACCGCCTTCGTCTCCACCGCGCGCGATGCGATGCTGGTGGTGGACGGCTCCGGCATCATCCAGTTTCTCAACCCTGCGGCAACGACCCTGTTCGGCTATGCCGCCGAGGATTTGATCGGCCGGACCATCGACCTGCTGCTGCCGTGCCAATTGCGCGACCTGCAGGATCCCGGTCACTTTGCGCCCCACGGACTTGGGGGGCAGGCCGGTGTCCGTGAACTGATGGCGCGCCATCGCAGCGGCGTGGAGTTTCCGGTCGAACTCACGCTCGGCGCGTCGCACAGCGAGGGAGAGGCGATCTACGTCGGCGTGCTGCGTGACATCCGCGAGCGCAAGCTGCAGGAAGAGAGGCTGTGGGAGCTGGCCAACCTTGATCCGTTGACCGGGTTGCTGAACCGTCGTGCATTCATGGGGCGCGGCGCCGAGTTGCTGGAGGAGGTCTGGCGGCAGGGCCGGCCGGTCAGCGTCCTGATGATCGACGCCGACCATTTCAAATCGATCAACGACGGCTTCGGGCATCAGGCCGGCGACGATGTGCTGCGTATGCTGGCCGACATCCTCCAGGCGGCGGTGCGCGGCGACGATCTTCTCGGGCGGCTGGGCGGTGAGGAATTCGCCATCATCCTGCCGGGCGCAGACGGTCCCGACGCCGACCGCATCGCCGAGCGGCTGCTGGCTGACGTCCGTCAGGCGCGGGTGGCCGTGCCGGGCCGTATGCTGGCCATCACCGTCAGCATCGGCATCAGCGTGATGCGGCGGCGCAGCACGCTGGACGACCTGCTGGCGGCGGCGGATCAGGCGCTGTATGCGGCCAAGACCGCGGGGCGGGACCGGCGGGCCATCGCCGCCTGAGGGACTGTACCAGGGTGCTGCGCAGGGGTGCCGTCTGAGGAGGCAACCTGAAAGTGCAGTTCGAAGCGACGGACGATGCGCATCCTGGTCATCCGGGCCTGAGCGCAGGCTTTGCGGGAACGCTGGTGGGGGGCACGGGGTTACCCTCGGGCACCTCAACGAACGGACCCCAGATGACCCTTCAGCAGTTCATGTCCTTCGCGCTGGTGGGCATCGTGGTGGCGATGCTGATCTGGAACAGGTGGCGGTTCGACGTGGTTGCGGTGCTGGCCCTGCTGGCCGGCGTGTTCCTGGGGCTGATTCCCGCGAAGGACGCCTTTTCCGGCTTTGCCGACGACATCGTCATCATCATCGCCTCCGCCCTGATCGTCAGCGCCGGGATCGCCCGGTCCGGGGTGATCGACGCGCTGGTCCGCCCGGTGGCGGCGAAGCTCAGCACGCCGACGCGGCAGATCGCCTTCCTGTGCGGATCGGTCGCCTTCATGTCGGCGCTGATGAAGAACATCGGCGCGCTCGCCATTTTCCTGCCGATCACCATGCAGCTGGCGCGGCGGCACCGGACGGGTGCGCACCGGGTGCTGATGCCGATGGCCTTCGCCTCGCTGATGGGCGGGCTGATGACGTTGGTCGGCACCTCCCCCAACATCATCGTGTCGCGCGTGCGGACGGAGATCGTCGGCCAGCCATTTTCCATGTTCGACTACCTGCCGGTCGGGCTGGGCATCACGGTCGTCGGGCTGCTGTTCCTGATGGTCGGCTGGCGCCTGCTGCCCCAGGACCGCAGCGGCGCCCGCTCGGCGGAAGAGACCTTCGCAGTCGAGAATTACGCCAGCGAGATGAGGCTGCCTGCCGGCTCCTCCTTCGTCGGGCGCACCGTCCGCGATGTGGAAGCCCTGGCGGAGGGCGAGGCGCAGGTGATCGGCCTGATCCGCGAACGCTTCCGCCGCTATGTGCCGGACAAACACTGGACCCTGATGGCCGACGACGTGCTGGTGCTGGAGGGCGACGCCCCCGCCCTGCAACGCCTCGTCCAGGGCGCATCGCTGGAGCCGCTGGGCATCCTGGAGGGGGCGGAGGGCGAACTGCTGGCGGTGGAGGCGGTGGTGACGCCGGACTCGCCGCTGGCCGGCAAATCGGACCGCTCCCTGGATCTGCGCCGGCGTTTCGGCGTCAGTCTGCTGGCGGTCAGCCGGACCGGCGAGCGGCTCGCCCGGCGCCTGCACCATGTGATGTTCAAGGAGGGTGACCTGCTGCTGTTGCAGGTGCCGGCGGAGCGCTATCCGGATGCGCTGGCCGACGCCAGCCTGATCCCGCTGGCGGAGCGCAGGCTGCAGCTCGGCCGGCGCCGCCCGGTCTGGGTGCCGGTCGGCATCCTGGTCGTCACGATGCTGGTCCTCGGCTTCCATCTGGCACCGCTGGCGGTCACCTTCCTGGCGGCGGCCGCCGCGATGATCGTCACCGGCGTGCTGAGCGTCGAGGATGCCTACCACGCGGTGGAATGGCCGATCATCGTCCTGCTGGCGGCACTGATCCCGGTCAGCGGCACGCTGGAGAGCACCGGGGCGACGCAGGTCATCTCCACCCTGCTGGCCGACGCCGCGCGCGGCCTGCCGGCGGTGGCCTGCGTGGCGCTGATCATGGCGGCGGCGATGGCGGTGACGCCGTTCCTGAACAATGCCGCGACGGTGCTGGTGATGGCGCCCATCGGCGCGGGCGTGGCGCAGCAGCTGGGGCTCAGCCCCGACCCGTTCCTGATGGCGGTCGCGGTCGGCGCCGGCAGCGATTTCCTGACGCCCATCGGCCACCAGTGCAACACGCTGGTGATGGGGCCGGGCGGCTACCGGTTCGGCGACTATCCGCGGCTGGGCGTGCCGCTGTCGCTGATCATCCTGGCGCTCGGCACTTGGCTGATCGTGACGTTTTGGCCGCTGGGCGGCTGAGAGGAGCGGCTGAGAAGGGTGGGGAACAACGGGAAGCCGGGCTCCGTTGCCCAAGCCCGGCCCCAGGTCAAATGTCCGGATGGCCTGAACAACGAGGATTACGACCGTGCTGGTTTCCGAGATCATGGCGAAGGCGCTGGAGTTCATTTCACCCGACGCCACCGTGCAGGACGCCGCGACGCTGATGGGGGAACTGGATGTCGGCGCCCTGCCGGTCGGATCGGCCGACGACCTCGTCGGCATCCTGACCGACCGCGACATCCTGTTCCGCGTGGTGGCGGAGGGCGGCGACAACACGCGTGTGCGGGTGCGCGATGTGATGTCGAGCGCGCTGTTCAGCTGCCGCGACACCGACACGCTGGCCACCGCCATGGACATCATGGGCGCCTATCACGTGCGCCGCCTGCCGGTGCTGGACGAGGGCGGGGTGGTCGTCGGCTGGCTGACGCTGAGCGACATCTCGCGCCGCATGCTGCTGGACACCGACACCATCCGCGAAGCGCTGAGCGAACTCAGTGCCAGCGGGCAGGATGTGTGAGGGGAGGACGAAAGTCCCCCGCCATTCCCTTTACAGCCGCAGCCCCATCTGGCGGTTCAGCCGGACAACCAGATCGGCGGGCAGGCCCAGGCGCTGGGCGAGATAGCGCAGGTAGGAGCGGTTGATCGGCGCGTTCTTGTCGACCGTCGCCAGGGACACGGCGTAGAAACGCGCGGCCAGCCGCGGGGTGTCGATCCGGCGGACCAGCTCCTCCAGGCATTGCGGTTGGTCCACCAACTGCTCCAGCCGGCTCCGGGCCTCCTCGTCGAGGCTGCTGGTGCCGAGCCTGCTCCGAATCCGGCCACGTTCAATCGCATCCAGCTCACCGTCGGCCTGGGCGGCGGCCGACATGGCAAGGACCAGCAGATGGGTCTCATCCGCGTCGGCGGTCCGGAAGTCGGTGGGTGCGCGGTCGAGCAGCTGGTGGCGGTTGCGCAGATGGGCGTCGAGGATCTGCCGGCCCAGCATCGCATGCAGCGCCGGCTCGTGGCCCAGACGGGACTTCGGCGGAGCGGGATCGGCCGCGAGGGCGGCATCCGGAGTTGGCGCCTCGGGCGCTCCGGCGAAAAGGCGCTTCAGCAGGCCGAGGGGGGCTTGGGTCATTCCGCGGTTACTCCCCGGCCGTTTGCGGGCGGCGCTGCATGGCGGTGTCGATCTGGGTCAGCAGGCGGGAGAAATCGACCGGCTTGGGGTGATAGTCGTCGCAGCCGGCCTGCAAGGTCTTCTCGCGGTCGCCGGACATGGCGTGGGCGGTCAGCGCGATGATCGGGATGCCGGCGGTCTCCTGCCCCGCCTTCAGCTCGCGGGCGGCGGTCCAGCCGTCGATGACGGGCAGGTTCATGTCGAGCAGGATGACATCGGGCCGCTCGCTGCGCGCCATGTCCACCCCCTGCCGTCCGTCGAAGGCGAGAACGACGTCGAACCCGCGACGTTTCAGCCGGCGCGACAGGAAGTCCCAGATTTCCTCATGATCCTCGACCAGCAGCAGCTTAGCCATCGGTACCTCCTGTTCCGTTCGTCGCGCCGGCGTCCATACTCCGGTCCTGGGGGCTCCGTTCCTGAGGGCCCCGGTCGGGGGGAGCGGGCCGCAGGCGGGCGATCGCTTCCTTCAACTCCTCGATCACTCCATCCGCTCCGTCCTCTGCCATCGGGATGATGTCCTGCACCCGGCCGCGCAGTTCCTCCGTCTCGTCGCGTCCGATTGGCTGGGCGACGACGACGATGACGGGGATGTCCCGCCAGTCCGGGTTGCGGTCCAGCGCCTTGAGGAAGGCGAAGCCGTCCAGTCCGGCCATGACGGGGTCGAGCAGGATGACCGTCGGCAGGGTGGTGGCGAGACGGCTGAATGCGTCTTCCTCCGTTTCGGCCTCGGCGATCTGCCAGCCGTCGCGGCCCAGTTCGGCGGCCAGCAGGGTGCGGGTCTCGTCCGCCTCCATCATAACCAGCGCCGTGCCGGGCGCCTGCCCGCCGAGGCCGCTCAGCACCCGGTGCAGGCGCTGCCAGTCCACCGGCTTGGTGAAATAGTCGGCGGCTCCCAGCGACAGGGCCAGCCCCTTTTCCCGGCGCGACGAGATGATGATGACGGGAATGTCGGCAAGGTCGGGTTCGGCCTTCAGCACCGACAGCACCGACCAGCCGTCGGTCCGCGGCATCATCACGTCCAGCAGGATGGCGCGCGGGCGGATTTGCCGGGCAATCGACAGGCCGGTCTGCCCGTCGGCGGCCAGAGCCACGCCGAACCCCTCGCGGTGCAGGAAACGGGCGAGCAGCTCGCGCATCGCCTGTTCGTCGTCGATGATCAGGATCGTCTCGCGGGCGGCCTGGGACGGCGTGACCTCGTCCACGCTCAACGGGTCGGCATCAGTGGAGCCGGCCAGACGGCCGTGCCGCAGGTCGGCGGGAAGGCGGAGCGTGAAGCTGGTGCCCTGGCCCGACGCCGTGTCGACGGAAATCCCGCCGCCCAGCATGTCGGCGAAGGCCTTGGTGATCGCCAGCCCGAGCCCGGTCCCGCCGAAGCGCCGGGTGGTCGAGCTGTCGGCCTGCATGAAGCGTTCGAACAGCCGGCGGACCTGTTCCGGCGTCATGCCGATCCCGGTGTCGGTGACGCGGAAGACGACCATGTCGGCGGTCGTGTCGTCATCCGCGTCGAGCGGGCCGGGAGCCGCCCGCTCGACCGACAGGGTGATCGTGCCGTCTTCGGTGAATTTCGCCGCGTTGCTCAACAGGTTGAACAGGCACTGGCGCACCTTCACCACGTCGGTGTGCATGGTGCCGAGCCCGTCCGCCACCTCCACGGCCAGCCGATTGCCCTTCTTCGACACCAGCGCCTCCACCGTCGCGGCGACCTCGCGCGTCAGCTCGGCGATGTCGGCGTCCTCGCCGTGCACCTCCATCTTGCCGGCCTCGATCTTCGAGATGTCGAGGACGCCGTTGATCAGGTTCAGCAGGTGGCGGGCATTCGCCTCGATCTTCTCCAGATCGGGCAGCATGCTGTCGACGCCGAGGTCGGCCAGCTCCTCCTCCAGCATTTCGGTGTAGCCGATGACCGCGCTGAGCGGCGTGCGCAGTTCGTGGCTCATGTTGGCGATGAACAGGCTCTTGGCCCGGTTGGCCTCCTCCGCGGTGAAGCGGGCGGCTTCCAACTCCTCCTCCGCCCGTTTGCGCACGCTGATGTCCTGCATGGCGCCGATCATCCGCAGGGGCTGGCCGATGGGGCTGCGCAGGACGAAGCCGCGGTCGAGGATGCTGGCATAGCTGCCGTCGGCGCGGCGGAAGCGGTATTCGTCGTTCCAGCGCGTGCCGCCGCCGTCGATCACCGCATGGATGCCGGTCACAACATGGTCCTGGTCGTCGGGGTGGATGTGGTCCATCCACCAGGAGGCGGAGGTCTCGCCGGTGTCCGCGCCATAGCCGAAGAGAGTGCGCACCGCCTCGTTCCAATGGATGCGGTCGGACGACAGGTTCCAGTCCCAGATGGCGTCGTTGGTGGCCTGCGCCGCCAGCCGGTAGCGCTCTTCCGTCTCGCGCAGCGCCTCCTCGGCGCGGCGGCGGGTGGTGATGTCGGTGTGGACGCCGACCCATTCCTGAACCGCGCCACCGGCGTCGAGCAGCGGCACGGCGCGCACCAGCATGTCGCGGTAGACGCCGTCGTAGCGGCGCAGGCGGTGTTCGGCCTTGTAGATGGTCCGTCCGGCCCGCGCGGCGCGCCACGCTTCCGAGGTGTGGGGGCGGTCGTCGGGATGGATGGCCTCGACCCAGCCGATGCCCTTCAGCTTGTCGAAGGTCTGGCCGGTGAAGTTGCTCCAGCTCGGCTGCGGGGCCTCGAAGCGGCCGGCGCCGGAGGTGTACCAGACGATGGCGGCGGTCGCCTCCACCAGCGAGCGGAAGCGTTCCTCGCTGAGGCGCAACTTCTCCTCCGCCCGCTTGGCGTCGGTGGTGTCCCAGGTGACGCCGATCAGCGTCAGGCTGCGTTCCGGCGTGCTGTCGGTCACGACGCCGCGCGCCACCGCCCAGCGGATTTCGCCGGACGGCAGCAGGATGCGGAATTCGGCGTCATACTCGCCGCGCTCCCGCCGGGCGGTGTCGATGATCCCGCCGATCCGCGGCTGGTCGTCGGGATGGACGCGGCCGGTCACGTCGGAGCCGTTTATCGGCTGATCCGCGGTGAAGTCGAAGATCTCGCGCAGCCGGCCGTCGGCCTCGATGCGGTCCTCCTCCAAATTCCACGACCATGCGCCGATCCGCGCGGCGCGCAGCGCCAGTTGCAGCCGGCGTTCCGCCTCCATGATCCGGGATTCGGCCTTGCGCTGCTCGGTCACGTCGGTGTTGGTGCCCAGCCAGCGCAGGATGCGCCCATCCGGGCCGCTCACCGGGACGGCGCGCGACAGGAACCAGCGGTACCGGCCATCCCTGCCGCGCAGGGGGAAGGTGTCCTCCCACGGCTCGCCCGTGCGGATGGCGCGGAAGAAGCCGTCGGAGGCCCGTTCGACATGGTCGGGATGGTGGACGCTCCGCCAGTTCCAGCCCTCCGTCTCGCCCGGCCCGGCGCCGGTATAGTCGTACCAGCGCCGGTTGTACCAATAGATCGCACCGCTGGCATCGGCCATCCAGGTCAGCTGCGGGATCAGGTCGGCGAGGCCGCGGAACTGGGCTTCGTTTTCGCGCAACAGGGCTTCGGTGCGGCGGCGCTCGGCGGCATCGTTGGCACGGTCGATGGCGCCGCCCAGCAGGTTGGCGACCCCCTGGAGGAAGGCGGCGTCGGCGGCGTCAAAGCGGCCCTCCCGGCTGCTGTCAACCTCCAGCACGCCGAAGGGCGCGCCCTCGCCGCGGATAATGACGTCGATGGCGCGCCTCACCCCATGGTCGGCCAACAGATCGGGGCAGCGGAATCGGGACTCGGCGCCGAGGTCGTTGGCGATGACCGGCTCGCCGGTTTTCAGCGCATAGCCGGCAGGGGAGGCGAGGTCGGCGCCGACCGACCGCTTGCCGACCACGCCGGGACGCCAGCCGACACCGGCGCGGACCAGCAGACGCTCGGTGCCATCCGCCTCCTTCACCCGTTCCAGCGCCTTGCAAAATTCGGCCTCCAGCGCTTCGGCGCAGAGGGATGTGGCCTGCTGCAACAGGTTGGCGATGTCGGTGCTTTTCAGGGCGGCCATGCCGAAGCGGGCCAGCAGGTCGTGCTGCCTCTCCCTGCGGGTGAGGCTGGCGGCAAGCTGGCTGCTGGACGGGGTGTCGGTCGGGGACGTTCGGTCGGGGGGCATGAACCATGGACTGGCGGGGAGGGACAGCAATGGAAACAGCCGGCGGCGCCATTCGTTCACGGCGGCGTGCTGGGTACTCCTGACAGGAACGGCGTGTTGCGGCTTCCGGTCCGTCGTGCAGAAGGCTATTTTCATTCGACCTGCGGAGCGGCTGCTCCGGTCCCTGGTCAGGCAGCCGTTCCCGCCACTGTACGAACACGAGGCATGGATGTCGAACAGCCTGAAATTCTACATCGACGGCGCCTGGGTGGATCCGGCGAACGGGCCCGCGACCGGGACGGCGGGCGGCGCGACGCTCGACGTGATCGATCCGGCGACGGAGGAGGCCTTCGCCACCATTGCGATGGGCACAGCGGAGGATGTCGACCGGGCGGTCGCCGCGGCCCGCGCCGCCTTCCCGGCCTTCGCCGCCACCTCGCGCGAGGAGCGGCTCGCCCTGATGCGGCGTCTGCTGGAATGCTACAAGGCGCGCTACGACGCCGTCGCGGACATCCTGTCGCGTGAGATGGGGGCGCCGAAGACCCTGGCCCATCGCTCGCAGGCCGCCATGGGAACCGCCCACCTCTCCCGGATGATCGAGATACTGGAAGGCTTCGCGTTCGAGGAACTGCGCGGCCCCACCCTGATCAGCAAGGAGCCGATCGGCGTCGTCGGCATGATCACGCCATGGAACTGGCCGATCAACCAGATCATGTGCAAGGTGGCGCCGGCGCTGGCCGCCGGCTGCACCATGGTGCTGAAGCCAAGCGAGATCGCCCCGCTCAACGCCGTCGTCTTCGCCGAAGCCGTCCATGAGGCCGGCGTGCCGAAGGGCGTCTTCAACCTCGTCAACGGCGACGGGCCGACGGTGGGCGAGGCCATCGCCCGCCACCCGGGCGTCGACATGGTGTCCTTCACCGGATCGACGCGGGCCGGCATCCTCGTCGCCAAGGCGGCGGCCGACACGGTCAAGCGCGTGCATCAGGAACTGGGCGGCAAGTCCGCCAACATCATCCTGGACGATGCCGACCTGAACCGCGCCGTGAAGCTGGGCGTCGAGGGCTGCATGAACAACAGCGGCCAGTCGTGCAACGCGCCGACCCGGATGTTCGTGCCGGCCGCCCTGCACGGCCAGGCGGTGGAGATCGCCAGGACCACGGCCGAGCGGCTGAAGGTCGGTGCGCCGTCCGCCGCCGACACCCGGCTCGGTCCGGTCGTCAGTCAGGTCCAGTACGACAAGATCCAGCGCCTGATCGAGACCGGCATCGCCGAGGGCGCCGACCTCGTCACCGGCGGCCCCGGCCGTCCCGAGGGGCTGAACCGCGGCTATTATGTCCGCCCGACGGTCTTCGCCAACGTCACCGACGACATGACCATCGCGCGCGAGGAGATCTTCGGCCCGGTGCTGGCGATCCTCCCCTACGGCAGCGAGGAAGAGGCGATCCGCCGCGCCAACGACACGCCCTATGGCCTCGCCTCCTATGTGCAGTCGGGCTCGCTGGAACGTGCCCGCAAGGTGGCGGCGCAGATGCGCAGCGGGAATGTCTATATCAATCATCCGGCCTGGGATGCCGGCGCGCCCTTCGGCGGTTACAAGCAGTCGGGCAACGGGCGGGAATATGCCGATTTCGGGCTGGAGGAGTTCCTGGAGATCAAGGGGACCGTCGGCTACGCGCCCTGAAATCCACTTGTGATGGAGCCGTATGCTCCATCATTCCCGGTGAGGCCGGCCGCCCATGGTTGGGTGGCCGGCCAGGGTGCGCTGACCTGCGCGCCTCAGAACGACCGGATCATGGAAACGAGCATCCTTTGTGCGCTCCAGCCTCATCGTCGGCCGGAGGGGCCGCGCATGTAATGGCGTTCGGGCCGGTAGGATGGACGGAACCAGGACGGGAAGCGGGCCCGGACCCATGCACGCAACGCGGCGAGCATGTCGTTCATCTCCTTGTCGTTTTCATCTCGTTCGGTTGCATCACTTCAGGCCCAATGCCGTGCGCACGGCCGTTGCGGCGTCCTTGCCGTCGCGGGTCGACACGCCGGCCAGCCAGGGTCCGAGCAGGTCGGGATGTGCCTTCAGATGGTCGGCCGTAGCGTCCTTGGGAGCCTTCTTGTCGTCCGTGATGGCGGCCATGATCTCGTTCTCCATCCCGACGGTGAAGGCGAGCTGGCTGAACAGGCGGTAGACATTCGTGCAGTCGGCGCCGTAGGCGCGCCGGGACAGGGTATTGACCGTCGTGCTGCCATAGTTCGGGCCGAAATAGGCGTCGCCGCCGCTGAGATAGGTCATGTCGATCCGGGTGTTCATCGGGTGCGGCTGCCAGCCGAGGAAGACCACCCAATCCTTGCTGCGCGTCCGGCGCACCGCCTGGGCCAGCATGGCCTGCTCGCTCGATTCGACCAGGGTCCAGCCCTCCAGCCCGAAGTCCTTCTTGTCGAGCATGCGCTGGATGTTCTGGTTCGCCGGCGCGCCCGGCTCGATCCCGTAGATCTTCTTTTCGAACCGGTCGCCGAACTTGGCGAGATCGGCGAAGCTGTGCACGCCGGCATCGGCCACCGCCTTCGGCACCGCCAGGGTGAATTTGGCGTTCTCCAGGTTCGGGCGCACGATCTCGACGGATTTCTCGGCGATCAGCTTGTCGAGGAAGGTGGATTGGGCCGGCATCCAGTTGCCGAGGAAGACATCGATCTGCGCGGTCTTCAGCCCCTGGAAAATGATCGGCACGGCGACCGTCTCGATCTTCTGCTGGTAGCCCAGCGCGCTCAGCAAAGTGCCCGCCACCGCGTTGGTCGCGGTGATGTCGGTCCAGCCGGGGTCCGCCATCCTCACCGTCTGGCAACTGGCCGGTTCCGCGGCCGCCACTGAAGAGGGCAGCGAGCCGGCCGCCATCCCGAACACGGCCATCAGGCCGGCCAGCGCCACACGCCCTGCCGTCAAACCGCCGATTGCAACCCCGGGTCCATGCATGCTGCTTTCCCTCCTGTCGGTTGACGGTCGAGGTCCGACGCGCTGTCGCGCCGTCCTATTGTGCGGGGGCGCCGGGGCGCGGGAAGCGCGCCATGGCTTCCAGATCGTCGAGATCCAGATGATTGCGCATATAGCTGGTGCCTGCATCGGTGAAAGGCTGGAAATCCCAGGAGCGGTGCTGCCCCTGCCGCAGCGCGTCGCCGACCAGAAGGCGCAACTGCTGGCTGGCGACAACCTCCTCATGAAGGCGCGCCAGATTCCAGCGTTGCTCCACTTCGGCGCGGTAGCTTTGCAAGGCATCAGCCGCTGCCGAACCGGCGGCAGGCTGCTCCGCCCGGTTGGTCAGCTCGTCCGGGTTGTCGGACAGGTCGTAGAGCTGGTCGGGGTCGGCCGGCGAGTGGATGAATTTTTCGCTGCCGCGCCGGATCATCACAATCGGGGCCACGGCGCCTTCGCCCAGATATTCGCCGATCACCTCGTCGTGGCCGCCGCTGCGCTGAAGGTGCGGCAGCAGGCTGCACCCGTCGATGGGCGTCCGCAGGCCCGGCGCCGCCCCGTCATGGGCAAGGTCGACCAGGGTCGGCAGCAGATCCATCGACGAGACCGAGGCGGCGACCCGCCCGGCCTGGAACCAGCCCGGCGCCCGGACGATCAGCGGGATGCGGCAGGCGGACTCGAAGAAGCTCATCTTGTACCACAGGCCGCGTTCGCCCAGCATGTCGCCATGGTCGGACAGCAGGACGACGATGGTGTCCTCGGCCAGCCCGGTTTCCTCCAGCACGGTCATGAGCCGGCCGATCTGGTCGTCCACATAAGCGACGGACCCGTAATAGGCACGGCGGGCATTGCGGATCTGCCGTTCGCTGAGCGGCATCTCGTCCATGGCGCAGACATGGCGCAACCGCCGCGAATGCGGGTCCATCGCCTCCGGTGCCAGGGTGACGCGCGGCAGCGGCACCTCCTCGTCGGTGTGGCGGTTCCAGTAGCGCTCGGTGATGGCATAGGGGTCGTGCGGATGGGTCAGCGACACCACGAAGCAGAAGGGCCGTTCCCGCCGGCCGCGGGCGATGTCGTACAGCTTGCGCTCCGAGGTGAAGACCACCTCCTCGTCGAAGTCGAGCTGGTTGGTGCGCAGGCAGGGACCGGCATCGCGCACCGAACTCATGTTGTGATACCAGCTCGGCCGTTCATCGGGCCGGGTCCAGTCCGGCGTCCAGCCGAAATCGGCCGGATAGATGTCGGTGGTCAGCCGCTCCTCGAAGCCGTGCAACTGGTCGGCCCCGCAGAAATGCATCTTGCCGGACAGGATCGTCCGGTAGCCCGCCAGCCGCAGATAATGGGCGAAGGTGGGGACGGTCGACGGGAATTCGGCGGCGTTGTCGTAGGCGCCGATGGCCGAGGGCAGCCGTCCCGACAGGAAGACATAGCGCGATGGCGCACAGAGCGGGCTGTTGCAGTAGGCGCTGTCGAACACCACGCCGCTCTCCGCCAGCCGGTCGATGTTCGGCGTCCGCACCGTCGGGTTGCCGTAGGCGCCGAGCGCCTGCGGGATCATCTGGTCGGCCATGAGAATGAGGATGTTGGGACGCCGCGCCATATCCGCCTGCTTCATACCGTCTGTGGACAGATCGTTCGAGGAGGATAGAATTGACCAAGCCGGCAGGGAGCGTGAAGCCCCTGTCTGATCATGCTGGCATGAAGGGTGCTCATGGGAAAGGACCGCCTGCCGCCGCTGCGCACCCTGCTATTCTTCGAGGCCGCCGGCCGGCTGCTCAGCTTCAGCGCCGCCGCCCGAGAGCTTGCCTGCACCCAGTCGGCCGTCAGCCACCAGATCGGCTGGCTGGAGGCCGATCTGGGGACGCCGCTGTTCCGCCGCCTGCACCGCGGGGTGGCGCTGACGCCGGACGGCGTGCGGCTCTACGAGGCGACGCGCGACGCGCTCGATGGCATCGGCGATGCGGTGACCCGCATCCGTGACCGGCGCCGGCCGGGCGTGCTGAACGTCGCCACCGATTTCGGCTTCGCCGCCGGCTGGCTGCTGCCGCGTCTCAGCGCCCTGCGCCAATTGCTGCCCGAACTGGACGTGCGGATCGTGACGATGCAGACCGCAATCGACCTGCGCCGCGAGGCGGCGGACATCGCCATCACCTTCGGGCACGGCCATTGGCCCGGTTGCGAGGCGGAACTGCTGTTCCCGGAACGGGTACTGCCGGTCTGCAGCCCGGCTTTCCGGGCGAGCCGGGCTCCGCATGCCGCCGAGGGCGCGGGTAACCCGGCCGACCTGTCATCGCTGCCGCTCCTGCATCTGGAAAGCGTCGGGCCGGCTGCGTGGCTGTCCTGGGGCGACTGGTTCACCCTGCACGGGCTGCCGATGCCGGCCGGCGGCCAGGAGCTGACCTTCAACAACTATCCGCTGGTCTTGCAGGCTGCCCTGATGGGCCAGGGGGTGGCGCTGGGATGGAGCCCGCTGATCGACGACCTGATGCGGGACGGGCATCTGGTTTCGCTGCTCGACCGGCCGATCCAGACGGAGAGGGGCTATTTCCTCGTCGTTCCCAGCCGGCGTGGGACGGATGAGCGCCACGACCGCTTCCACCGCTGGGTGGTCGAGGAAAGCCGGCGGGATGGAGCCGCAGCCGGTCCGTGATCGCGGGCATCTGGTTGCGCTGCGCTCCTCATAGCAGGCCGCCCTCGCGCAGCCGCCCGTCCAGCTCCTCGTTGTAGCGCTTCAGCGCGTGCTGTTCGGTGAGCAGCCCGATCACCCGCATCCGGTCGGGGCCATCCACCACCGCCAGCACGTCGCTCTCTGCCGTGGCGAAGCTCTTCATCGCCTCGCGAATGTTGACGTTGGGCAGCAGCACCTTGGTCTTCAGGCGGATGAGGTCGGCGAGTTCGGCCGTCTCCGCCGTCTCGCGGTGGGCATCGGAGACGAAGACGATCCCGGCATAGCGGTCGGCCTGATCGACGACGATCACCCTCTGCGTCGCCCCCAGGGGGAAGGCGCGGCGGAACTGGGCGAGCGTCTGGTCGTCGCGCACGGTGCGGACGTCCTTGCGCATCATGCGCCCGACCGTCAGGTCGCGGATCCAGCCGACGTCGGCGGCGCTGCGGATCGACTCGCCGCGCAGATGGAAGCGCCAGGTGGCGAAGGAATAGCCGAAGACCCGCCGGACGGTGATCGACGACACCACCGCCGCCGCCAGCACCGCGATGGTCAGGGGCAGGCTGCCGGTGACTTCCAGGGCGAGGAAGGCCATGGTCAGCGGCGCGCCGAGCACCGCGGTGGCCATGGCGCACATGCCGACGATGCCGATCACCACCGCCGGGATGGTCAGCCCGACCGCCAGCATCCAGCCAATGGCGACCAGCTTGCCCAGCATCGCCCCCAGGAACAGCGAGGCGAAGAACAGGCCGCCGCGGAAGCCGGACCCGATGGAGATCGCCGAGGCCAGCGCCTTCAGCCCGATCAGCGCCAGCAGGACCGGGGCGGTGTAATAGGCGTTGAAGCCGACATGCAGCGCCCCATGGCCCGACGACAGCACCGCCGGCGTGGCGAGCGCCAGCAGCCCGATGCAGCATCCGCCGACGATGGGCCGCGCCCAGACCGGAACGCGGCTGCGATTGAAGACCGTCTCCACCAGCGCGACCGTCCGCATCATGGCGATGCCGAGCAGGGCGCACAGCACGCCCATCAGGCAGACCAGCGCGTAGTCGGCCGCCCCGAGACTGCCGGCGAAGCCGACCTGCAAGGACGGCTGCGGCAGGATCAGCCGCATGACGCCGACCCCGGTCATGGCGGCGACGCCGACCGGGGCCAGGGTGGAGATCGAGTAGCTGGCGATCACCAGCTCGAAGGCATAGAAGGCGCCGGTCAGCGGCGCGTCGAAGGCCGCCGCGATTGCCGCCGCGGTGCCGCAGCCGACCAGCGTGCGCAGATCGCCGCGCCGGACATGGAAGATGCGGCCGAGCTTGGATGCCACCATCGCGCCGGCCTGGGCATAGCCGGCTTCCATGCCGACCGAGGCGCCGAAGCCGTTGGACAGCATGGTTTGCAGGACCAGCAGCAGGCTGCCGTGGATGGGAATGCGCCCGCCATGCAGCGCGTTGGCCTCCACCGGATCGATGATCGACAGGCGGGGAAGCCGGGCGAGCAGCCAGCCGAGCCCCGCCATCAGGCAGCCCCCGGCGACCGGGACCAGCATCGCCCGCCAGGGATCGACGGCGGCGGCCCCGCTGACGTCATGGCCCTCCACCGCGAACAGGATGTGATGGAGCGACTGCACCGCCGTGACGATGGCGGCAACCAGGCAGGCGGCGACGATGCCGATGCCGGCCGCCAGCACCGCCAGCCAGATCTCGTCGCCGCGCACGAAGGCGCGCAGCCAGGCCGGGGCCCGGATCCCCGGATCCTGCTGTTCCGGACGGGACAGCCTGGCTTTCAGCGATTGGAACATGCGACGGCGCGCCGCCTCCGGCATTGGGGTGCGTGGACGGCCCAGCCGTCAGCCGAGCATCGCCCGGGCATACAGCTCGGCGATGTGCGCGGTGACCGGCCCCGGCTTGCCGTCGCCGATCTGCCGGCCGTCGATCCGCACCACCGGCGTGATTCCGCCCAGCGTGCCGGTGACGAAGGCTTCGTCCGCACCATACACTTCCGCCAGGGTGAAGTCGTGCTCGCGCACCGTGCGGCCGTCCTTGCGGTAGAGATCGATGGTCTTGGCGCGGGTGATGCCCTTGAAGTTGAAGCGGCCGGTGGAGGTCCAGAGTTCGCCCTTGCGGACGATGAAGAAGTTGGTCGAGTTGCAGCTCGCCACGAAGCCGTGGGGGTCGAGCATCAGCGCCTCGTCGGCGCCGGCATTGATCGCCTGGATCAGCGCCTGGATGAAGTTGAGCCGGCTGTGCGAGTTGAGGCGCAGGTCGAAGACGTCGGGGCCGCTGCACCGGATGGTCGAGGTGAACAGCGTCAGTCCCTTGGCCTTCGATTCCGGCTTCGGCGCCTTGTATTCGGCGATGATGACGATGGTCGCCTGCCCCAGCGCGAAGCGCGGATCCTGGTTGGGCGTCTTCTTGCGGCCGCGGGTGACCATCAGGCGGATGTGGGCGCCGTCGGTCATGCCGTTGCAGTCCAGCGTGGCCTGGATCGCCGCGACCAGTTCCTGGCGCGTCATGCCGATGTCGAGCTGGATGGCGTTGGCGCCCTCGTACAGCCGGTCCATATGGTCGTCCAGCGCCAGGATGCGGCCCTTGACCAGCCGCAACCCTTCCCACACCCCGTCGCCCAGCACGAAGCCGGCGTCGAAGACCGAGATCTTCGCCTCGTCGCGCCGGAAGAACGCGCCGTTCACATAGATCAGCACCTCGTCGTTGCGGCTGTCGTCGACATAACCCTGCGAACTGGTCTGGCTGACCGTGCTGTTGGAAACCATCGTATGTACCCTTTCCCGGCGGCCACCAGCTTTGCGCCGCCTGTTTTTACGGATGCTCTCAGAAGGAAAATTCGGTGAAGCGCTCCAGGAAGGCGCGCGTGCGCTCCTGTCTGGGATGCTTCAGCACCTCGTCCGGTGTCCCGACCTCGTGGAAGACACCGTCGGCGAGGAAGATCACCTTGGTGGCGAAATGGTAGGCGAAACCTAGCTCGTGGGTGACGAGCAACATGGTCCGCCCTTCCTCCGCCAGTTGCCGGATGACGCGCAGAACCTCGCCCACCAGTTCGGGGTCGAGCGAGGAGGTCGGTTCGTCGAACAACAGGATCTCCGGCTCCATGGCGAGCGCGCGGGCGATGGCCACGCGCTGCTGCTGGCCGCCCGATAGCCGTCCGGGATAGACGTCGGTCTTGCCGCCCAGCCCGACCTTGTCCAACTCGCGCAGGGCCCGCTCGCGCGCCTCCGCCTTCTTCATCCGCTTGACGGTGACCAGCCCTTCCATGGCGTTTTCCAGCACGGTCATGTGCGGGAACAGGTTGAACTGCTGGAACACCATGCCGACGCGCTCGCGGACCCGGCACAGCTCGCTTTCGGGATAGTGCACCTCGTCGGGCTTGCCGGCGGATGCGCGGCCCAGCGGCGTGCCGTCGAGCGCGATCCGGCCGGCGGTCGGCATCTCCATGAAATTGAGGCAGCGCAGGAAGGTGCTCTTCCCCGACCCGCTGCCGCCGATGATGGCGACGCGCTCGCCGGCGGCCACGGAGAAATCGATGCCCTGCAGCACATGCAGCGCACCGAACCATTTGTGAAGGCCGGACACCTGGAGGATCGGCGGTGCCGGGACCTGCGAGGCCGGCGGGATCGACACCGGCATTATGGGATCTGGCATGGACGGAGTCTCCGCTTGCATGACGGTCAGCCCTTGCCGGCCATGCGGCGTTCGAGGGTCATCGACAGGAAGGTGGCCGGATAGATCAGGACGAAATAGACGACCGCCACGGTCGTGAGGATTTCGAAGGGACGGTAGTAGGTCGAGCTCAGCAGCCGGCCCTGATACATCAGCTCATGAACCGACAGCACGGAGGCCAGCGACGACATCTTCGCCACCTCCACCGCGCGGTTGGTGAAGGCCGGCAGCATCAGCTTGAAGACCTGCGGCAGGATGATCCGGCGCAGCACGTCGGCGTGCCGCATGCCCAGCGCCTTGGCCCCTTCCCACTGGCCGCGGGCGATGGACTGGATGCCGCCGCGGAAGATCTCCGCCCCATAGGCCGAGGTGTTCAGCGCCAGCGCGAGCAGCGCTGCCGTGAAGGGCGACAACTGCAACCCGATCAGGATGGGGAAGGCATAGTAGAACCAGATCAGCTGGATCAGCACCGGCGTGTCGCGGAACAGCTCGATGTAGACGAGGCTGCCGCCGCGCAGCAGCCGGCTGCGCGACAGCCGGGCGAGCGCCAGGACGAGCCCGGCGGCCAGCCCGATGGCGAGGCTGGGCAGCCAAAGCTCCAGCGTCACCACGAAGCCGCGCATCAGGATCGGGAAGGTCTCCACCACCAGGGCGAAGTCGAAGGCGTAGTCCATCTCTTCGTCTCCTCAGCGGTAGGCGGTCAGCCGCGCTTCGGCGACCCGGGACAGCGCGCTGCACGAGACCAGCAGCACGAGATAGAGCAGGGCGACGGCGGTGTAGACCTCCAGCGGCCGGAAGGTTTCGCTGTTCACCATCATCGCCTGATAGAGCAGCTCCCCGTAGGCAAGCGTGGAGGCGAGCGCCGTGGTCTTGATCAGTTCGAAAGAGCGTTCGACGAAGGGAGCGACCATGCGCGTCGCCGCCTGCGGCACCACGATGCGCCGCATCAGCTGCGTGTGGGTCATCCCCAGCGCCTTCGCCCCCTCCCACTGGCCGCGCTCGATGGAGCGGATGCCACCGCGGAACACCTCGGCATAGAAGGCGCCGGACTGGGTGGACAGGGCGAGCACGGCGGCGATCAGCGGATCGAGACTGATGTTCAGCACCACCGGCAGGGCGTAGAAGAACCAGAAGAAATGCACGATGGGCGGCGTGTTCCGGTAGAACTCGACGAAGACCGCCGCCGGCAGGCGCAGAGCCCGGCGCGGCGACAGCCGCAGCAGAGCCAGGACCAGCCCGACGAGGACGCCGAAGACGATGGCGATTGCCGCGATCTTCACCGTGTTGAGCAGACCGTCGAGCAGCAACGGCCATCGCGTCAGGACCGGCGAGAAATCCCATTGGTAGCTCATGCGGCGTCCTTGTGGATGGCCACTTCCGACAAACGGACCGATGCGGAATGGCGGCGGACCGGCATCGCTCCGCCGCCTCGCGCTGTCAGTGCCAGGCTTCCTTGATCAGGCCCGGAATCTTCGAGGCATCGACGTTCTTCGACTTCAGATAGCCGGCGAACAGCTGGTCGGGGACGCCGTCGGCGTAGAGCGTCTTCAGCTGCCCATCCAGCCAGTCGCGGAAGGCCGGGCTCTCCTCCTTGCGCAGGCCGACGCTGGTGGCCACCGGCTCCACCGGTTCGGGCAGGATGACCTTGCCCAGCCGCAGGCGGGTCTGCTGGACGACGAGCGCCGGGTGGAACTGGACGGCGACATCGATGCGCTTGGCGGCGAAGGCGGCGATGGTCTCGTCATTGTTGGAGAAGCGATTGATCGCCGCCTGCTTCACCATCGCCGTCACGTTCTTGTCCAGCGAGGTGCCGAGCGTCACGCCGATGCGCAGGCCCGGCTTGTCGATGTCCGCCCAGCTCTTGATGGTCGAATCGCCGGCCACCAGCGCGCCCATGGCATAGTAGAATAGCGGGGCGTCGGGGAAGTCGATGGCCTTGCGCCGCTCCTCGGTCGGGTCGAGGACGAACATCAGGTCGATCTGGTCGGCCTGGAGCGCGCCCACCGCGTTGGCCCAGGTCGTTTCCACCGGAACCAGGGTGGCGCCGAGGCTGGCGGCCAGCCGCTGCCCCATCGCCACGCCGACGCCGGTCCAGGTTTCGGTCATCGGATCCTTGAAGAACCAGGGCTCGGCCGAGGTCACGCCGATGCGCAGGCGCTTGCTCTCCTTGACCCTGTCGAGCGTGGAGGGCGAGGCGGCGAATGCCGGCAGAGCCGACAGTCCGACGGCAGCGCCAGCGGCGGCGCCGGCGGCAAGGCCGAGCAGGGTCCTGCGGCCGATTTTTCCCTGGTCGATGGTCATCTCAAAGCCTCCTCTGTCTGTTCGTCGTCTTTTTGTCGGTCCGGTCGGCGGCGGTCGGTCACGAACCTTGGACGGCGCGGGCCTCGCGGCCCCGCAGGAACTCTTCGGTCTGCCGGCCGCCACGGGCCATGTGGTCGGTGATTTCGGACTTAAGGGCGTCGAAATCGTCGGAGAGCGCCATCTCCACATAGCGGTCATGACCGTCGCGGCGCGGGCCGCGGATGCCGTGCGCCCGGTGGTGCGCCGCCCAATAAAGCTGCAAGCGTCCGCGGATGCTGTCCCAGGTCCGGATCAGCAGCTTGTGCCCGGTTGCCTCATAGACGAAGCCGTGCAGTTGCAGCTCGGCGACGATGCTGGCGGCATCGTCCTCGGCGTCGATGCAAGCGGTGAGCGCATCGCGCCGGGCGACGAGGCCCTGGCGGAAGGATTGGTCCCGGCGCGCCCATATCTGCTCGAAGGCGAAGATCTCCAGGGTGACGCGCATCGAATAGATTTCGCGCACGTCATCGACCGACAGGCCGACGACGTGGGTGCCGGTGTAGGGCACGGCGATCAGCAGCCCTTCGTCGATCAGCTGCCGCATGGCTTCGCGCAAGGGGCCGCGGCTGACCCCGAACTGGTCGGCGAGCGCCGTTTCGACAAGCTGTGCGCCGGGCTCGATGTCGCCGTTCAGGATCGCGGCCCGCAACCCGTCCGCAATGTGGGCGCGGAAGGTCGCTTTCGGCACGCGTGCCAGGACCGATCCCGCAGCCTTGCCCTTCGCTCCGTCGGACATGCGCCCTCGCCGTAGACAGTCGATTGTTGACAATGTGAGCCGCAATGACGGACCTGTCAACCGACATTGCTTCGTAGTCGAAGGACCATGGTGTGGCGACCATGGTCCTTTGCACGGTATCGCCGTCGATGGACCGTCAGTAGCCCAGCGCGCACCCGTCCTTCCGGTGGTCGGAGCCGCCCAGCAGGGTTCCGCTCTCCCAGTCGATGGCGATGGCCTGAGCACCGCCGATGGCCCCGGTGGGCGCCGTCACGGTAAAGCCCCGGCGGGCCAACTCCGCTCCCACCCTGCTGCGGATCGCCGTCTCCGCCTCCACGGTGAGTGTGCCGGGCAGGGGGAACAGGCGTGGCAGGTCGATGGCGCTCTGGATGTCCAGCCCATGGTCGAACAGCTTGGACAGGAAATGGGCATGGCCCATCGCCTGGTAATGCCCGCCCATGACGCCGAAGGTCAGGCTAACGCGCCCGTTTTCGCTGACCATGCCCGGAATGATGGTGTGCATCGGCCGTTTGCGCGGCGCCACCATGTTGGGATGCCCGTCGACCAGGGAGAAACTCTGGCCCCGGTTGTGGAACAGCACGCCGGAGCGTGGCGCCATCAGCCCGCTGCCATAGGGATGGAAGATCGAGCTGATGAAGCTGACGGCGGTGCGCTGCTTGTCGACCACGGCGATGTAGACGGTGTCCTTGTGCTCGACAGCGTCGAACACTCTGCCGATTTCCAGCGCGCGGGCGGTGTCGATGCGGGCGGCCAGTTGGTCGGCCAGCGCATCGGATAGCAGATGCTCCACCATCGACGGTCCGGTCTGCGCCGGATCGGCCAGGAAGGCGTCGCGCGCGGCATAGGCGAGCCGCGTCGCCTCGATCTCCACATGCAGGCTGTCGGGGTCGAGCGGATCGCCGGCGGGGCGGAAACGCTTGAGGATGTTCAGGATCATCAAGGCGATGATGCCCTGTCCGTTCGGCGGGCATTCATGGATTGTGCGGCCGCGATAGTCGGTCCGGATCGGCGTCACATATTCGCCCCTGGCTGCGGCGAAATCCTCCAGGCTGTGGAAGCCGCCCGCCGCCCGCAGGCACTCCACCATGTCTTCGGCGACGGCACCGCGGTAGAAGGCGTCCGGCCCTTCGCGCCCGATGGTTTCCAGCGTATCGGCCAGCAGCGGCTGGGTCTGGACGGTGCCGGCCGCGGGGGCCTCTCCGTCCACCAGGAAGGTGGCGGCGGCCGCCGGGTTCCGGCGGAGCAGATCGGTCTGCTGGGCGAGGTCGTGCGATACCCGCGGCGTGATCGCGTAGCCTTCGCGTGCCATGGCGATGGCCGGGGCGAAGATCTCGCTGAGGGGCAGGCGGCCATGGTCGGCGACCAGCCGCGCCCAGGCATCCACGGCGCCCGGCACCGTGACCGCATGGGGGGAGTGGCGGTCGATGGCGGTGACGCCCGCCGCCCGCAGGCGCTCCAGCGTCATCGCCGCCGGGGTGCGGCCGGAGCCGTTGTAGGCGCGGATGTCGGTCCCACCCTGCGGAGCGACCATGGCGAAGCAGTCGCCGCCGATCCCGGTCGATCCGGCTTCGACCACGCTCTGGACCGCGCAGGCCGCCACCGCCGCATCGATTGCCGTGCCGCCGGCCTTGAGGATTTCCACCGCCGTCAGGGTTGCCGCCGGGTGCGAGGTGGCGGCCATGCCGTTGCGCCCCATGGCGAGCGACCGGCCCGGTTCTTCGAAGTTGCGCATGGTCTCCGTCGACTCCCCGATATTGGCTTTTTGCGGTGAAGGGCCGGATGCGCGGGCATCCTCCACCGTTCACCGTGATGGTATACCAAATCCCACCATGGCGAAGAGATCTGACGGGGGATCGGCGGCGGCCAATCAGCGGCTGGCGATCTCCTCCCGCGTCAGGGTCATGAACAGATCGACCACCGGCGTCCTGGCCCGCTCGCTGTGGACGGCGATCTGGAAGGGCGAGTGATAGGAGAGCACCCGTGGCAGCAGGGGGCGCAGCCGTCCGGCCTGGACGAAGGGGGCGGCGTAATGGTCGGGCAGATAGCCGAGATAGCGGCCGGACAGGATCAGCCGGGCGGCGCCCTCCATGTCGCCGACGGTCGCATGCGGGGCGCTGATGGCGAAGATCTTGATGTCGCGCGCCCCCCAATAGCTGCGGGCGACCAGCCGGTGACGACGCACCTCGTCCAGATCGACCATGTCGTCCGGACGGTCGAACAGCGGATGACCGGACCCGCAATAGAACAGGTTGGTTTCCGTGTAGAGGTCGATGTAGGAGAGGCCGGGCACGATCCGCGGAAAGCTGGCGATGGCGAGGTGCAACTCGCCGCCGACCACGTCGCGCAGCAGTTCGTTGGGCGGCCGGGTTGAGATGGACAGGTTGACCTCGGGGGCGGCGTCGGCGAAGCGGGTGATCACGCGCTCCAGCGGGAAATTGGCGTCGGTCAGCGTGTTGTCCACCAGTCCGATGCTGAGGGTTCCGGTCAGGCGGTCACGCAGTCCCCGCACGCGGGCGCCGAAGCGGTCCAGCGTGTCGAACACCCGCCGCAGCTCGTCATAGACCGCCTGCCCCTCCTCCGTCAGCTTGAAGCCGGAGCGGCCGCGCCGGCACAGCCGCACCCCAAGCCGCCCTTCCAGTTCGGCGAAATGGGTGGAGATGGTGGAAAGCGACAGGTTCAGTTCGCCTTGCGCCGCAGTAAAGCCACCAGCCTCGACCACCGTCATGAACAGGCGAAAGAGCCGCAGATCGGCGGTCTCGATGGTCATCCGGCTCATGGTGTCGGAAGTCCTCCGGCCTGGATGGGGTCTGGGCCGGACTTACTTCGGCTCCTGTCGAAGTAAGATACAAAAAATTCGGGATGTGTGGGAACGCAAAGTCGCCGTCTACTTCCGTCATGCATTTCCATCGGGGCTGACCAACGGCGAGAGGGAGACACGCTATGACGATCGGCGCGGGACTGGGCAGGGGATTGGGCCGGCGGGCGGTGCTGGCGGGGGCGGGCGTGGCGACCGCAGCTGCGGCGGTGGGGGCGGTGGGGTTTCCCTCCATCGTCCGGGCCCAATCGAAGTCGCTGAAGGTCGGGGTGTATGGAGGCTATTTCAAGGACAGCTTCGACAAGCACATCTTCCCGGACTTCACCAAGGCGACCGGAATCGCGGTGGAGGCGGTGGCCGAACCGACGGGCGAGGCGTGGCTGATCCAGCTTGAGCAGGCGGCCCGTGCGAAGCAGGCTCCGGCCGACGTGTCGATGATGTCCCAGGTGGCGATGCTGAAGGGCATGGCCGCAGAGCTGTGGGCGCCGCTCGATCCCGCCAGGCTGCCGAACGCCGCCAAGGTCAAGCCGGCGCTGATGAACAAGTATCCCGACGGCCGGCTGTCCGGCATCGGTGCGGTGTCCTGGTACATCACCCTGGTGACCAACACCAAGAGCTACCCCCAGGCTCCGGAAAGCTGGGCAACGCTGTGGGACCCGGCCAACAAGGACAAGCTCGGTCTGCTGGCGCTGGTCTCCAACTCCTTCCTGCTGGACGTGACCGCCGCCACCTTCTTCGGCGGCCCCAAGCATCTCGACAGCGAACAGGGCCAGTTGGAGTGTTTCAAGAAGCTGGCCGAGCTGAAGAACAATGTGAAGCTTTGGTACCGCGACGAGGCGCAGTTCGAGGCGGCGCTGAAGTCCGGCGAGGTTCCGATGGGGCAATATTACCACGACGTCACCGGCCTTGCCGCCGCCGACGGCCATCCGGTGCGCTCCACCTTCCCCAAGGAGGGCGGCATCCTCGATTCCGGCAGCTGGGCGGTGTCCAAGGCCTCCAAGGCCGCCGATCTGGCCCACGTCTTCATCGACTACATGTGCCAGCCGCAAATCCAGGCGCTGCTGTCGCGCAAGGTCGGCACCTCGCCGACCATCGACCGGTCGGCCACCGACCTGACCGACAAGGAGTTCGCCGCGGTCTCCTCCGATCTGGCGCCCATCGTTCCGCGCTATGACCTCTATGTGTCGAAGGCCGACTGGCTGAACCAGAAATGGACGGAAATGATCGTGGGCTGACCCACGAGCGCCCTTCTCCCCCAAGTGCGGGGGGAAGGGCTCCGTCCTTTCCGAACGATCCGAAGGCCCGCCCATGTCTGCCCTCGTTCTCGACGGTCTCACCAAGCGTTACGGCAGCTTCACCGCGGTGCATGGGGCGAGCCTGCGCATCCCGCACGGTCAGTTCGTCTGTCTGCTGGGGCCCTCCGGCTGCGGCAAGACCACGCTGTTGCGGATGATCGCCGGGCTGGAGGAACCTTCCGGCGGTCAGCTGCTGATCGACGACCGCGACATCACCGCGACCCCCGCCCATAAGCGGGATTTCGGCATGGTGTTCCAGTCGCTGGCCCTGTTCCCCCATCTCAGCGCCGGGGAGAACATCGCCTACCCCCTACGCATCCGCGGCGTTCCCGCCGATGAGCGCCGCCGCAAGGCGGACAGCCTGCTGGAGCTGGTGCGCCTGCCCGGCATGGCCGACCGGCCGGTGTCGCGGCTGTCGGGCGGCCAGCGCCAGCGCGTCGCCATCGCCCGTGCCCTGGCGCTGGAGCCGAAGCTGTTCCTGCTCGACGAGCCGCTGTCGGCGCTCGACGCCAAGCTGCGCGAGGCGATGCAGATCGAACTGAAGCAGCTTCAACGCCGGCTGGGCATCACCACCATCGTCGTCACCCACGACCAGCGCGAGGCGATGACCATGGCCGATCTGGTGGTGGTGATGTCGGAAGGGCGGATCCGTCAGGCCGCCCCGCCGATGGAGGTCTATCGCCAGCCTGCCGACGCCTTCGTCGCCGACTTCATCGGCATGACCAACCTGCTGGAAGGCGAGGTGACGGCCCCCGGCCGCGCCAGCGTGCCGGGAGGCGAACTGGCCCTGGCCGGACTGCCGCCGCACGGCCGCGCCCTGCTGTCGGTCAGACCGGAGGAGGTGCTGCTGCATCCGGCGGTTGCGTCCGGCGGGCAGGGGGATGCTGCCAACCGGCTGGCCGGGACCCTGTCCTTCGTCCGTGATCTCGGCGCCAGCGTCGAATTCCGTATCGATGTCGCCGGGCGGGAGATCGTGGCGCTGACCCGGCCGCAGGACCGCCCGGCGGTCGAACCGGGCGCCGCCGTCATCGTCGAGATTCCGGCCGAGGCCTGCGTCGTGCTGCCGCCGGAGGGGAGGGCGTCATGATCCGCCGCGCCCCCCGCAGCCTGGGCGAACATGCGCCGATCCTGTTTCCGGCGCTGATGCTGGTCGTCTTCTTCGTCATTCCCTTCGGCCTGATGATCGCGGTCAGCGTCGCCCGCCGGATCCCCGGCGGCTTCTATGAGCCCGATCTGGTGCTGGCCAATTACGAACGCTTCCTCAGCGCCTTCTTCGGCGGCGTGCTGTCCTTTTCGCTGGAACTGGCGGCGCTGGTGGCGGTGGTGGCCGTCGGCATAGGTTTCCCCTTCACCTACCGGCTGGCGCGGCTGCCGCGGGCGGCACAGGTGCGCTGGCTGGTCTTCCTGCTGTCGATCCTGTCGTTGTCGGAGGTGATCATCGGTTTCGCCTGGTCGACCCTGCTGTCGCGCACCGCCGGCATCACCAACCTGCTGGTGGCAGTGGGCCTGATGGCGGAGCCGCAATCGCTGTCGCCCAGCTTCGGCGCGCTGCTGGCCGGCATGGTCTATCAGGCCTTCCCCTACACCGTGCTGGTGCTCTATCCGGCGCTGGCCCGGCTCGACCCGGCGCTGGTGGAGGCGTCGCGGACGCTGGGGGCCTCGCCGCTCAAGGCCTTCTTCACCGTGGTGGTGCCGGCCCAGCGCAACACCATCGTTGCCACCCTGATCATGGCCTTCGTCTTCGCGCTGGGCAGCTACCTGCTGCCGCAGCTTCTGGGACGGCCGCAGCACTGGACCCTGTCGGTGCTGATCACCGATCAGGCGATCTACCAGTCCAACATGCCGTTCGCGGCGGCGATGGCGGTCTTCCTGGTGCTGGTCAGTCTGGCGCTGGTCGGGCTGTCCCTGCTGTTCGGACGCAAGGAGGAGGCGTGATGCTGCGCTGGCTCAACAGCCTGATGGCCGGCCTGATCGGCCTCGTCCTGGCGGCACCGATCCTGGTGGTGGCGGGGGTGTCGCTCAACGCCAAACGCTCGCTCGACTTCCCGCCCAAGGGTCTGTCGCTGGCATGGTATGCCGAGGTCTTCACCGATCCCGGCTGGCGCGGGGCGCTGGTCGCCAGCCTCGTGGTGGCGGCGTCTTCGGCGGCGCTGGCGGTCGCCATCGCCTTTCCGCTGGCGTGGTTCATCTGGCGCTGGCGGGCGCCCTGGGCGCGGGCGTTCGAGGTGCTGGGCATGGCCCCCTTCATCCTGCCGCCGGTCATCACCGCGCTGGGGTTCCTCAGCTTCTGGTCCACCTTCGGGCAGTATGGCGAGCCGTGGACGGTGGTGGTCAGCCACGCCGTCTTCTTCGTCACCCTGCCGCTGGTCACGCTGTCGCTGGGTTTCGGCGCGGTGGACCGCAGCTTTGTCGAGGCCGCCTCGACCATGGGGGCCGACGACCGCACCGTGCTGCGGACGGTGGTGATGCCGCTGGTGCGGCCATACATGATTTCCGGTTTCGCCTTCGCCTTTGTGCTGTCGCTCAACGAATACATCGTCGCCTACATGGTCGCCGGCTTCACGCTGGAAACGCTGCCGATCAAGATCTTCAACGCCCTGCGCTACGGCTACACGCCGACCATGGCCGCCGTCACCGTGCTGTTCGTGCTGCTGACCGCGACCATCTTCGGGCTGATCGCCCGCTTCGGCGACCTGCCGCGTCTGCTGGGCGCCTGGATACGGCAGGACTGACCGGCCCGACTGACCTTCCGACAGGAGACCTTTCGAAATGATCGATCCGAACAAGCTCAACCGCCTGCGCGAGAAATACAGCGGCAGCGGCGGCGCCGACATCCACTCTCCCGAGTTCCAGCGTGTCGCCGCCCTGCAATTCTCCGCCGGGGGGCGGCGGACCCAGCCCTTCGCCGGGGTGTCCACCCTGCTCGACGCGTCATACCGTCCGGACGCGCCCGAACTGCCGGATTTCGGCGGGCTGGAGGTTGCGCTGATCGGCGTGCCGATGGATCTGGGGGTGACCAACCGCGCCGGCGCCCGCTTCGGTCCGCGGGCGGTGCGGACCATCGAGCGGATCGGTCCTTACGAATATGTGCTGAAGATGGTGCCGTCGGCGGCCTGCCGGATGGCCGATGTCGGCGATGTGCCGCTGTCCAGCCGCTTCAACCTGGAGGCCTGTCATCACGACATCGAGAGCTTCTACAACAAGGTGATGGATGCCGGGGTGATCCCGCTGTCGGTCGGCGGCGACCATTCGATCAGCCAGTCGATCCTGAAGGCGCTGGGACGGGATCGGCCGGTCGGCATGATCCATTTCGATGCCCATTGCGACACCGGCGGCCCCTACGAAGGGTCCAAGTTCCACCATGGCGGCCCCTTCCGCCAGGCGGTGCTGGACGGCGTGCTCGATCCGGAGCGCACGGTGCAGATCGGCATCCGCGGCAGCACCGAGTTCCTCTGGGAGTTCTCCTACGAGTCCGGCATGACGGTGATCCATGCCGAGGAGGTGGCGCAGCGCGGCATTCCCGCGGTGATCGAGCAGGCCCGCCGGGTGGTCGGCGACGGGCCGGTCTATGTCTCGTTCGATGTGGACTGCCTGGATCCGGTGTTCGCGCCGGGCACCGGCACGCCGGAGGTTGGCGGGCTGAGCACGAGGGAGGCCATCGAGCTTCTGCGCGGTCTGGCCGGGCTCGACGTCATCGGCGGCGACGTGGTGGAGGTGGCGCCGCAGTATGACGCCAACACCACCACCGCCCAGGCCGGTGCGCAGATGCTGTTCGAGATCCTGTGCCTTGCCGTCAAGGCACTGGAGCAGCGGCGGGGCTGAGGCCGGCTGCCGAGGATGCGCGTGCAACGGGCGAAGGCGGTTTCCGCCTTGCTCCGCCAAACCCGGAGGTCAGACCGCGGCGATGTGCCGCCGGCCGAGGGCCTGGACTTCGGCCGCACGAGGGCGGAGCATCTCCTTACCCGGTTGCGAACATTCGGGGATCGGTCGCCGCCGCGCCTTCACCGCGGGCGCCGCCCGACCGGGCATCCTTGCGGACTGTCGCCGCCGGGACGGGCCATGGCTTCCGCCGCCCGCCCGCGGCGCGGAGGAGAGCACATGTCTATGGACAAGGAAGTGGTCATCGCGGCGCTGCGTTACGCGGCGGAACTGCATGACGGCACCTATCGGCCCGACCGGGCGCGCACGCCCTTCGTCTCGCATCTGTCGGAAACGGCGGAGCTTGTGGCGCAAGCCGGCGGTACGCCCGCCGAGATTGCCGGGGCCTGGCTGCACGATGCGGTGGAGGATGGGCTGACCACGGTCGCCGATCTGGCCCGGCGGTTCGGACAGGAGGTCGCCGACCTCGTCGCCGCGGTCAGCGATGCACCGGAGGATGTCGGCAAGGCGATTGCCGAGCGCAAGGCGATCCAGGCGGCCCGTCTCGCCGCCGCGCCCGAAGGGGCCAAGCGCATCAAGCTTGCCGAGCAGATCTCCATCCTGCAGGCGCTGGCGGTCGAACGCCCGCTGTCCTGGAGCGTCGAGCGGGCCGACGCCTATGTCCAGGGCTCCCGCCTCGTGGCGGAGGCCTGTGCCGCCGCCAGCCCGCTGCTGGCCGAACGTTACGCCGCGGCGCTGGCCGGGGCGACGCATTGAGCGCGGCGATGTCAGAGGGCTGACGACCGCCAGAGCCAGACCAGACCGGCGACCGCACCCGCCGCCAGAAGCACCAGCACCAGGATGATGGCAAAGGCGGTGCGCCGGTCCTTCGCCTCGCGCTGTTCGGCCTCGCGCCGCTTCTTCAGCAGAAATTGCTGTTCCGGGCTGAGGAAGCGGCCGGCGGCGGCATCCGGCGTGGGCACGTAGCGCACCCGGCCGCGGCCCTTGGCCGCCATGCCTGCGGTCGCCGCGGTCCCCCTGATCGCCGTCGTCAAACCGCCCTGGGACGGCCGCCCGGTGTTGACCGGCTCCCCTGCCGACCCGCGAACCGCGGTTGCCTGCCGGCCCTTGCGCTTGCGTGGCAGCTTTCGCCGTCTGGTCGTCATGCCCCTCTCCCCCGCTCTCAAATCCGTCTCCGCGGCCGGGAGCATAGCCGCCCGCCCGGTCCGGCGCAGCCAATCACAAGATGATCTCCGGAAAGTCACATAGTCCATGCGGATGGGGGCATGCCAACCGGAAATCCACTGGGGGCCGATCCGGTCCTCTGCGGCGAACCGGCGCACACCCCAATGGTTTGTGGCGCTGACGTGGATACTAGTATATCACATTGCAAGCCCGCCGACGTTCCGGGTGGGCGTGACTGCAATCGAATGGGAGGGGTCACCATGCTCAAGAAGACTGCGTTCAAATCCGGCCACATCCGCTCGCGCCGCACTCTGCTCGCTGCCGCCGCCGCCGGGCTGGCGATGCCCGCCGCCATCGCACCGCTGGGCGGCGCGTTTGCCGCCGATGACGACCAGCAGGCGGTGGCGAAGGCGGTGAACGGGCTTCGCGACGCCATGCTGGCGGGCGACGGCGCCACGCTGCGGGCGATGACGATGGACCAGCTGACCTACGGCCATTCGAACAGCCGGCTGGAGGACAAGGCCGCCTTCGTCGGCAGCCTCGACGGCAAGAACGCCTTCAAGGCGCTGGACCTCAGCGACCATGCGATCCAGGTGGTCGGCGACATCGCGGTCGCCCGCCACACCTTCGATTCGGTCAACAACCTGCCGGACGGCAAGACCAACACCGCCCACATCAAGGTGCTGCAGGTCTGGAAGAAGGTCGACGGAGCCTGGAAGCTGCTTGCCCGTCAGGCCTCGCCGCTTCCGGCCGCCTGACCGCCCGACCGCCTGATCGGGGCTTTTGCCGCCTCCCACCCGCAAAGGTGGGAAGGCGGCAGGGCATCGGTCACCAGGCCGGCAGGATCGCGCCCTTGAACCGGGTCTCCAGGAAGTCGCGGACCTCCTTGGACTGGAAGGAGTCGACCAGCGTCTTCAGGGCGGGACGGTCCTTGTCCTTCTCCCGCGCGGCGATGAAGTTGCCGTAGGGGTTGCCTTCGCGCGGCTCCTGGATCAGCGCGTCCTTCGACGGGGTCAGGCCGGAATTCACCGCATAGTCGGTGTTGATGATCGCCGCGTCGAAGTCTTCCAAGGCGCGCGGCAGCTGCGCCGCCTCCAGCTCCACCAGCTTGAGCGCCTTCGGATTCTCAGCGATGTCGAGGATGCTCGGCGACAGGCCCTTGCCGGTCGCCAGCTTGATCAGGCCGTTGGCCGCCAGCAGGTTCAGCGCACGGCCGCCGTTGCTGGGGTCGTTCGGAATGCCGATGCTGGAACCGGGCTTCAGGTCGCCGACGGATTTGATCTTGCGGGAATAGAGCCCCATCGGCTCGACGATGGTGAAGCCGATGGGCACGATCTTATAGCCGCGCGCGGCGATCTGGACCTCCAGATAGGGCTTGTGCTGGAAGGCGTTGGCGTCGAGGTCGCCGGCATCCAGTGCCGCGTTGGGGATGTTGTAGTCGGAGAAGGTGATCAGTTCGACGGTCAGACCCTTGCCGGCCGCCACCGTCTTCGCCACCTCGGCGATCTCCTCCTCCGCACCGCCCATGACACCGAGTTTCACGGTCTCGGCCGCTGCTTCGGAAATCTGGGCGGCGAAGAGGGCCAGCGCAATGCCGCTGGCCAGTCCGGCCCGGCGCAGCCATGATGTTGTTTTGCCTTGCATGTCGACTCCTTATCTTTGGCTCGGTGGACCCCGGTCGTTGTCGGGGTGCCGAGAGGCCGCCAGATAGCCCGACTGGCCGGCGCCTAGCGCATGCAATTTCCGACGATCTGGTAGCACAGCGTGGGATCGCGCCTGTCGTTGTAGCGCACCGCGCTGACCCGCCCGCCATGCAGCTCGAAGGTCGCTTCGCAACTGTAGGTCCGGGACCACGTCGTCACGTCGGGCTGCCACAGCAGCGGTCCGCGCGGGCCGAGCCAGGGGCTGGGTTCCCAATCCACATCGCGGTCGACCAAGGTCTGCCGGCGGGTGTAGACCAGATACTCCGCATCGCCGTTGACGGCGGAGCGTTCCGGCACGCCGGCGCAGGACAGCAGGCTGCCCTTGCTTATCCCGACCATCGCCTCGGGCGCTCGCAGCGCCAGCTCGGCCTGCGGGTTGGCGCAGGAGGCGGACAGCAGGGTGGCCGCGGCAAGAAGCCCGCCGCGCCATACCAACATCATTCGCTGACGGCCGATGGTCATGTCCGATCCTCCGCGGCGATGCGCAACCGTTTGGGACAGTCTTTCACATAAAGCGTCCCGCCCGATGCACAACAGCGCTCAGGCCAGAACGGTGTCGTACAGCAGCTTCAGGTTCAGCACGACGATCAGGCCGGCGACGGCCCAGGACAGCCCGGCGACCCAGCCGGGCACGACGAAGCGGCCCATCTTGCCGCGGTCGGTGACGAAGCGGACCAGCGGGATGACCGCGAAGGGAAGCTGCATCGACAGCACGACCTGGCTGAACACCAGAAGCTGGGCTGTGCCGCTTTCGCCGTAGAGCGCCGTCACCACCACCACCGGGATGATGGCGAGGCCGCGGGTCAGCAGCCGGCGCATCCAGTGTGGCAGCCGCAGCCGCAGGAACCCTTCCATGACGATCTGCCCGGCCAGCGTCGCCGTGACGGTGGAATTGAGGCCCGACGCCAGCAGCGCCACCGCGAACAGGGTGGACGCGATGCCAAGCCCGAGCAGGGGTGACAGCAGTTCGAACGCTTCGCCGATCTCCGCCACCTCGGTATGGCCGCTGCCGTGGAAGACGCTGGCCGCCAGGATCAGGATCGCCGCGTTGACGAACAGGGCCAGCATCAGCGCGATGGTGCTGTCGACGGTGGCCCAGGTGATGGCGTCGCGCCGCCCCTCGTCCGTGCGCGGATAGGCTCGCGTCTGGACGATGGAGGAGTGGAGGTAGAGATTGTGCGGCATCACCGTCGCCCCCAGGATGCCGATGGCGACATAGAGCATGCCGGGGTTGGTCACCACCTGGGTCGTCGGCACGAAGCCATGCAGCACGGCGGCAACCGGCGGGGCTGCGGCGACGATCTGCACCAGAAAGCAGCCGGCGATGACCGTCAGCAGGGCCACCACGAAGGCTTCCAGATAGCGGAAACCCCGCTGCATCAGCAGAAGCACCAGAAAGGCGTCGAGCGCGGTGATCAGCGCGCCGCCGATCAGCGGGATGCCGAACAGCAGGTTCAGCGCGATGGCGGTGCCGATGACCTCGGCAAGGTCGCAGGCGATGATCGCCGCCTCGCACGCCACCCACAGCATCAAATTGACCGGGCGCGGGTAATGGTCGCGGCAGGCCTGCGCCAGATCGCGTCCGGTGACGATGCCCAGCCGAGCCGACAGCGATTGCAGCAGGATCGCCATCAGGTTCGACAGCATGATGACCGACAGCAGCGTATAGCCGAACTGCGACCCGCCGGCGAGGTCGGTCGCCCAGTTGCCGGGGTCCATATAGCCGACCGACACCATGTAGCCCGGCCCGGCGAAGGCCAGCAGCCGGCGCAGCCACAGGCCGCCCTGCGGCACCGCGACGGAGGCATGGACCTCCGGCAGGCTCGGCCGGACTTCCCCGTCCGGGCTGGCATATCTCCAGGCCCGGTGGGGTGGCACGGCGGCTTCGGCTTCCGACATCGGCGTGACTCCCGGCCAAGATGCGAACTGGTATCAATCAAGTATGTACCGGGACAACGAGTATGCAAGGTGCTATACTTTCAGCATCCGAACATTTTTCCGGGCGGGTGGGGCGTGACTGACAGCGATGCGGACCTTCCCGATGCCGAACTCCATGCCGAAGGCTTCCGCAAGACGCGGGAGGCCCAGCGGACCGCCCTGGCAGAGGATTACGTGGAGCTGATCGCCGACCTGATCGAAAGCGGGCAGGAGGCGCGGCAGGTCGACATCGCCGCAAGGCTGGGGGTGGCGCAGCCAACCGTCGCCCGCATGCTGGACCGGCTTGCGGCCGACGGGCTGGTCTATCGCAAACCCTACCGGGCGGTGTTCCTGACCGATGCCGGCCGGCGGATCGCCGAGGAAAGCCGGGAGCGGCACCGGACGGTGGTGGCCTTCCTCCGCTCCCTCGGCGTCAGCGCCGACACGGCGCGCATCGATGCCGAAGGCATCGAACACCATGTCAGCGCCGAGACGCTGGACGCCTTCCGCCGCGCGCTGGCCCAGGGCAGCTGACGCCGTTCAGTCGGCGAGACCGTTGTCGATGGCGATGCGGATCAAGGCGCGGGCGCTGTCGGCGCCCAGCTTGTCCTTGATCTGGGTGCAGCTGTTGGCGACCGTCTTCTGGCTGATCCCCAGCCGCTCCGCGATGGCCGCCGCGGTCATGCCGCGTCCGACCAGGGTCAGGATCTCCCGCTCCCGCTGGGTCAGGACGGCCAGCGGATCGGACGGCGGCGACAGGCTCATCAATGCCAGATCGCGGGCAAGCCCGCTGTCCAGATGGATGCGGCCGGCCAGCACCGTGCCGATGGCGGAGGCCAGGCTGTCCGGCGCGTCGTTCTTGGTGACATAGCCGCGGGCACCGGCCTTCAGCGCGCGGGCGGCGATGGCCGGATCCTCGTGCATGCTGAAAATCAGGACGGGCACCGCCGGGTTTTCCTCGCGGATGGTGCGCAGCACGGCCATGCCGCCGCCGTCGCCGGGAATATTGAGGTCGAGGACGACGACGTCCGGATGCTCCGCCCGCCACAGATCCAGTGCGCTGCCGACATCCTCCGCCTCCACCACGCGGCCGAGTGCCGCTTCGGCCAGCAGGCGCTGGCAGCCGGCCCGGACGATGGGATGGTCGTCGACCAGAAGAATGGTGTGGGTCACGCCATGCGCTCCAATGCTGACGGAGAGGCGGGCGACAGGGCAGTCCGCGGCAGGCGGGCCGACACACGGGTGCCGCCGCCCTCTGCGGTTCCGATCGACAGGCTGCCGCCCAGGGTGTGCACCCGTTCCGCCATGCCGGAAATCCCGAAGCCATTCCTTGCCGGTTCGTCGCCGTCCGGCAGGCCGGGCCCGTCATCGGCGACGACGATCTCCACCGCCTCGGGATCGACCCGGAGGTTGACGGAGACCGCCGACGGTTTGGCATGGCGAAAGGCGTTGAGCAACGATTCCTGCACCAGCCGGTAGACGGTCAGCCGCAGCACGTCGTCGGAGCCATCCAGCTCCGCCACCGCCACAGCCGGCTCGATGGCGAGGGTCAGGGCGACGTCGGGCTGGCGCCGCATCCAGTCGCCGGCCAGTTCCGCCAGCGCCTCGCTCAGCGGCAACTGGTCCAGCAGGGCGGGGCGCAGGCGGGCCAGGAGCCGGCGGCTCAGCCGGTGGACCTCCGCCGCGGTGTCCAGGATCTTGCCGGCGCGCTCGGCCGCTTCGTTGGTGGCGTCCCCATCGGCTCCACCCTCCCGCAGGCGCAGGATGCGGCCGGCATCGACCTTGATCGCGAAGAGGGCGGCGCCGAGTTCGTCGTGGATTTCGCGGGCCACCTCCCGCCTTTCGGCATCCTGCGCCGCGACGATGCGCTGGCCGGCCCGCCGGTTCTCCGCCTCCGCCGCTGCCAGCCCATGGGCCAGCGCGGCGATTCCGGTCCCCAGCCGGTCGAGTTCGGGAACGCCGCGGCCATCGAAGGAAAAGGCGTAATTGCCGGCGCGCAGCCTTTCCACCCCGGCTTCCAGCCGCGCCAGCGGGACCAGGGCACGTCCGACCGCCAGATAGGCGGCTCCCATCAGCAGCAGGCCGACCGTCAGCGTCGCGGCGGCGAGATCGGTCATGTCCTCCCAGACCTCGGCGATCTCGTCCCAGGGCTCGGCAACGATGCGCAGCTTGCCCGCCGCCAGCTGCCGTTCCTGCAAATCCACGCCGATCAGCGCGGCGAACCAGTCCGGTGCGCGCCGTTCGGCCGGCTCCGGCTTCGGCAGGCCGTCGGCCCCGATGAAGCGCAGGTGGCGCAGCCCCAGCCCGTTCAGCATGGCGATGCCGCCGGGGATGTCACCGCGCTCCGCCACCGCGAGACTGAGCGCGCCGCCCAGTTCGAGGGCGGAGGCCATTTCCGCGCGGACGGCATCGCGGGCATTGGCGACCATCACCGCCCCGCCGGCGGTTGCCATCAGCAGAAGGAAAAGCCCGATCAGGGCCAGGATGCGCATCCTCAGCGACACCGGCGCCCACTCCGAAATACGACCATCGACGGAATGCTAACCTATCCATCGGTTCAGTCGCCATCCGCCCTTCGCACAATCGAGCCACAGTGCGGATGCCGATCCTGGCCGTGTACGGCATCGGACGGGAAAAAATCCCGGCCGATCCGGGATGTCGTCATGGGATTGGGTCAAGAAATTCTTCCCCGGATTGTCGAATGGAACCATGGCTCTGCCCGGGAGACTATTGGAGCCGGCAAGACATGGTGCTGTGCGCCGGGCGGGATGCACAGACCGGCCTGAAAAGGGTCCTGCCATTCAGGAAGCAACGGCTTTCTGGCGCGACATCGTCACGTTCGGCTCATCCCGCTACCGGGGACGGCATCGCCTCCCGCCGTCCGCAGGAACGGGATCGAGCCGGCGTGACGCCATCGCCGGCACGGCTTCGCAAGGCCGTGTTCGCAACTGCCGCTTCGCGGCCAATCATCGGGGGAAACGCATGACACTTTCGTCCTACAGCACGATTGCGGCCGTCACCGGCGGCAAGCCGCGACGCCGCTTCCGCGGGGCCTGTCTGGCCGGGATCGCGGCCGTGGCCGCCGCGCTGTTCCTGGCTGCGGCGCCTGCCGGTCCGGCGCTGGCGTCCGACGTCACCTGGGATGCCATCGCCAACGATGCGAAGAATCCCGGCGACGTGCTGATGTACGGGATGGGGGTGGAAGGCAAGCGGTTCAGCACCCTGAAGCAGATCAACACCGAAAGCGTGTCGCGTCTGGTCCCCGCCTGGTCCTTCTCCTTCGGCGACGAGAAGCAGCGCGGGCAGGAAACCCAGGCGCTGGTCCATGACGGGGTGATCTACGTCACCGGCTCCTACTCGCGGATGTTCGCGCTGGACGCCAAGACCGGCAAGCGGCTGTGGAGCTATTCCCACCGGCTGCCCGACGACATCCGGCCCTGCTGCGACGTGGTCAACCGCGGTGCCGCGATCTATGGCGACAAGGTCTTCTTCGGCACGCTCGACGCCTCCGTCGTCGCGCTGAACAAGGACACCGGCAAGGTCGTCTGGAAGAAGAAGTTCGCCGATCACAAGGTCGGCTACACCATGACCGGCGCACCGACCATCGTGAAGGACCAGAAGACCGGCAAGGTTCTGCTGATCCACGGCTCTTCGGGCGACGAGTTCGGCGTGGTCGGGCGGCTGTTCGCCCGCGATCCCGACACCGGCGACGAGATCTGGATGCGTCCGCTGGTCGAGGGCCATATGGGCCGGCTGAACGGCAAGGACAGCACCCCGACCGGCAGCGACAAGGCCCCCTCCTGGCCACGCGACAAGGACGGCAATCTGGTGGAGGCGTGGAACCACGGCGGCGGCGCGCCCTGGCAGAGCGCCACCTTCGACGTGGAGACCAACACCATCGTCATCGGCACCGGCAACCCGGCGCCCTGGAACGGCTGGGCGCGCTGGCCGGGAGATAGCCTCTACACCTCCGGGCAGGCCTATGTCGACCCGACCACCGGCGAGCTGAAGGGCTTCTACCAGCACACGCCGAACGACACCTGGGACTTCTCCGGCAACAACGAGCTGGTGCTGTTCGATTATACCGACGCGTCGGGCAAGACGGTGAAGGCGACGGCGCATGCCGACCGCAACGGCTTCTTCTACGTCACCGACCGCACCAAGCTGGCGACGGCCGGCGGCGAGGCGAACAAGCCCAACAGCGTGCTGGCGGCCTATCCCTTCGTCGACGGCATCACCTGGGCCAAGGGCATCGACCTGAAGACCGGCCGTCCGATCGAGAATGAGGGCCAGCGTCCGCCGCTGCCGGCCGAAGGCGAGAAGCGCGGCAAGCCGGTCGAGGTGTCGCCGCCGTTCCTGGGCGGCAAGAACTGGAACCCGATGTCCTACAGCGAGGACACCAAGCTGTTCTACATCGCCGCCAACCATTGGAAGGAGGATTACTGGACCGAGCATGTCGGCTACAACCCCGGCTCGGCCTATCTCGGCATGGGGTTCCGCATCCACAAGATGTTCGACGACCATGTCGGCAGCCTGCGGGCGCTGGATCCGAAGACCGGCAAGATCGTCTGGGAGCATAAGGAGGAACTGCCGCTGTGGGCCGGCACGCTGGCGACCGCCGGCAATCTGGTCTTCACCGGCACCGGCGACGGCTTCGTCAAGGCCTTCGATGCCAAGAGCGGTCAGGAGCTGTGGCACTTCCAGACCGGCTCGGGGATCGTCTCCTCCCCGATCACCTGGGAGCAGGACGGGGTGCAGTATGTCGGCATCACCACCGGCTATGGCGGCGCGGTGCCGCTGTGGGGCGGCGATCTGGCCGACCTGACCACCCGCGTGACCCAGGGCGGTTCCTTCTGGGTGTTCAAGCTGGCCGACGTGAAGGTCTCCAGCAGCAAGTGACCGGCTCCGCGAAACCGGAGCATGGAGCGCCGGGGCGGTTGCCGCCCCGGTCCTTTTCATCGGAGGCATCATCATGACGTCGCACAGCAAGGCCGCGCTGCCGAGAAAACTCTGCCGGATCCTGGCCCTGAACGCCCTGGCCGTCTGTCTTGCGGCGCCGGTTCCCGCCGTCCTGGCGGCGGAGATGGAGACGGCGGCGATTCCGGCGGCTGTCGAGGAGGCAGCACTGCCGGTCGGCGGCGGCGAGGAGGAACGGGCCAGCGTCGTCAACGGATGCACGCTCGGGCCCCGCATCGTCTGCCCCAACCTGGATCTGCGGCATCGCAATCTGCGCGGACTGTCGCTGGCCGGGGCCGATCTGCATGGGGCCAACCTGATGCGGGCCGACCTGCGCAAGGCGGACCTGCGCGGCGCCGACCTGACCGGCGCCATTCTGGACGGCGCCGACCTGCGCACCGCCTTTCTCCAGGGAGCGCGCCTGTCCGGTGCGCGGTTGCGCGGTGCCAATCTGGAATTCGCCCGTGCCACCGGTGCCGACTTCACCGGCAGCGACCTGACCGCCGCCAATCTTGAGGCGATCCGCGCCGACAAGATCAATCTTGCCGGCGCCAGCCTGGAGGGGGCCAACCTTCAGGAGGCGAAGATGGCCCTGTCCAACCTGTCCGGCGCGAACATGGACGGGGCCAAGCTGCGCTTCGCCATCTTCCAGGACGCGCTGATGACCGGCTGCCGGTCCTGCCCGACCGGCTGGTGACGGTACGGCGGGACCGTCAGCAGCGCTTGCCGCGTTTCGGTCCCGCCGCCTCGCAACCGCAGCAACCGCCGGAGCAGCCGCCCGCCTGCGAGGGGACCGGCCGCCCGGCCAGCCGGCGCAGCCGGTTGCGCAAGGGGGCGGGCAGCAGGATGGTCCAGGCCACCCAGGCGAAGGCGGCGACGACGATCAGGCCGACAAGGATGGTTTCGGGAAGACTTTCCATCATGGCTCACCCTCCCAGCAGGGCGCTGGACAGGTGGAAGGTGACGAAGGCGGCGCCATAGGCGAGCGCCGTCATGTAGACGATCATCACCAGCATCCAGAACCAGCTGTTGGTTTCCCGCTTGACCACCGACAGGGTGGAGACGCATTGCGGGGCGAACACGAACCACGCCAGCAGCGACAAAGCCGTCGGCAGGCTCCAGTCCGCCGCCAGCACGCCGGCCAGCGAGCCGGAGAGCGCATCGCCCGTCTCGCTCAGCGCATAGACGGTGCCGAGTGCCGCCACCGCCACCTCGCGCGCCGCCATGCCCGGCACCAGCGCGATGGCGATCTGCCAGGTGAATCCGATGGGGGCGAGAAGCGGGGCCAGCGCATGGCCGAGCATCCCGGCGAAGCTGTAGTCGATGGCCGGTCCGGTCGCGCCGTCGGGCGCCGCTGGGAAGCTGCCGAGGAACCACAGCAGGATCATGATGGAGAAGATCACCGTGCCGGCGCGGGCCAGGAAGATGCGTGCCCGCTCCAGCAGCCCAAGCAGGATGTCGCGCGGGCTGGGCAGCCGGTAGGACGGCAGTTCCATCAGCAGCGGTTCGCGGGCTCCTTTGAAGATCGTGCGTTTCAGCACGAAGGCGGCGGCCAGCGCCGACAGGATGCCGGCGGCATAGAGGGCGAACATCACCAGCCCCTGCAAGCCGATCATGCCGCCGGTCACGGTCCGGTCGGGAACGAAGGCGGCGATGATCAGCGTATAGACCGGCAGCCGGGCCGAGCAGGTCATCAGCGGGGCGATCATGATGGTGGCCAGCCGGTCGGCGCGGTTCTCGATGGTGCGGGCCGCCATGATGCCGGGGACGGCGCAGGCGAAGCTGGACAGCAGCGGGATGAAGGCCCGGCCATGCAGCCCGACCCCGCCCATCAGCCGGTCGAGCAGGAAGGCCGCCCGCGCCATGTAGCCGGTGGATTCCAGCATCAGGATGAAGAAGAACAGCACCAGGATCTGCGGCAGGAAGATCACCACGCTGCCCACACCGGCGATGATGCCGTCGGTCAGCAGGCTTTTCAGCAGGCCGTCGGGCAGGGCCGCTCCGGCGCCGGCCTGAATCCAGCCCAGCCCCTTGTCGATCATGTCCATCGGCACGGCGGCCCAGGCGAACACCGCCTGGAACATCAGGAACAGAACCAGGAACAGGAAGGGCAGGCCGATGGCCGGATGCAGCAGGGCGTCGTCGATGCGGCGGGTGGCGAGCGACGGCCGACCGGCATCGCGCAATGCGGCGGCCAGGATGGTTTCGACCTCCTGATGATAGGCGCGCAGGTCGAGGGCGGAAGGTTCGCTCCAGCCGCAGGGGGAGTTGGCGGGGGCGCTGCCGGAGGAGGGGGCCAGCGCGGCGGTCATCGCGATCATGCTGCGGTCGATCTGGTCGAGCAGCCCAACCACGCTGGTGCGCTTGATCGCCACCGTCGGCACCACCGGCACGCCCAGCGCCGCCGACAGGGCCGCCGCATCGACGCGGCAGCCCCGCGCCTCCGCCACGTCCATCATATTGAGCGCGAGGATGATCGGCCGGCCGAGCTTCTTCAACTCAAGCACCAGCCGCAGATGCAGGCGCAGGTTGGTGGCGTCGGCGACGCACACCATCACGTCCGGCGGGGCTTCATGCTGGAAGCGGCCCAGCACGACGTCGCGCGTCACCTCCTCGTCGGGGGAGCGGGCGCGCAGGCTGTAGGTTCCGGGCAGGTCGACGAGCTGCACGCGGGTGCCGGCCGGGCTGAGGAACTCCCCGATCTTGCGCTCGACCGTCACGCCGGGATAGTTCGCCACCTTCTGGCGGGCGCCGGTCAGCGCGTTGAACAGGGCGGTCTTGCCGCAGTTGGGATTGCCGACCAGGGCGATGCGCGGCGGGATGCCGGTGAAGGCTGGGGTGGATAGAACGGTATCGGACATCGCGGAAACCTTTCCGCAGGAAGAGGAGGTGACGGCTCAGCCGAGCGTCACCAGGACGGCGTGCGCCTCTGCCCGGCGCAGGGCCAGGGTGTGGTCGTTGATGCGCACGGCAAGCGGATCGGCGCCGGGGAACCCCTCATGCAGGATTTCGACGCGGGCACCTTCGATCAGGCCCATCTCGATCATGCGGCGTTCCAGTTCGCCGGGTGGCAGCGGGGTTGCGACGGCGGAATCGTCCAGACCGGTCACAACCGCGCGCTGGCCCTTGCGCAACGCGCCGAGACGGCAGCAATCGCCATCGGTGGGCGGATCGGAGCTGGTGCCGGGGGCCGGGCCGGGAGGCTGACGGGTGGCGGGAGACGGAGAGGTGGCGTGAGCGGGGCCGGGTAGCGGCGGAATCATGGTGTGACACCTGTGGGCGGCACGCCGAAAAGGACGTGCGCATCGGCGGCAAGGGCCGTAGACCCGATAATGATGCGAATCATTTGCATTTGTGATGTGGCGAAGCGCCGCGGAGCGGTCCCGTCCTCGCGCTACGGGGGCGGAGGGGGGGGTGAAGCGCGCCTCCCATGGACGGCAATTTTTTCGATTTTTCCGGAAAAAAAGCGAAGGAGCGAGGTGCGCCTTTGCGATCTCACTCTCATTCTGTGTGAAAATCAGAGAGCGATTCCAATTCGAAATAGCAAAGCTCAACCTTTGCTGCGCTGCAACCAACGTGTGTATTCCGTTCTCTGGCGTCGCGGAATTCTCGGTATCTGCTGCCTGCGCCGTCAAAAAACATTGAAATTCGTATAAAAAGCCTATCAGGAATATGCATCAAGAGAAGTGCTATTGCATTTATCTGAATATTTTCAGTATCCGTATCTCCAACAAAAAACATACCCAGGTATGGTTCTCAGAATCCAGAGCTTTTATTTTCGAAGCAATTTCGATTTACCAATTCTTTGGAGTTACGATTTAGCCTCCGAAACACTTCTGCGCAGCGGTTGTGTGTCTGGAGCTAACAATGCAATCGAAATCATTCACACGCCCGCACGTGATTCTGCCTGTTCTGGCGATGATTGGAATCGCACTGTTTTCTTTTCTGATTTATGCAAAATTTTATGGAAATGCCGCTGCGGATTCCGCCTTTTCTGCTATGCGGATTTCGCTCGATTCAGCACGCAACCATATGGCGATCCTAACGGCGGCAGTTCCGGCGGTCCTGTGGTCGGCCGGCCTGCTGCTGCCGTCTTTCCGACGCTTGGCCGGCGCCACGCCCCTGCGGGGGCTGACGGTGGTCGCAGCGGCCATGCTTGCCTTCTGTGCCATGACTTTGCCGGGGCTCGCGGGTCTGCTGCCGGCCGAGGCGGTGCGCGGCTTCTTCTATGACGCCGCCGTGCTGCTGGTCGTCTGCCTTCTTCTGGTGTTCGAAGGGCTGCTCCTGCTCGCCGCCCGTCCGGGCCGCGGGGATGCGGAGCCGGCATCGGCGGTGGGCCGCATGCGTGCCGCCCTGTTCCTGTTCATGCTGGCGGAGGAACTGTCGCGGTCCTTCCTGCCGCTCTACGCCCGCGAACTCTACACCCCGGCTCCCGGCCTGTCCGAGACCGTGATGATGGGGCTGCCGATCGGGCTGTTCATGGCGCTGGTCGCCGTCTTCACGCCCTTCGCCGGCCATTGGGCCGACCGGTTCGGCAGCCGCCGCACGCTGCTGCTCGGCACCCTGCCGGCGGTGGCGGGATTCATCGGAACGGCGATGGCCGGGTCGATGGCGGAACTGCTGCTGTGGCGCGGGGCCTGCGCGCTCGGCTATGCGGTGATGTTCATCGGCGCGCAGGGCTTCGTCGCCCGCCACACCCCGGCGGACCGGCGCGCGCGCGGCATGGCGCAATTCGTCGCCGCGGTGATCGTCGCCGGCCTGTGCGGCGCGCCGCTGGGCGGCATTCTCGCCGATCAGTTCGGCTACCGCGCCACCTTCGCGGTTTCGGCGCTGCTGGCGCTGGCGGCCGCGGCGGCGGTGACGCTTCTTCCGGCCGACCGGACGGAGCGGGTGCAACGACGCCCCTTCCGCCTGGGCGATGCGACCGCACTGCTTGCCAATCTCCGGTTCCTGGCGTTGCTGCTGTTCTCGTCGGTGCCGACCAAGCTGATGCTGACCGGATACCTCTTCTATCTCGTCCCGGTGTCGCTGCATGCGGCGGGTGAGACGCCGGCCGGGATCGGCCGTCTGATGATGACCTATGGGCTGATCATCGTCCTGCTCGGCCCATGGGTGTCGAAGGTCGCCGACCGCACCGGCCGTCATGCCCTGTTCGCCGGGCTGGGCGGGCTGATCGGCGGGGCCGGCACGCTCGCGATCCTGCAGGAACAGGGCGTCGCCGGAATCCTGATCGGCATCGCCGCTCTCGGCGTCGCCCACGCCCTCAACAACGCCACCCAGCTGGCCCTGGTCCCGGAGGTCTGCCGCGCGGACTGTGCCCGCATGGGCGATTCCAGCGTCTTCGCGGTCTACCGCCTGCTGGAACGCGGCGGTTCGGTGATCGGTCCGTTGCTGGCTGCGGCGCTTGCCGACCGCTTCGGAATGCAGGCAGCGCTGGTGGCTCTCGGTGCGCTCGGCATGCTGTGCGGCACGGCCTTCTGCGTCGTCTTCCTGCTGGCTCCGTCCGCCTCGCCGGCCGCGGAAGAGGCCGTCCGATGAATTCCCTCGCCCCCAGCCCCCGCTCCCGCCCCGTGCGTCATCCGTCGATGTCGCAAATCCCGACAGCCTTATGTCCCTCGCCCCCACACCCATCGATCACGGAGGCTTCGACGCCCATGCCTGACCAGATGCTCGTGGAGCCTGTTCTGACGATGCCTTGCCCTTCCTTCGCCGGGGAAACCCTTCCTGTCCATGGCCGCCACGACGGCGCGATGGAAACCCTGCGCGTCACTCTGGAGGCGCTCGGGATCGGATCCGTCGAGGAGATGACCTGGAAGAACTATGAAACCATCATGCGGGTGGTCGAGCCGCTGATCGGCGCCGGCCATCGCCTGCGCCATTTCGACTATACCCACAGCGCGGCACTGCAACTCGGCACGGTGGAGCGGCTGCGTACCGACTACACCATCCGCCTCGCCTACACGGAATGGGGCAGCCCGCAGAATCCGGCGCTGCTGTGCCTGGGTGGAATCGCGAATTCGGCCCGGCGTTTCGACTATGTCGCCCGCGCCCTGTCGCACCGCTACCATGTGCTGTGCCTCGATTGGGCTGGGCGCGGCCGCAGCGGCTGGCTGGCCGACCAGTCGGACTACAGCTTCGACGGAACCGTCGCCCAGGTGCTGGCCCTGATCCGCCACAAGCAGTTGGGCCCGGTCACCCTGCTCGGCTCCTCGCTCGGCGGCAGCGTGGCGATGCGGGTGGCGGCGGAGGCTCCGGATCTGGTGGAACGCCTCATCCTGAACGACATCGGCCCCTTCATCCCGACCGAGCGGCGGCGGCGCCGCGCCGAGTCCGTCGCCCGCCACTATGTCTTCCGCCACCCGGCCCAGCTGTTCCACCGCACCGGAGCGGCCCAGAAGAACGACGGGCCGGTGGACGACACCGTTCTCCTGCACAACAGTTTCCACCAGACCCGCTGGTCGGAGGAAAACGGCGGGCGGGTCTACCGCCACGACATCCGGGCACTGCAATGCTACCGCGACGGCGCCATCCAGGACCACGACCAGTGGGACGACTGGCAGCGCATCGACTGCCCGGTGCTGCTGGTGCACGGCATGATGAGCGACGCTCTCCAGGAGGCGACTATTGCCCGGATGATGGGCAAGCCGGGGTTGAGCGTCCTGCATGTGCCGGATGTCGGCCACACCCCGACGCTCAGCGATCCTCTGCACATCGACGCCCTGGCCCGCTGGATGTCGGCCCCCCATACCCTGCCGGCGGAAAGCACCATCGGCTGGACCGCGGGCGCCGCCCGCATCCTGTTCCGGTGAGGGAGCCGGCGATGACGGACGGCTTCCATTTCGTGCGCCATGGCGAGACGGACGACAACCTTCGGGGCGTGCGCTGCGGCGGCGACCGGGACATTCCCTTGACCGAACGGGGGGTCGAGCAGGCCCGGCACGCGGCGGAGCGGCTCCGCCGGTCCGGCCGGATCTGCGGTCTGGTGATCGCCGGTCCGCTGGACCGCACCGCCGTTACCGGCGCCGTGTTCGCCGAGACGCTGGGCGTTCCGCTTCTGAGAAGGGACTGGCTGCGCGAGCGCAGCCTGGGGGATTGGAACGGCCTGCCGATCGAGCTGACCCGCCCCTGGTTCGCCGCCGGGGAGACGCCGCCGGGCGGGGAGAGCGAAGGCGCCTTCGCCGCCCGTGTCTTGGATGGGGTCGACGAACTGGCGAACGGACCCGCCGGACTGCTGGAGCACCGGCCGCTGCTGGTCGGCAGCAAGGGCGTGGCCCGCATTCTGCTGCACCGGCTCGCCGGGCGGCCGGGCGTGGAGCTGGGAAATTGCGAGGTCGTGGACTTCACCCGCCTGTCCGCCCCGCCGGGCGGGCCGGGATGGTGGCGGTGCGACCCACTGGTGTCTCCGCTGGAGGCGAAAGCCGGGGCCTGTTGCCCGGCCTGACCGTCGAGCCGGTCTGTCGAACAATCGAAAATCGATGCGTGGATGCCGCGCGATGCCGCGTGGATCAGGAGTAAGGAGAAGGGCGATGAAGCTCAAGATTGGTACGCGGCTCATGCTGCTGGTGTTCGGCGTGGCGCTGCTCAGCACGCTCGCCGGGGCCACCGTCCACCTGACGGGAACGCGCACGAACCTGATCGAGCAGCGCAAGGCCAAGGTCAAGGAGATGGTCGATGCGGCCGCGTCCGTCATCGCGCTCTATGGCGAGCAGGAGAAGTCCGGCAAGCTGCCGCGTGCTGAGGCGCAGGAGCGTGCCCGCGACGCCGTGCGCGCCATGCGTTATGGCAACGGCGAGTATTTCTTCGTCTACGACTATGCCGGGGTCAGTCTGGTCCATGGCCTGCGCCCGCAGGTCGAGGGCAAGAACCTGCTGAACCTGAAGGATCCCGACGGCGTCCCCTTCAACGTGCAGATGACAGAGGCGGCCAAGGCCGGCGGCGGTTTCGTCGCCTTCCGCCACAAGCGCAGCGACGATGCCGAGCCGACTCCGAAGATCGCTTATGCCGCCGGCTACCAGCCCTGGCAGTGGATGATCGGCACCGGCGTCTACACCGACGACGTCGATGCGGAATTCCGTGCCCGCATCTGGCGCGAGCTTGAGGTCTCGCTGCTGCTGCTGGCGATCAGCGTCGGCATCGGCATCTGGGTGTCGCGCGGGATGTCGCGTCCGCTGCTGGCGATCCGCGACGTGCTGGGCCGCATCGGCGGCGGCGACCTGACGGCTGCCGTGCCCCATGCCGACCGGCCCGACGAGATCGGCGACATGGCCCGCGCCGTCGCCGGCCTCGCCACCACATTGCAGGGTGCCCGCGACGAGAGCCAGCGCGCCGACCTGGAGCGTGCCGCCCGCGACCTTCAGCGCGAGCGCCTGTCCGTCCGTGCCGCCGAGTTCGCCCGCGCGATGGACGAGGTCGTGGCGACGCTCAGCACCACCACCGTGGCCCTGCACGAGCGCACCGCCGCCCTGACCAACGACGCCGCCAGCACGACCGACGAGGCGCATGCCGCCGCCGGAGCCGCGCAGGGTGCCTCCGACAGCGTCGAATCCGCCGCTCAGGCCAGCGAGGAGCTGCGCGGCTCCATCGCCGCGATCAGCCGTCAGGTGGAAAGCGCCGCCCAGACCGCGTCCCGCGCGGTGACGGAGACCTCCAACACCACCGGGATCGTCACCGGCCTCGCGTCGGCCGCCGAGCAGATCGGCGCGGTGGTGGAGCTGATCAACTCGATCGCCGGTCAGACCAACCTGCTGGCGCTCAACGCCACCATCGAGGCGGCCCGCGCCGGCGAGGCCGGCAAGGGCTTCGCCGTGGTGGCGAGCGAGGTGAAGAGCCTCGCCACCCAGACGGCGAAGGCCACCGAGGACATCCAGTCGCAGGTCGGCGCGATCCGGGCGGCGACCGCGAACGCCATCGGCGCCATCGAAAGCATCGCCAGCCTGATCACCAACCTCAGCGCGCTGAACGGCGAGGTGGCGTCGGCCGTGCAACAGCAGGAGGCGGCGACCCACCAGATCTTCGCCAACGCCCGCGCCGCCGCCGACAACTCCCGCCGCGTCACCAGCAGCGTCGGTTCGCTGTCGTCCACCATGACCACCACCAGCGAGCGGATGCGCCTCGTCTCCACCAGCGTCGAGAGCGTCTCGGGGCAGTCCGAGCGGCTGAAGGACGAAGTCCGGCGCTTCGTGGCGGAGGTCAACGCCGCCTGACCGGGGGCTGCCTGATCGGCTGAAGCGGGGCGGATTTCCGGCGGCCCAGGCTGCCGGGATCCGCCCCTTGCTATTTCGGCAACAACTCAGCCCTTGCCCCGCCGCGGGACCGGCAACCAAATAGGGGCCATCGAACGGGAAGGCAGATGATGACGGAAACACAAAAGGATCCCTTCGCCGCGGCGGCGTCCTTCACTGCCGGCGTCTATGGCACCGGATTGCGGCCGGTCCGGGCGGAGCGGCTGGCGGAGGCTGCGCGGCGTCTGCTGCAAGCGGCGGGAAGCGAGGCTTCGGAAGCGGCCATCGTCGCCGACCATCTGGTCGAGGCCAATCTGCGCGGGCACGACAGCCACGGTGTCGGCATGCTGGCGATGTACATGCCGGCGATTGCCGCCGGGCTGCTGCGTCCCAACCGGCATGCGGCGGTAATCGGCCGCTCCGGCCCCTTCCTGGCGGTCGGCGGCGACAGCGGCTATGGGCAGGTGATCGCGCGCGAGGCAACGGAGCTTGCCATCGAACAGGCGCGGCAGGACGGGCTGGCCGTGCTGTCACTGCGCGATAGCCACCATATCGGCCGCGTCGGCTCCTATGGCGAGCAGTGCAGCGGTGCCGGGATGGTCATGCTCGCCTTCGTCAACGTCGTCACCCGCCCGGCGGTGGCGCCGCATGACGGCACCCGGCCGCGGCTGGGCACCAACCCGATCTGCATCGCGGTTCCGGCCACGCAGGCGACACCGGCCTTGATCCTGGATTTCGCCACCAGCGCCGTTGCCGTCGGCAAATGCCGCGTCGCCATGGGCAAGGGGCAGGAGATGGCGCCGGGCCTGCTGCTCGACCCGCAGGGCGACCCCACGCGCGATCCCGGCGTGATGTTCCAGGACCCGTCGGGCGCCCTGCTGCCGCTGGGCGGGCACAAGGGATTCGGGCTGGCGCTGATGTGCGACGTGCTGGCGGGGGCGCTGGCCTCGGCGATGCCGGGGACGCCGTCCCACCAGGATTCCGGCCGAGTGATGAACAACATGTTCGCCATCGTCTTCGACCCGGCGCGCGGCGGCAACGCGCAATGGGCCGCCGATCTCGACGAACTGGTGGCCTATGTCCGCGACACGCCCACGGTGCCCGGAGCCGACGCTATCCAGATGCCGGGCGAGCCGGAAACCCGCACCCGCCGGCAGCGTCTGGCCGATGGCATCCCGCTGGACGGCGCCACGCTGGCGATGCTGGACAGTCTGGGGCGGGAGCGCGGGCTGGCGCTTGGTGACTTGCTGGCCTGACGGCCGGCTGTCAGGCCAGCAGCCTCGAGGTCGCGTCGTCCGGCTGGCCGTCGCAGAATCGGTCGAGTGCCTTGCGGTAGAGGTCACCCTCCTCTGCCGCCGCCTGGGCGAACAGGGTCATGGAGGAGCGGAACTTCAAATCGTCGGGCGAGCCGAAGATCTCATGAAGCGTCCGCCCCTGCACGGCCAGCACGGTCTCGGTCGCCTGCGCCAGCCGGCTGCCCAGGACGGGGTGCGCCAGATAGGCCCGCGCCTCGTCCAAACCGGCGATGCCGTAGAACCGGGCGGTGGGCGAGCGGCCGAGGTCGCGCAGCTGCGGGAAGATGAACCACATCCAATGGCTGCGTTTGCGGCCGTCGCGCAGCTCCGCCAGTACGGTCGCGTAGACCGGGTCCTGAGCCTCGACGAAGCGCTGGAGATCGAAGGGATCGCTGTCCGGCATGGCGCCGCTCCTCGTTCCTGGGTCCATGCCGAGACATCGGTCGCAGGCCGGCGCTTCGCAACGGTTGTTTGTCAGGTCATAGGGTCCGGCCGCTCTGAGCGCGGCATCCTTACCGCTGCCGGACGATCAGCCTCCGTCGAACTCCACCCGCATGCGGACGAGGTCGCGGTTCCAGGTGATCCTGCATTTGTCGAGGTTCAGCCGCGTCATGTAGACATAGGCGGTCTTGCCGACATCCTCGAAATTGCGGCTCTGGCTGTCCGGGTCGAGCAGAGCCGGATAGTCGAAGGCCGCCGCATCGCCGCAGCCGTAGCGGAACAGCAGGGGGGCGGCCCACAGAAGCTCCGGTTTCGACCAATTGACCAGATCGGGGGAGGTGATGGTCCAGATGCCGGTGCGGCCGTCGCGGGTCATCGCCACGGTGGCGATGAACAGGCCGCTGGCACGGTGGCGGACGATGCTGCGCACGGTGCCCTGCAAAATATTGGGGGCGACCGGCGCGCAGACATGGTTTTCCGGCGCGTCGCCGCTCTGACCGTCGCGGACGAAGCGGACGGAATAGGATTTGCCGTCCCACCCGCGCCAGCTCTGCGGATCGGCGAGGTTGTCGGTGCGCATCAGGCAGGCGCCGCGCTGTTGCGCGCCGAATCGCTCGGCCCACAGGAAGGCGTACCAGTGATCGCCGTTGCGGACGATGTTGCTGGGCGCGAAATAGCCGGTGCGCTGGCCGACATCGCCGCTGTAGGGATAGGGCAGCGTCGCGACGGTGTGGTTGGGCGGGGCGGCGCTCAGCCGGAAGCTGGCCCCGCCGTCGCTGGAGACCGCCGCGGTGATGCTGTTGCGCCAGCAGCGCATGTACTCGCCGGAGGGGCAAAGCGCCCGCCGCTTCTGCGCATGGAATTCGTTGCTGACCAGGGCGAAGACCGTGCTGCCGTCCGGCGTGTAGAAGGACGAAATCCAGCTGCGGTCGTCATGCAGGCGCGGATCGTCCTGCCCATGGCCCTGGAAGATCACCGCACAGTTGGGCCGCACGGCATCCAGCGACGGGCCGGTCAGCGCCCGCGCGGTGGAATGCGAGGCGATCAGATGCACCGTGCCGCCGGCATCCCGGAAGGCGCGCGCCGGGGTGTCCGGCGCGTCGCTTTCGGCACAGGCGTCGCGTTGCCAGGAGGTGACCGTTTCCGGTTCCCCTGTCTTCCTCATGGTCAATGCGTTGACCTGTGCGGCGACCATGCCCAGCGTGAGCGCCAGCGCTGCGGTCCGGCGGAGCATGGCGGCCTTCACTTGCCGTTCGCGATGGACTTCAGGAAGGGTGCCGGCTGAAGCCGGTTGGCAACCAGGAAGTCCAGGTAACGGGCTGCCGACTCCGCACGGTGGCGGTCGTAGGCGTCCGGGTCGAAATTGATCAGCGTTTTCAGGCGGCTGCGGGTCAACGGCATCGTCAGGTCGGCGGCGTCGGCATAGGGCACGCCGGTGTTCTCGCAAAGCTCGCGCGTGCGGGAATCGATGGTGACCGTCAGGCCCATCCGTTCCGCCTGGATCGCCAGGGCGACGCCGTGATAGCGGCAGCCGATGGTCAGATCCTGCTGGCGCAGAGTGTCCATCCAGGCCGGCACGTCATAGTAGGAGCGCATATAGTTCCGGCACCACGCCTTGAACTCCTCGAAGGAGTAATGCGGCACGGTGTGGCGGTGGATTTCCTTCAGCGCATGCGGATCGATGCTGTCGAACAGCCCGCGCGAGGCACGGATCATCTCGCCCATCGACTGGACGATGTACTGGCCGGGGGCGATGGGGTCCATCATCAGGGCGATCAGCTGGTGCTCGATTTCCCGCGTCTTAACCCAGGCCTGATGGCCGCCGGCCACGGTGATCGAGCGCGGCAGGTCGAGAGCCGACCAGTTCGCATGGATCTTCCGGCCGAGGCCCGGCGCCTGGTTGAGGAAATGCGACGGGCAGCCGCCGGGCAGCGATCCCGCGATGCCCAGCTTGTCCAGCTGTGCAGTGGTGTAGGCGCCGCGGGTGTAGATGTTGGGCGAGGTCGCGGAGGACGGGTTGGAGGCTGCGATCACCTGCGCCCAACGCAGCGTGCCGGGGCTGAGTTCGATATCATGCTCGTAGCTGTTCGCCTGGGCGCCGAGGCCGATGGCGACGACGGGAAGCCCGGATTTCTCCAGATTCTCCGCCATCTGGCCGTAATCGGTGTGGCGGCCCAGCTGGTTGGCGCAGGGAATGACGATGATGTCGGCGTTGTTCCGCAGCGTCTCCGCCGACGAGCCCCAGCTGAAATGCTTCACCGGGTTGGTGATGTGGCTGCAGATCGAATGCACGAAGGCGAGGTTGCCGTTGTTGTGCCCGATTCCGTTGTACAGGTCGTCGAAGGGGGCGTTCGAATAGAGGCCGAGATTCGGCGTCTTCCACAGCACCGCGACGCGCAGAGGCTGGGACGGCGCATGGCCGGAAATCCGTTCAGACGTCTGGCCGGAATTGTGCGGCCGGTCGACAGGGGTGTCGATCACGATGTCTTCAAGCATGTCGGCTCTAGCCTCGGGTCGGTGGATGCTGGAAACAGGCTGACGGTAAGCGCAGAAGAGGTAAGACTGCAAGTGACAACCTAAAAATAACACGGCTTGATCATTGGAAGACAATGTTTAGACTTTCTAACAAAATCTCATGCGGGATTTTATTTTGTATGATTTGAACGACGATCGGTTGATCGTCTTATGAAGGTCCATCGAAATTCGAAAGGTCATCGATATTGCGGCAGGGGGGTTGAAAGCTGCGGTGGCGTGTCCCATTTCCGGAAGCGTTCCGCCGAGACAGGCGCGGGAACCAAGCTTCAGTTGGGGTGCCAGGAAAATTCGCCTGGGCGCCCCTTTTATGCGTTGTGAAAATTCCTATATAGTATCTGTTGCGCCGCTGATGGCGCCGGCTCCGACAGAATGGCTTTCGCCCCGATGATCCTTAAGTTTCCCCCGGTTCGGTCGCGCTGATCGCGTGGCCCTGCCGTTCCTCTCCGGCCCTCGTGGCGTGCCGGCTGCTGCGACCTCCTTCCCCGGTCGCGGCGCCCCCGCGGGGCTGGAGAGGACCTCTCTCTGACCGTTCCAGCACCGAGACCCGGTGCACGCCGTCCGGCAGCGTCGAATGCCGGTAACGCAACGAACCAAAAATCGACCTTTCAACAGGACCGACCCGAACAACGCCGGGGCCTTTGCCCGTGGCGCCGCTCCCGTCGGATGGGAGAAAAAGAGACACCATGCAGCGAAATGCTGAAACCCGCACGACCCAGACCACCGTACAAGCCATCGCCCAAACCCGTCCTGCCGAACCCCGCTCCGCCGAGCCGATGCAGCTCTATCTCCAGGATGCCCGCAAGTATCAGTATCTGACGCCTGAACAGGAACATGATCTGGCGGTCCGCTGGCACGACAACCAGGAGCCGGCGGCCCTCGACAAGCTGGTCGGCAGCCATTTGCGGCTCGTCGTCAAGATGGCGCGCGGCTATCTCGGCTATGGCCTGCCGCTGTCCGATCTGGTGGCGGAGGGCAATGTCGGCGTCATGCAGGCGGCGCAGAAGTTCGATCCCGGCAAGGGGTTCCGCTTCGCCACCTATGCCTCGTGGTGGGTGCGTGCCGCTATCCAGGAGTATGTCCTGCACAACTGGTCGCTGGTGAAGATCGGCACCACCGCCGGGCAGAAGAAGCTGTTCTTCAGCCTGCGCCGTCTGAAGGCACGGATGCAGGAGTTGGAGAGCGGCGACCTGTCGCCGGAAGCGGTGGAGAGCATCGCCACCGAACTGAACGTGTCGAAGGCCGAGGTGGTGGAGATGAACCGCCGCCTGGGCAACGACCGCTCGCTGAATGTCGGCCTGTCGGAGGATGGCGATGCCGAGTGGCAGGACCTGCTGGCCGATGACCGTCCGGACCAGGAGACGACCCTGGCCGATTCCGAGGAGCGCCGCCGGCGCCAGCAGTTCCTGAAGCTCGGGCTGGGCGTGCTGGACGACCGCGAGCGCAAGATCCTGATCGCCCGCCGCCTGCGCGACGAGCCGCTGACACTGGAGGAACTGAGCCAGACCTTCCACGTCTCGCGCGAGCGCGTGCGCCAGTTGGAGGTGCGTGCCTTCGAGAAGCTCCAGAAGGCGGTGATCGCCACCGCCAAGACGGAGAAGGTGACGATGGAAAAGAACCGCCTTCTGATCGATGCCTGAGCGGGGTGGGGCCGCCCCCGCTTTGGCCCGCCGGCGGCGGCTTTACGTGTCCAGGCAACCGCCCTTCGGCGCGACGGTGATGCGGATCAGCTCCGACCCGCCGCCGCCGAAGACGTTGCCGCCGGTGTAGGTCAGGCAGCCTTCGTTGCGGTAGATGACCTGAAGCCGCTGGGCGTCATTGCCGAAATAGAACGGGATCCAGCGCTTGCCGGTCTCGTGCCGGATCATGTTGTCGGGCGCGCCGATCAGTGTGGAGACCTCCTCCATCGTCATGCCGATCTGCAATTTTGCGAAACGGCTGCCGGGGGCGGGGGTGCCGATCACCTCGCCCTCATAGCGCCCGTCGCGCGACTTCACCATTCTTCCCCCCGGCGTCGACGGTGCGGCCGAGGCGGTGGCGCCTGTCCCGTCGCCGGTCGCCGCACCCTGTTGTTGCCCGGCACAGCCGACCAGCAAAGCCGCCACCGACAATGCCGCCCAAGTCGTTTTACCCAGCATGTCTTCCCTCACCGAATCTGTTCTGGTTGTTGCCCTGTAGGGACAACTATGAGTGCGATAACCCGATGAAGGCATCGGCAAAGGCGGGTGAAGAACCCCTAAGAGGGGTAGTAACAACAGGCGGATCACCGCCTGTCAGCCCTTCACGCCGTGGCTTCGGCTTGGCGCTTGCCGGTATAGTTCTTGAACAGGTCATAATCGGTGTCACAGCGTACCTGCGCCAGCCCGGCCGCCGCCATCGCGGCGGTGATGACCTCCGGTTCCACGCAGCGGTCGATCGTCTCCCAATAATAGCGCATCAGCGTCCGTCCGCTCTCGCCGCCACCGCTGAGGCGCGAGACTGCCGGCACCACCATGCCGAGATAGGCGTTCATCAGGTGCCGGGTGACCGGGCGGCGCGGCCGGCCGATCTCCATCACCAGCACGGTCCCGCCCGGACGCAGCACGCGGCGGAACTCGCGGAAGGTGGCGGTCAGGTCGCCGACATGGCGCAACGCATAGCCGATGGTGACGAGGTCCACACTGCCATCGGCCAGCGGCAGGGCATCGGCCACGCCCTGGATCAGTGGGATGGGAAGGCTGCGCCGTGCCTCCGCCAGCATCGCTTCGCTGAGATCCAGGCCGATGACATCGCCGGGATTGCCGCAGAGCGACACGGCCTCGCGCGCCACGAGACCGGTGCCGATGGCGACGTCCAGCACCCGCATGCCCGGCTGCAACCCTGCCCGCCGCAGGCATTGCGACCGGTACCAGGAACCGGACCCGAGCGCGAAGATGGCGTTGATGCGGTCGTAATGGTGGGCGGTGCGGTTGAACAGCCCGCGGACGAAGCGCTGCCGCTGCGTCCTGTCGCCGTAATAGGCGTCCAGAACGGGATGCGGTTCGACGGCGGTGCCGACGCGGGGCGTGGATTCGGTCGGCACGGCAGTGTTCTCCTTCGAAAGGGAGCGGGCCAATGGGCATTAGGGTCAGTCGAGAATGCCGCTCACCGCGCTGGTCCGGTTGTCCGACCGGTAAAGCGAGACGGTGAAGCCGCCGGCCTTGACCGACAGGTTGACGGTTCGCGTGTAAAGCATCCCCGGTTGAGTTGATTGTTTTCAGATCGTCGGCATCTTGTGGGTGCGGAACCCGGCAGGCAAGTGGGTTTCCATGTCACCAAATGGGTAACCAATCAAGACGGTTGCATTGGCTCAAGTGCATCGGTCGGATTGAACCGCGGCGTGCAGTGGATTTGAAATCAATCCGAAACATTGCTTGCCGGAATGTTGAGAACAGCAAGCGCTAATATCAGAGTCGAGCGGATATATCCTTTCGGCTAGTCCCCGGATAAAGGGCAGTGTCAGGGTTTTGTCCCTGGATTGCGCGGGATGGGCTGCGGTAAATTTTGGCGAGAGTGACCGGTCACAAAGCCAGAAACGGGTATCCACCTCGAACACCCCAATGCGGGACAAGCGGGAGAGCGGCAAAGCCCATGGTGTCGAACGGTTCCGATTACGATTGCGATGTCCTGGTGGTGGGTGGCGGACCGGCCGGTTCGTCCGCAGCTGCACTGCTGGCCGGAAAGGGCCATCGGGTGGTTCTGCTGGAAAAGGACCATCACCCGCGGTTCCACATCGGCGAATCCCTGCTTCCCTGCAACCTGCCTCTGCTGGAACGGCTGGGCGTGCTGGAGGAGGTCGAGCGGATCGGCATGCTGAAATATGGAGCGGAGTTCGTTTCGCCCTATCACGGCAAGGCCGTCACCTTCGACTTCGCCAATGCCTGGGACAAGACCAAGCCCTATGCCTTCCAGGTCCGGCGGTCGGAATTCGACCATATCCTGATCCGCAATGCCGCGGCGAAGGGGGCGACGGTCATCGAAGGCTGCAAGGTGACGGATGTCGATATCCGGGGAACGGAGGGCAGCACCGTCACCGCCCGGCAAGAGGACGGCACGACCCGCACCCTGCGCACGCGCTTTCTGGTCGATGCGTCTGGCCGCGAGACGCTGCTGGCGTCCCGCTTCGGCATCAAGCGGCGCAACGTCAAGCACAACAGTGCGGCGATGTTCGGCCATTTCACCGGCGCCAAGCGGTTGCCGGGCAAGGCCGAAGGCAACATCACCGTCTTCTGGTTCGACCATGGCTGGTTCTGGTTCATCCCGCTTGCGGACGGCACCACAAGCGTCGGGGCGGTCTGCTGGCCCTATTACTTCAAGACGCGCAAGACCGACCAGACCCGCTTCTTCCTCGACACCATCGCCCTGTGCCCGGCGCTGGCGGAGCGGCTGGAAGGGGCGGAACTGACCGGACCGGTGACGGGGACCGGCAACTTCTCCTATCAGGCCGACCGCATGTCGGGCCCCGGCTATGTCATGCTGGGCGACGCCTTCGCCTTCATCGATCCGGTCTTTTCCACCGGCGTCTATCTGGCGATGACCAGCGCCTTCGAAGGGGCCGAGGCGGTCGACGCCTGCCTGCGCGAACCGGTCCGTCAGGAACAGGTGCTGAAGCGTTTCGAGCAGACCGTCCGTCAGGGCATCGGCACCTTCTCCTGGTACATCTACCGGGTGACGACGCCGGCCCTGCGCAACCTGTTCATGGGACCACGCAATGTCTTCCGGGTGGAGGAGGCGTTGCTGTCGCTTCTGGCCGGCGACGTCTTCCGCCCGTCGCCGATCAAGGCGCGGCTGAAGATATTCAAGGCGATCTACTACATGAACGCCCTGCTGGACTTGAAAAGGAACTACATGGCATGGCGGAAACGGCGGCAGAACGTGCGCACCCCCGTGGGCGACGCGGTCTAGGCATTCTCGGCGCGGTCCGGCGGGCCTGGGACTATCCCCTGTTCTACGGCCTGCTGTTCCTGTTCGGCCTGATGTCGCTGGCCTGGAGCCTGACGGCGGCGCTGATCAACCCGCTTCTGCCGCGGCGGATCGCCGGTCCGCTCGGGCGGCAGGCGATCAGGACGGGATTCGGCCTCTATCTCGACACGCTGCGGGCCTGCGGGGTGCTGAGGACCGACCTGTCGGCGCTGGATTCGCTGAAGGATGATGGCGGCCTGCTGATCTGCCCGAACCATCCGTCGATCCTGGATGCCGTGCTGCTGATCTCGCGGATGCCGGACCTCGTCTGCATCGCCAAGGCCCCGGTTTACGACAGCCTCCTCTTCGGCGGCGGGGCGCGGATGGCCGGTTACATCCGCAACGACGCGCCGAACTCGCTGATCAAGATGGCGGCGCAGCGTGTGCGCGCCGGCCATCAACTGCTGATCTTTCCCGAAGGCACGCGGACGGAGCGGGCGCCGGTCAACCCGCTGAAGGGCGGCTTCGCGCTGATCGCCAAAACGGCGGGCGTGCCGGTGCAGACCGTGTTCATCGAGGCCAACACCAACTTCCTCGGCAAGGGCTGGCCGTTGTTCCGCAAGCCGGAGTTCCCGCTGGTCTACACCGTCCGCCTCGGCCGCCGCTTCGATCCGCCGACCGATGTGCGCCAACTGGTCGGGGATGTGGAACGCCATTACAGGGCAGAGCTTTGATCACCGACGCCTCCACCAGCCATCTTGTCCTGATCCCCAGCTACAACACCGGGCCGAAGCTGTTCGAGACGGTGCGGGCGGCCCGCGCGCATTGGGCGCCGGTCTGGGTCGTCGTCGACGGCAGCACCGACGGCACCGGCGAAAAGCTGCGGGCGATGGCCGCGGACGATCCGCATCTGCGCGTGCTGGAACTGCCGGTCAACCGCGGCAAGGGGGCCGCCGTGCTGCATGGGCTGGAGGAGGCGGAGCGCTGCGGCTTCACCCATGCGCTGACCATGGATGCCGACGGCCAGCACCCGGCCGACCGCATCCCGCAGTTCCAGGGCGTGTCGCTGGCCAACCCCGATGCGCTGGTGCTGGGCCGGCCGGTGTTCGACGCCGGGGCGCCGCGGCTGCGCGTCGGCGGTCGCAAGATCTCCAACTGGTGGGCCAATCTGGAGACCCTGTGGGGTGGGATCGGCGACTCCCTGTTCGGCTTCCGGGTTTATCCGATCAAGCCCCTGCGCGCGGTGATGCGGCGCAATCCGTGGATGCGGCGCTTCGACTTCGATCCGGAGGCGGCTGTGCGGCTGTGCTGGGCCGGCCTGCCGACCATCAATGTCCCGGCCCCCGTCCGCTATTTCAAGGCGGAGGAGGGCGGCGTCTCCCACTTCAAGTATGTCCGCGACAATGCCTTGCTGACCTGGATGCACACGCGGCTGATGCTGGGCTTCATCGGCCGGCTGCCGATGCTGGCGGTCCGGCGGGTGCGGTCCCGGCCGATCAGATCATTCCTCCGTTGATCGACACGATCTGGCCGGAGATGTAGGCGGCGCGGTCGGAAGCCAGGAAGGCGACGAGGTCCGCCACCTCCTCCGGCCGGCCGGCGCGCTTCATCGGCACCATCCGCTTGACCATGTCGGCATCGAAGGCGGCGTCGGCCATGGGCGAGGCGATGATGCCCGGCGCCACCGCGTTGACGGTGATGCCGCGCGGCGCCAGTTCCAGCGCCAGCGACTTGGTTGCGCCATGCAACCCGGCCTTGGCGGCGGCATAATTGGTCTGGCCGCGGTTGCCGGCGATGGCCGCCACCGACGACACCGTGACGATCCGGCCCCAGCGCGTGCCGATCATCGGCATCAGCAGCGGTTGCGTCACGTTGAAGAAGCCGTTCAGCGACACGTCGATGACGCGGCCCCACTGTTCCCGCCGCATTGCCGGCATCACCGCGTCGTCGTGAATGCCGGCATTGTTGACCAGGATCTGGATGGGGCCGGATTCCAGCACCTGTTCCAATGCTTCGCCGGTGGCATCGACGTCGGTGACGTCGAAGGCGACCGCTTGCGCCGATCCGCCGGACGCGGCGATCTCCGCCGTCAGCGCTTCGGCGCGGGCGATGGAACCGTTGGCGTGGACCAGCACATGATTGCCATCGGCGGCCAGCGCCTTGCAGATGGCGGCGCCCAGCGCCCCACTGCCGCCCGTGACGAGTGCGCGTTTCATGCCGCCCCCAAATCCGTGACGCCGGCGTCGATCACCACAGCCGCCCGGCCGCTCAGCAACTCGCGGTCGCCGGCCGTGATGGAGAAGGCGTAGATCACGCGGCTGCCCTCGCCGGTCAGGTTCTCGGCGTCGATGACCAGATCCTCCGCGATGTCGTCGAGCCGTGCGACCTGACAGGACAGGTCGCGCAGGCTGGCGAGATAGCCCGCGGCGGGACGCCCGCCGTCGGCGGTCAGCCCGCCATGCACCGCCATCGCCTGGGACGCGTATTCGACTCCGCACAGCGCGGCGAGCCGCCCGGCGTGGCGCAGCGGATTGTCCACGGCACGGTGGCTGCGGGCGATGCAGCGGATGCGGCTGCGGTCCCAGGACAGCACGCCGTCGAGCAGGCACATGGTCCCGGCATGCGGGATCAGGGAGGCCAGTTCCGCATGGCTCAGCAACATGGCGCGCCCACCCAGATGGTCACCCGTCCGCCCGGCGGCAGGTCGAGCACGACCGCTTCCGGCGCACCGCCTGCACTGACCCGCGCAAGGGCAGCCAGCAGCGGCAGGGAGCGGGCGGTCGGGTTGCCTGTGCGCAGTGCCTCCAATCCGATATCGACCATGCGGCTGACCGGCTCGTCCCCGCGCGACAGCTCGATGTCCAGGCTGGCGAGGCAGTGCCCGGTCGGCTGCGGTGTCAGGACCAGGGCCGTGCCGAAGGCCCCGGCGATAGGGCGGACCTTGCTCAGCGGCCCCGGATAGGGGAGGTCGTAGGCGATCAGCGTGACGGTCCAGCCGTCGCTCGAAACCTCCGCCGCCGCTTCCAGCAGGCCGGTCTGGAAACTCTCGTCATGGGCGGACAGGCTGGTGGAGGGCTCACGGCAGCGGGTGGCGATGCTCCAGTAGCCGGCCGGTGCATTGTGGACGGAGTTGTGGAAGCGCGTCGGCGAGATGTCGCGCTCCTCCGACGCCAGAGAGTCCAGGATCTGGTGCAGCGTGTCGGGATCGCCACTGGAGGAGGTGAAAACGGTAGCGACGGTGGCTGCATCGCGTCCGGCCTGTGCCAGCGCCTCGGCCCCCACCGCCATGGCGAGCTTCACTGTCGGCACGCTGCGGCGCCGTTCGGCAGGTGGCAGGAGCGGGCTGGCGGTCAGCACGGCCGGCGCGGCCACATAGGCAGCCTCGCCGGTCAGGATCGCACGCGATTGCTCCCAGCCGGGAAGTCCCGGACCGAGCAGGCCGATCCCCTCGACATAGGCGCGCATCAGGCCGCCCACCCGAAGATCAGGCTGCTGTTGCTGCCGCCGAAGCCGAAGGAGTTGGTCATCACGCGGTCCAGTCGGCCCTGTTCATTGGCTTGCAGATAGCGGCTGCGTAGGGCAGGGTCGAGGGTCAAAGTTTGCGGGCTGCCGGGGATCAATCCGGTGCGGAGCGCCAGCACGCTGATGATCGCCTCGACGATGCCGGCGGCCCCCAGCGTGTGGCCGGTGTAGCCCTTGGTCGAACTGACCGGGGTGCGGGTGCCGAGCAGACCGGTGATCGCCTGATCCTCCGCCGCGTCGCCATAGGTGGTGGCGGTGCCGTGCAGGTTGACATAGTCGATGTCGGCCGGGAGCAGACCGGCGCTGGTCAGCGCCCGCTCCATCGCCAGCCGGGCGCCCAGCCCTTCCGGATGGGGGGTCGACATGTGGTGCGCATCGTTGCTTTCGCCGGCGCCCAGCAGATGGATGGTGCCGGGGCTTGGGTTGGCAGCGGCACGCTCCAGCAGGGCGAAACCGGCGGCCTCGCCCAGCGAGACACCGCCGCGGTCCGCATCGAACGGCCGGCAGGGGGTGGGGGAAACCAGTTCCAGTGAGTGGAAGCCGTAGAGCGTCGTCAGGCACAGGCTGTCGGCACCGCCGACCACCGCCGCATCGCACAGGCCGGCAGCGATCATGCGGGCGGCGTTGGCGAAAACCTTTGATGTGGTGGCGCAGGCGGAGGAAACCACGAAGGCCGGTCCCGTCAACCCCAGGCGCAGGCGGACGAAATCGGCCAGCGAACCGGTGCTGTGGGTGGTGGCAAAGCTGAAGGCAGATGGCAGGGCTCCGGTCTGCGGATCGCGCGCCCGGAAGGCCTGCTCGGCCGACAGGATGCCGGAGGTGCTGGTGCCCAGGAACACACCGATCCGGTCGGCGCCATAGCGCTCGCGGGCGTCGGCGACAGCCGCGGCGAAACCGTCCGTATGCAGAGCCATCTCGGCCAGCCGGTTGTTGCGGCAGTCGAAATCGGCGAGATCGTCCGGAATGCGGGTATCCTCCACCCCGGCGACCTCGCCGATGTGCGTGTCCAGTGTAGCCGTCTCGAACCTGCAAGGTTTCAGGCCACCACGGCCGGTGAGCAGAGCATCCAGGGTTGCATCCTGGCCAGCGCCGAGGCTGCTGACGATGCTCATATGGCTTAGGGAAAGTGGCTGCACGATAGACTTCTTATGAATTTTGGACGGTGTCGGCGGTCGGTTGCGGTTTCATTGTCGATGGAATGCTAACACCGGCTGAATCATGCAAGGAAGGGCAAATTTGGACTGAGACTTTGCTTTGCCGGGCTATGAACAAGGTGTTGGCAAAGGGTGTTCCCTGGCTCATCGGCAGAGCCTCGGTTGCGAATCCAAGGCTGCTCAGCAATTCCGACCACTCCGCCGCCGGGCGGTAGGTCAGCGGCTGGCGCCAGCCG
>NZ_JBCEBL010000017.1:0-130 GCF_049472615.1 Azospirillum sp. 11R-A | reverse complement strand
TCCGGTCGGCCCAGCGGGTGNCCAGGTTCAGCGCCTCGGCGCAACGGGCCAGTACTGCCGCCTGTTCGTCGCGGTGGAGATAAAGCAGGACATCCAGGATTACGATGGCCTCGCAGCGGGGCAGGTCGGT
>NZ_JBCEBL010000016.1:0-176228 GCF_049472615.1 Azospirillum sp. 11R-A | reverse complement strand
AGCAGATCTTCCAGGTGATCCAGGAGATCAACCGGGAGCAGAAGATGACGGTGTTCATGGTGGAGCAGAACGCCTTCCATGCGCTGAAGCTGGCGCACCGGGCCTATGTGATGGTGACGGGGAAGATCACGATGACGGGGACGGGCGCGCAGCTTCTGGCCGACCCGGAGGTTCGCGCGGCCTATCTGGAAGGGGGACACTGAGATGGAAACGCTCCTTGGCTCTTCCGTTCCGGTGTTCGTGTTCCTGACGGTGCTGGCGTTCGGCGGCTGCGGGGTTCTGACCGGGCAGACGCTGGCGGAAGGGTGGAAGCCGGTCTCCAGCGTGCTGGCCTACTCGCTGCTGCTGGGGGTGGGCGACCGCTTCCTGGCCTGGGGCCTGTTCGGCGAGCAGCTCTTGTCGCTGTGGGGCTTCATCGTCCACACGGTGGTGATCGGGCTGATCACGCTCACCGCACACCGCATCGCCATCGCACGACGCATGGTCAACCAGTATCCGTGGCTCTATGAGCGCGCGGGACCGTTCGCCTGGCGCGACCGCACCGGCACCGCCGGTTGAGCAGGGCCGGTTAAGCAGGTGCGACTAGACATAAGGAATTAGACCGTACGGCTGATTGGTGCCCGCGAAACTGTCGCACTGTGCGCCACTCGGGGTATGGTATTCTGGAACCCGCCGGAGGGGACCCGGCGGCAAGGCCCGAAAGGGCCGGGGGTATGTTGCAACAGGGACCACTTCATAGAACAGGGAGCAAGCACACCCATGAAATTCAAGCTGTCCCTTCTCGCCGCGATCGCGGCGACCGCGCTCTCCGCCACGGCCGCCAAGGCCGACATCGCGGTGGCCACCGCCGGCCCGATCACCGGCCAGTACGCCACCTTCGGCGAGCAGATGAAGAAGGGCATGGAGCAGGCCGTCGCGGACATCAATGCTGCCGGCGGTGTTCTGGGCCAGAAGCTGAAGCTGGAAGTCGGCGACGACGCCTGCGATCCCAAGCAGGCCGTGGCCGTCGCCAACCAGCTGGCCAAGGCCGGTGTGAAGTTCGTGGCAGGTCACTTCTGCTCGGGCTCGTCGATCCCGGCCAGCCAGGTCTATGCCGAGGAAGGGATGATGCAGATCTCCCCGGCTTCGACCAACCCGAAGCTGACCGAGCAGGGCCTGAAGAACGTCTTCCGCGTCTGCGGCCGTGACGACCAGCAGGGCCTGATCGCCGGCAAGTATCTGCTGGACAAGTACAAGGGCAAGAACATCGCCATCCTGCACGACAAGTCGGCCTACGGTAAGGGGCTGGCCGACGAGACGCAGAAGGCGCTGAACGCCGGCGGCCAGAAGGAAGCCATCTACGAAGCCTACACGGCCGGTGAGAAGGACTATTCCGCCCTGGTGTCGAAGCTGAAGCAGGCGAACATCGACGCCGTCTATGTCGGTGGCTACCACACCGAGGCCGGCCTGATCGCCCGCCAGATGAAGGACCAGGGCCTGAAGGCCATCATCGTGTCGGGCGACGCGCTGGTGACCAACGAGTACTGGGCCATCACCGGCGATGCCGGCGAGGACACCATGATGACCTTCGGTCCGGATCCGCGCGAGAAGCCGGACGCCAAGGTTGTCGTGGAGAAGTTCCGCAAGGCGGGCTACGAGCCGGAAGGCTACACCCTGTACACCTACGCCGCTCTCCAGATCTGGGCGAATGCGGTGAAGCAGGCGAACTCGACCGACGCTGCCAAGGTTGCCGACGTCATGCGCAAGGGCAGCTACGACACCGTGATCGGCAAGATCGGGTTCGACGCCAAGGGCGACGTCACCAGCCCGGCCTATGTCTGGTACAAGTGGCACAACGGCCAGTACGCCGAAGTGAAGTAAGCGAAACGCTTCTGCGTTCCGCGCGAAAGGGTCGGCACTTTGTGCCGGCCCTTTTTTTTTGGGGATTTAGAGAAATGCCCGGGCTTAATGAATGAGCCGGTCAGGGAATAGGTCGGGGAACATAGGCGACGCGGTGCTGGGTCATGGCTGGCTGCGCCGCGGCAATTGTCTGGGAGGAGAGCCCGGTCGCCACACGCCGGCCCGACCGCTCGGTCAGCAGCCGTTCGCATGTGCTCATCACCTCCCGCCAGAAGGCGGCGGCACGGGTGTGATTGGCGGCCGTGAGTTCGACAAGACGAACGCGGCTCATTCGAATCGCGGTTTCGCCCAGTTCATCAACCAGGCGGGTCGCGAAGACAAGCACGTCGAGATCGGTGTTCATGACCGCTATGAACCCACAGCCGCGCCGTTAGTTCCACTCTCAAAGAGCCTTGCGGCAAAGGGTCATCGGGGGTGCCCCGGACGTGCTGCGTCGCAACAACGCAAATGCGGCATCGGCAAAGGGTCACCGAACGGACACTCGCCACGGCAGGGGGTTTTTGTGCTTCAATGGCGCCCTTCGCGGCGACTGAGACGGTCGCCGGTATGGGACGGGTTTTGGAGAACGAAAATGCGCAGGAAGCGCGAGGTGGTCGAGGGACAGATTTATCGCAAGCTGTCCCCCAGCGGCGGCTATTGGGAAGTGATCGCCATCCGCAAGGACGGCATGGGCACCCAGCATGCCCAGATGAAGCGCACCGACGACCCGAAGACGCTGAAGACCCTGTCGGTGGCGACGCTGCTCGATCCGCACGAGTTCGAGATCGTCACCGAATAACCGCCGTCAGGCCGGTGCGATGGCGGCCGGCCGGCGGTAGAGGTCGGCCGGCGGAAGCGAAGCCGGCCCGCCAGCCGGCCCGGCGACCCGCTCCAGCCGCCCCTTGCGGATCAGGTGGTTGAGGTGGGCCACCGCCTCGCCCACGGCGAAGAGCATCTGCTGCGGGTCGAGCGGGCGCGGAAACAGCGCCCGTGTCACCGCCGCGGCGGTCCGGGGGGCTGAACACAGCGTCTCGATCTCGGCCAGCCGCTCCCCATGGTGGAGAACCAGCTCCGCCGCACGCCGGTGCAGGCCGCGGAAGGGGCGGCCGTGGGAGGGCAGGACCAGCGTGTCCGCCGGCAGGACGCTCCATCCCTCAAGACTGGCGAGATAGTCGGCGAGCGGATCGGCGTCCGGTTCCGACGGCCAGACGCTGATGTTCGGGCTGATGCGGGGGAGGATCTGGTCGCCGGAAATCAGCAGGTCCGGGTAGCCGCCGCCGGCCGGCCGGTGCAGGCTGACCGGTTCCGCCGTATGGCCGCTGCCGCCGATCACCGTCCAGTGGCGGTCGCCCACCGGCAGCCGGTCGCCGGCCCGCAGGCGGGTCAGCGTCGCCGGCACGGCGGGCACACCGCGGCTGTAGGCCCCCTTGCGGGCGAGCAGCGATTGCAGCGTATCCTCCTCCAGGCCGCAGCGGCGATAGAACCGTTCGACCACCGCGTCGGTGGCGGCATCGTTGCCGGCCGACAGGGTGCGGGCGAACAGCCATTCGGTCAACGAGGTCGCGAAGCCGGCACCGGTCCGCTCCACCAGCCAGGCGGCGGCACCGATATGGTCGGGATGGAAATGGGTGACGACCACCCGCTCCACCGGGCGCCCGCCCAGCGCATCGCGCAGCAGCACCTCCCACACCGCGCGGCTGCGCGGATCGCCGAGCCCGCAATCGACCAGCGTCCAGCCGGCCGTGCCACCGTCCAGCGCCCAGACATTGATGTGGTCGAGCTGGAAGGGAAGGGACAGCCGGATCCACAGCACACCGGGCGCCACCTCCTGCCAGCCGCCGGGATCGGGAGTGGTGCAGAGGGGGTAATCGACCGAACCGTCCGGGGTAGAGGGCATTGAGGTGTCTGTCCAAGTTATTGTTATCGCGACAGGAAATGCCCCTGAGCCGGCTGAGGCAGATCTGCAACAGGAAAAATGGGCCTGCGGCAGCAGGATTGGAAGCTGCGGATCCGTATCCATTGTCGGGGCCGGAGCCCGTTCTGTCACGCACTTCGCCGCAGGCCGGGATGTCCCGATCGACCAACGCCGTCAACGATGGGAACAAGAACATGACGATGCGTGGGATTTTGCTGGGCACGGCACTGACCGTCGCTCTGCCTTCGCTGGCTGCCCCGACCGCCGCTTTTGCCGGTACGGAAGGCTTCTACGTCGGTGCTGGCGCCGGCGTGAACTGGACCGAGGATGCCGACCTCAGCAGCTATCCGGCTCCCGGCCTGGGCCTGAAGGAGGAATTCAAGATCGGCGGCATCGGCGACCTGTCGGTCGGCTACGCCACCGCGATGGGCCTGCGCGCCGAGCTGGAGGCCGCCTGGCGGTGGCGCAACAGCGTCGACGGCACCAGCAGCGCCACCCCCGGCCTGAACAATCTGGGCGGCAGGATGAGTTCGGTCGCCTTCATGGGCAACCTGCTGTACGACATCGACATCGGCCTGCCGATCACCCCCTATATCGGTGCCGGTGCCGGTATCGCCGGGGTCAAGCAGTCGCTGAACGGCGCCAGCGACCGCGATTGGGTCTTCGCCTATCAGGGCATCGTCGGCGCATCCTATGCGATCAACGACAATGTCGCGCTGACGCTGGATTACCGGTATTTCGCCACCGTCGATCCGGAGTTCGAGCTGGGCCCGGTGACCTCGAAGGGCGAGTACCGCAACCACACGATCCTCGCCGGCCTGCGCTACACCTTCGGCGGTCCGGAGCGTGCGGCGCCCATCGCCGCCCCGGCGCCGGCAGCCCCGCCGATGGCAGCCCAGCCGCAGAGCGAGTATCAGGTGTTCTTCGATTGGGACAAGGCGGTCATCACGCCGAACTCCGACAAGATCATTGCCGATGCCGCCGACGGCGCCAGCCGGGCGCGTGCCGTCCGCATCCAGGTGATCGGCCACACCGACACCTCGGGCGCACCGTCCTACAACCAGAAGCTCTCGCTCCGCCGCGCCGAGGCGGTGCGGCAGGCCATGATCAAGCATGGCACGCCGGCCAACATCATCACCATCGAAGGCGTCGGCGAGAACCAGCTGATGGTCCCGACCGGTCCGAACGTGCGCGAGCCGTCGAACCGCCGTGCCCAGATCATGATCAAGATCTCCTGAACGGCAAAGGGGGGAGGGGCGACCGCCTCTCCCCGCAGGCGCCTGCAATCCTTCCAGGCGTCGCGGCAGTGGAACCAAGGTGCCGGACGTGCGAAGGAGGTAGCGCGGACCGTTGCGTCAGCGTATGACCATACGGTACCCAAGGCATCTTCGGTCCGAGACGTTACATGCAGGTTCTGATCGCCGACGATCATTCCATCGTCCGCAGCGGCTTGACCCATCTGGTGGGTGAACTGGACGAGCAGGCCACCGTGGTGGCCGCCACCAGCTTCAGCCAATTGAACGCCATCCTCGACGGCGCGATGCAGGACGGCGGAACCGCGTTCGACCTCATCGTGATGGATCTGCGCATGCCGGGTCTGGGCGGGCTGGAGGATGTGGAGGCGCTGGTCAAGCGCGTCGCGCCGGTTCCGGTCGCCATCTTCTCGATGATCGAATCACCCGACGAAATGCGCGCGGTGCTGTCGCGCGGCGTCCGCGCCTTCATTCCGAAATCAACCGACGACGTCCTGGTGGTGAACATCCTGCGGCTGGTGATGGCCGGCGGATCCTATGTGCCGCCGGTGCTGGGCATGCCGGGCGCACCGGCCCACGCGGCTGCCGGAACCCCGCGTGCCGTGGCCCCCAGCATCTTCGACGGGCTGACCCGCCGACAGCTGGAGGTTCTGGACCTGCTGGCCCAGGGCCTGTCCAACCAGGAGATCGGCGAGCGGCTGGGCCTGAACCTGTCCACCGTGAAGACCCACGTGACCGGCGTGCTCAAGGCGCTGGGCGTCGGCAGCCGCACCCAGGCGGTTCTGCTGGTCAAGGAGTCGGGGCGCGACCGTCTGGTCTGAGGCGCGCGGCGATCACAGGATCGCGTTCAGCAGCGATCCGCGCCCGCCATAGCTGCCGCCGGACCCGCCCAGCAGCATCGCGGAGGGGTTGAGCGAGGCGCTGCCCGCGCCCAGGATCGAGGCCAGACTCTGAAGCTTGGTGTTGCCGCCGAAGGGGTTGTCGCCCTTGGCCGGCTGCTTGGCGATGGTGTCGTAATCCTTGCTGTAGTTGCCCATGCGCAGCTGGACGCCGTAGCTCTTGGCATCCTTGACCGGGACATCCTTGTCGCGGGCAACGCGCAGGGTGTAGTCGCCCTTGTCCAGCGTCATCTGGCCGGATTTCAGCTTCTGGAAGGCGTCATAGCTGGCGCCGGCATCCTTGTTGCTGTCGGCGACGACCTTGCCGCCACGGTCCATCAGCTGAAGCCGGACGCCGGCATCGCCCACCGTCCCCAGCGTCACGGCGCCGGATGTGGGCACGTTGAATTTGTAGAAATCGGCCGGATCGTTGGAGGCCAGCGAACTGAAGACGTTCAGCCGGCTGGTGTCCTTCGCCAGGGTGCCGATGCTCGTCGCGAACGGTGCGGCGTTCATCGCCGACTTGTTGACGGTCTGCTCGTACTCCTGGACTTTGCCGGTCGCGCCACCATTGCCCGTTGCCTGCTGCTGCACGCGCTTGACCGCGGCGTCGATCGACTGCTGCAGGCTCTGGGCCATGCTGCCGACATCGGCGTAACTGGACAGGCTGACCATGGTGCGCTCCCCTCGTTCCACATTCCCGTCAGGAAATGACAATCGAAGGGTGTGCAGGATGTGGGCCAGAGCTAAGCTATTGATTTGACAAAGGTTGTGGCAGGCTCATCGGTGCCGGGCGGCAGGTTTGGACCGGCGGGGCGGCAGGATTTACCCAGCGGCGCCGACATATCGGGTCGGCCGTCCCGGCACTCCGGTCAGACGATGGACAGCATCGCCGCCGCCGGCGCGTCGATCGCATCGGCGAGAGCGCGCAGGCCGCGGGCGGCCTCGTCGCGGCTGCGTGGCATGCACAGGCCGACACGCACCGCATGGGGGGCACTGGCGCGGCCGACGGCGAAGGCGTCGGCACCGGTGACGATCACTCCGCGGCGGCGCGCTTCTCCGATGAAGTCCTCGCGCCGCCAGGGTTCGGGCAGGACCAGCCACAGATGCTGGGCCGCCGGGTGGCCATAGACGGTCTCGGCCGGCAGGATGGAGCGGGCGAGACGCTGGCGAGCCAGATCCTCCTCCCGCTGGGTGGCGACGATGCGGTCGGCGGTGCCGTCCTGAATCCAGCGTGCGGCCACCTCCGCCGGCAGGGCGGGAGCGGAATATTGCAGGGCCCGGATTGCGGTCTCGACACGGGTGCGCAGTTCCGCCGGAGCGACGACGAAGCCCAGCCGCAGGCCGGCGGCGAGGCTCTTCGACACGCTGGACACATAGAGCGTGATGTCGGGGGCCATGGTCTGGATCGGCACGGCATCCGGCACCATGAAACCGAACACGTCGTCCTCGATCAGGATCACGCCATAGCGGCGGGCGATCTCTACGATCTCGCGCCGGCGGGCGGCGGGCATGACGACCGCCGTCGGATTCTGCAGGGTCGGCACCAGATAGGCCGCCTTCGGCCCCAGCCGGCGGCAGGCGCTGTCGAAGGCGTCCGGCACCAGACCATGCTCGTCGATGGCGACGCCTTCCAGATGATAGCCCTGGGTGGCGGCCAGCGCCTTGGTGCCGATGTTGGTCAGCCGCTCCGCCAGGATGACGTCGCCGGGACGGGCAACGGCGGCCAGCGCCACCGCCAGCGCGTTCTGCGCCCCGGTGGTCAGCAGCACCGACTCTGGCGTCGCCTTTACCCGGTGCTGGCGCTCCAGCCAGGATGCCGCGGCGGCACGGTGGTCGGGCAGGCCGGCATGAGGGCCGTAGCCGATCAGTTTCGCCGCATGTCCCGATGCCGCGATGGCGGACAGCGTCTGGCCGAAGGTCTGCACCGCCACGGCATGTTCGGGATGGACCGTGGTCATGTTGACGATGGCGGGACCCGCCGAGATCTCCCCGGCAGGCGGCCAGCCGAGCGGCAGGGGGGTGGTTGGCGGACGCTGCCCCTGGACGAAGGTCCCGCGGCCGACCTCGCCGCCGATCAGCCCACGCTTCTCGGCCTCGGTATAGGCGCGCGTCACCGTTCCCACCGTCACGCCGAGGCGGAAGGCGAGGTCGCGGTGCGTCGGCAGCCGCGTGCCGGTCGGCAGCACGCCCTCCGCGATGTCGTCGGCCAGCGCGTCGGCGATGACGCGATAGAGCGGGCCGGGACGGCCCTCCAGGTTCGGGGTCCAGTTTGTCATGGGGACAAATGTGGCATTGTCCCGACCCGCTGGCAAGATCGCCTGCGATTGTCCCTATCGGCCGCTGTGGCGGGGCGGAACAATCTGCCAATCCCTGTCGCAGTTCCGTTACACTCCAGCTTGTGTCAAATTGCCGGAACCGATAGTTTCGGTGCTGGGTGTGGCAGACAATCCGCCACCCGTCTCAATCCGGTACGGGGGACAATGCACACCATCGCGGTGGTCGACGACGATCCCATCACCCGCGAGACCCTGAAGGCCTACCTGGAAGGGGAGGGCTATCGGGTGATGCTGGCGCGGGACGGCGACCAGCTGTCGGCGCTGCTGGCGCGGGGGCGCATCGACCTGCTGCTGCTGGATATCCGGCTGCCCGGCAAGGACGGTCTGGCGGTGACGCGGGAACTGCGGGCGGCCTCCAACATCGGCATCATCCTGATCACCGGGCGGTCCGACCGCATGGACCGGCTGATCGGGCTGGAACTGGGCGCCGACGACTACATCACCAAGCCGTTCGAACCCCGCGAGATCCTGGCGCGCACCCGCAGCCTGCTGCGCCGCATCGTCAAGCCGACCAGGCCGGCGGGCGGGCGGGTGAAGCGGTTCGACGGATGGGAACTGCATCTGGACAAGCGCCGGCTGCGCGGTCCCGATGGGGAGGACGCGCGTCTGACCTCCGCCGAATTCGAGCTGCTCGCCGCCTTCGTCGAGAATCCGGGGCGGGTGCTGAGCCGCGACGACCTTCTCGACCTGACCTTGCGCGGCGATTCGGTGCCGTACGACCGCTCCATCGACCGGTTGGTCCGCCGCCTGCGCCGGGTGGTGGAGCACGACCCCGCCGACCCCACCCGCATCGTCACCGTCCATGGCATGGGATACATGTTCCAGGCTGCGGTGGATTGATCAGCTTCCGATTTGCGGCAGCGATTTCAGGAAACCATCGACATCGTCCAGCACCGGGTTCAGCCAGCGCAAGGGTGCGGCCAGCGCGGCGACGATGCGGATGTGGCCGATATCGTCATACTCCACCGTGCGCACGCTTCCGCCGACCTCGCGGGCCTTGGCCGCCAGATTCCGGCTGTTGCGGGGCAGGACCGTCTCGTCGGCGGTGCCGGTGGCGAGGAACAGGGGCGGCAGCGGGGCGGCGACATGGGTGATCGGCTGGGTGTCCGGCCGCGTCTTCTCCGGGCCGAACAGGTCCTTCAGCATGTCGCTCTGCAGGGGCAGGAAGTCGTAGGGACCGGCCAGTCCCACCGCGGCGCGCAGGTCGCGGGCGGGGTCGAGTTCCTGTTCGGCGAGCCAGCGGCGATCCATCGCCAGCATCAGGGCATTGTAGGCCCCGGCCGAATGGCCCATCACCGCCACCGGCCCGGGCTGGGCGCCATGTTCGGCACCATGGCGCCGGACCCAGGCCACCGCGGCGGCGGAATCGCGCAGGAACTCCGGATAGCGCACCTGCGGATAGAGCCGATAGTCAGGGATGGCGACGCTGTAGCCGCGGCTGGTCAGCGCCTGGGCGACGAAGCGGTACATGCCCTTGTCGCCGGTCTCCCAATTGCCGCCATAGAAGAACACCACCGTCGGCGCCCCCGGCGCCGGCCGGACGGGCCGGTAGAGATCAAGCCGCAGGCGCGGATCGTCGGCGAAGGGCAGGTCGGTGGCGACCGTGTAGCCCGACCGTGGGGTGAGCGCATCGACGATCTGCGGGCCGGAACAGGCGCCCAGAAGCGGCATGAGCAGGAGAGGGGCGAAAACCCAGGGGTTCAGTCCTGGTCGTTTCAGGGCACGTCTTGGCATGGCCCGACAGCAGATAGGGCGCGGCCGGCGACGGGAAAGGGGACTGAAAAAGGCAAGGCTGGAAAGGGGAGGCGGACTCAGGACTGCGCGGGCGAGGTCCGGCGTTGTGGGCGGGCGGCGGCTGCGCCGTCCTCCTCGGGCTTGGCCGGCTTGCGGAAGGTGCTGAGTTCGGAAATGCGGTTGACGGTCAGGCCGTTGAGGCGGCAGCCGGCGACCTCGACGATTTCGAAACCGGCCTTGCGTGGATAGCGGGCGGCGACCCGTTCGCGGGCCTCGCGCTCGCCATCGGCGATCAGCAGGAAGCGGCGCACCCCGGTCCAGCCGCGATATCCGCGCTGGTCGGACAGGCTGACGCCGATGGGGTGGCAGCGCACCGCGACCTCCCAGAAACGGCCGGGGCGCGGCTCGTTCCGGTCGAAGACGACATAGCGCTGCATCGGAGCCGACTTCTTCTGGTCCAGCTCCAGAATGGCGGCCTGCATGTCGATCTCCGCCTTCTGGACGCGCTTTTCCATGTCCGCATAGTGGTGCGCCAGCTGGGCATAGTCGGAGGCGACGTCGGCGACCTCCTTGGTCACGTCCTCCACCTTGTCCTTCAGCTTGGACATGGCGATCCGCGTCACGACCAGCTGGCGGCGCCAGTAGCGGTTGGACAGGACAGTCAGCACCATCAGGCCCAGCGCGAAATACAGCATCATGCCGGTCATGGCGCCGTCCCCCTCATGTATCCCTCGATCATGCCGCGTCAGCCTCGACCTCGGGGTCGGGAGCGAGCGCCAGGGGGACCACGGGTGAGCAGATCACGCCGTTGCGCTGGGAAAAGCTGGCCCGCACCGTGCCATGGGCCTGTTCGGTGGACGGAGCGGTGATGTGGGCGACGTTGCGGTATTCCCAAATCTGGCGCGAGAAGACGATGTCCTTGCGGTCCAGCTCGTTGAAATTGGGACCGACCGCCAGCTGCGCCCAATAGATGTCGCCGTCGCTGTCCTGCTCGCCCAGCTCGTGGACCAGTTCGATCTTGGAAAATTCCAGGGCGCGCAGCTCGGTCAACGCCTTCTGGCGCCGGCCGTTGAATTCGGTCAGGCGGGCTTGCAGGGTCGTCAGGTCAACGCGCTTGCGCTCCGTCTTCTGGCGCCATTCGGCGAGTGCGGCGCGTTTCTTGTCGTACTGGCGCTGGTTCATCGCCTCGCGGGTCTTTTCCGCGCTGACGCGGCCGACATCGACGACGATGGAAAGTCCGAGCGCGGCGGCGCTGGCAATCAGAAGCAGCATCCCCAGGAATTCGGCCGAAATGACCATTCGCCCTCCGCCAGCCGCACCGAATGCCTGCGCCGGTCCATCGACGCATGGTGCCACGACCGGCGAAGGGCGGCGATGCCCTCGCGACAACCCGTCGCACGGGGCGGATCATACCATCGCGCTCCGTGCCGGGGTTGTCATTTTTAGCCGAAATAGGGGCAAACCCGCCTTTTTTGTTAGGGTTTATGACCGAACGCCGAACAGGCGAAGGAAAGCCGGCGGCCGGTCATAGTTCTGCCGGTCAGTCGGACTTTCCTTCGGGCTCGAAGCTCATGGCGACGCCATTCATGCAATAGCGCTTGCCTGTCGGCCGCGGCCCGTCGTCGAAGACATGGCCGAGATGGCCTTTGCAGGATGCGCAATGAACTTCGGTGCGCGGATAGGCCAGCTTGTAGTCGGTGGAGGTTTCGACCGCTCCCGGCAGCGGCTCCCAGAAGCTGGGCCAGCCCGACCCGCTTTCGTATTTGGTGTCGCTGGCGTACAGCGGCTGGCCGCAGCCGGCACAGCGGTAGACGCCGTGGCGCTTCTCGTCGTTCAGCGGGCTGGTGCCCGGATATTCGGTGGCGTGCTCGCGCAGGACCTTGAACTGGTTGGGCGACAGGTCCTGCTTCCACTCCTGTTCGCTTTTGGCCGATGCTGTCTTGTCCGATTCGGGCATGCCGCCGGTCTCCCATGCAGATGGTCGGTGTTCTGAGCCCATTATATTGGGTCGCCATTCCCCCTACCCAAGCCGGAGGAGGCATCGATCACGCGGTCGTGACCGGCGGGCCGGCCTATGCCGGACCGGAAATGTCCCCTGTAACCAAAGATTCTTGCCGATCCGCCCAAGGTTCGACGGCTGGCATCTTCCGGAATTGAACCGATTTCGGTAACATCCAGCATGCCAACAGTCCGGGACAGCGTGTCCGGGACGGAAATGCCGGGGCAACGACGCGCCGCATGATGGATGAACGCTACCTCCGGGCGGTTCGCGATGCGCTGGTGCGCCACCAGCAGTGGCTTCTGCGCGACCCGGCAGGGAAGGGGCGGCGCGCCAACCTCAGTTTCTACGATCTGACCGGGCTCGGCCTCAACCGCGTCAACCTGTCGGGCGCCAAGCTGACCGGCGCCAGCCTGACACGGGCGCGGCTGGTCGGCACCCTGCTGTCCAAGGCGGATCTGTATGGCGCCGACCTGTCGAAGGCCGACCTGACCGGGGCGCAGTTGCAGGGGGCGGATTTGCGCGGCGCCAGGGTGGACGGTGCCCGTCTGCAGAATGCCAACCTCCAGGGCGCCGACCTCCGCCGCGGCATGGTTCTGGACAGCGGCGAGTTCCGGGCCGCCGGCAATACGGACGGCACCACCACCTTCGTCGGCTGCACCCTGTCCGAGGCGGTGCTGACCGATTGCCGGATGGCGCAGTGCGATTTCAGCGGCAGCGACCTGTCCGGCGCCGACCTCACCGGCAGCGACCTCAGCGGCGCCATCCTGATCGGGGCCGACCTGACCGGGGCGACCATGCGCAAGACGACACTGGACGGCGTGCTGATGTGCGGCGCCCGGCTGAACGACGAGCTGCGTACGGCGCTGGAGCGGCACGGCATCGATGTCGACGGCACCGGCCTGACCACCACGGCGGCGCGGATGAGCGAGCTGATCGCCGAGCATCAGATCTGGGTCGACAAGCTCGGCAAGGGCGGCGACCGCATCCAGCTCCAGCGGGTCGATCTGCGCGGCTACAACTTTGCCAACCAGCTGCTGTGCGGGGCGGTGATGCGGTTCTGCGGGTTGCGCGGGGCCGATTTCTCGGGCGCCAAGCTGATGATGGCCGATTTGTCCTACAGCGACCTGCGCGATGCCGACTTCACCAGCGCCGACCTGTCCGGCTGCAATCTGGAAGGTGCCAATCTGGCCGGAGCGAAGCTGTGGCGGGCCAAGTTCCGCAAGGTGGACCTCAGCGGCGACGGCAGCCGGCTGTGGCCGACCAGCTTCGCCAAGGCGCGGCTGACTGGCGCCGACCTGCGCGACGCCAGCCTTGCCGGCGTGGTGCTGCGCGGCACCGACCTGACCGCGATCAAGACCAGCTTCGCCACGCTGAAGGGAGCCGACCTGACCGGTGCCCGCGGCTGGCAGCCGTTCGAAGCACCGGCATAATCGCGGTTCAGCTTCCGTCGGCCACCGGGATGCGGCCGGAGACGATACCGCGGCGGGCGGCTTCCACCGCCTCCACCATCGCGGTCGTCACCAGATCGCGGTTGTTTTCGTCGAGCGCGTAATCGACCGCGGACTCGGCAAGGCCGAGCGCAACCGTGCCGGCGGTCCATCGGCCCTGGCGGGCCGCCTCGAAGCTCGATTCCACCGCCAGATCGACCCGCTTCAGCATCGAGGTCAGGATGGAGCCGGGATAGAGGTAGTTCTGGTTGCTGTCGACGCCGATGGCCAGCCGCCTTGCCTCGTTCGCCGCGGCGAAGATGCCGAAGTTGGAGACGCCGGCCCCGGCGAACACCACGTCGGCACCGCGCTGGAACTGGCTGCGCGCCACCTCGGCCCCGCTGGTGGGATCGTTGAAGGCGGCCGGCGTGGTGCCGACGAAATTCACCAGCACCTTGACGTCGCCGCGGGCATGGCGGGCGCCCTGCTCGTAACCGGCGATGAATTTGCGGATCAGGGGGATGTCGAGCGCGCCGATGAACCCGACGGTCCCGCTTTTCGACGCCAGCGCCGCCAGCACGCCGACCAGGAAGGATCCTTCCTGCTCCTTGAAGGTGACGCAGCGAATGTTCGGCCCCTCCGCCACCGCATCGATCAGCGTGAAGCGGACCGCCGGGTGCGCCGGGGCCAGCCGCGCCAGCGGTGTGGCGTAATAGAAGCCGATGGCGACCAGATCGGTCACCCCGCGCCGCAGCAGCGAGGCCGCCGCCTGATCGAACTGCACGGGCGTGGAGGGCAGATATTCGGTGACGGCGATGCCGGTGGCGTTCCTGAACCGCTCCGCCCCGGTGAAGGCGCCCTCGTTGAAGCTCTTGTCGAATTTCTGCCCGGCGGCATAGACGAGTCCGGGGACCAGTCCGGGCTGGATGGCTGCGGCATGCGCGTGGTGCGGAAGCAGCGCCAGGGCGGTGCCGGCGGCACCGAGGGACAGGACCGACCGGCGGGTGGGGTGCTGCATGGCGCGGCCTCTGGCTGGGTGGAAGCCTGTGATCCGGGTTCAATTTTAGGCATGGATTACTGGGGTGAACCAGAATTTTATTGCGCTGTGACCACGGTGATTTGACCAGAACCCAGATTGTCGCGGCGGCGTTACGTCGCGGCTTGCTCAAGGCTGCCATGCCGAGACAGGACTTTGCGTCCAGCAGCGAAGGGATCAGCTTAAAAGCTGCGGATTCCGTCCGGCCGACTCCCCCCATTCATTCATATCCGGATTTCCTGATGCTCGCGCGCCTTGCCGCCGTCCGTTCCCGTTCGCCTGCCGAAAGCCCGTTCTTCATCGCCGCGCTGGGCGTGCTGATGTCGTTCGGGCCGATGGGCACCGACATGTATCTGCCCGGCATGCCGGCGATCGGCCGGGACCTGCATGCGGCGCAGGATCAGGTGCAGTGGACGCTGTCCGCCTTCTTCCTGGGGTTCGGCGTCGGGCAGTTGCTGTGGGGGGCCTTGAGCGACCGGTTCGGCCGGCGGATTCCGGTGGCGACCGGCATCCTGCTTTACGCCATCGGCTGCGTCGGCTGTTCGATGACCGTCGATGTCGGCCATCTGGCGGCATGGCGCTTCGTGCAGGCGGTGGGGGCCTGTGCCGGGCCGGTGCTGGTCCGCGCCATGATCCGCGACGTCTTCGAGCGCGACCGGGCGGCCAGCGTGCTGTCGATGATGATGCTGGTGATGGGGGCCGCCCCGATCATCGCGCCGCTGATCGGCGGCCAGATCCTGGTGTGGGCGAACTGGCGCTGGATCTTCTGGGCCCAGGCCGCCTTCGGCATCGTCGCCTTGCTGGCGCTTGCCAGCCTGCCGGAAACCCATCCCGACTCGCGGCGCACCAGCCTGCGCCCGATGGTGCTGGGAGAGGCCTACCGCAAGCTGCTGACCGACCGCCGTTACCTGGGCTATGCGGTGGGATCGTCCTTCATCTATGCGGGGATGTTCGCCTTCATCTCCGGCTCGCCCTTCGTTTACATCGAGCTGTTCGGCGTGCGGCCGGAGAATTACGGCTTCCTGTTCGGGCTGAACATCGTCGGCATGATCATCGTCAACACGCTGAACAGCCGCGCCGTGATGCGCTTCGGTTCGGACGTGATGCTGCGGATCGGCGTCTGGCTGGCCGCCGCCACCGGCATCCTGCTCGTCGCCTGCGTGCTGGGCGGCTGGGGCGGGCTGTGGGGCCTGGTCGGCTGCCTGTTCCTGTTCATGTCGGTGACCGGATTCTGCTTCGCCAACTCCATGGCCGGGGCGTTGCAGTCCTTCCCGCAGATGGCCGGCACCGCGTCGGCGCTTGCCGGCATGCTGCAATTCAGCACCGGCGCGCTGTCGGGCTGGGCGGTCGGGTTGATGGCCGACGGCACCGCCATGCCGATGGCAGGGGTGATCGGCGGTGCGGCGCTGGTCAGTCTGGCGCTGAACCTGTGGCTGATCCGCCCGGTCCGTCGCCGGTTGCCGGCCTGATGGTAAAACAAACGTACAGTGTTGAATCGGGGTTCCTCCTGTCGGGACAGGCCGTGAATTGAAATTTGCGGCCAGCCCCACTAGGTTGGCGCGGCAAAAGGAGACCGTGATGCCGCAGACCCCGCCGAGCCAGTTCATCGATTCCGACCGTCCGACCGCCCCCGACGTCAGCCGGCGCGAGCTTCTGCTGGGCGCGGCGGCCTTGGGCATCGCCGCCGCTGCCGCGTCGCTGCCGCTGCCGGCCTTCGCGGCGACCGGCCTGCGGGTCGGCTATATCCCGATCATCCCGATGACGCAGCTCTATGTGCTGACGGGCGAGGGCTGGGCCGCGGATGCCGGGCTGACGCTGCAAACCACCAGCTTCCAGTCGGGGCCGGCGATGATCCAGGCGCTCGCGTCCGGGACGCTGGACGTCGCCTATGTCGGCATCGGCCCGGCGATGATCGCCCGCTCGAAGGGGGTGAAGCTGAAGGTCGTCGCCGCCAACGTCATCGACCAGGTGGCGCTGATCGGCCGTGGCCCGCTGGTGAAGGCGATGGCAGGCGCCGCCAGCCCGGCCGAGGGGATCAAGGCCTTCCGCGCCGCCAACGGCCGGCGGCCGAAGATCGGCTCGCTGCCCGCCGGATCGGTTCCGGACACGGTGCTGCGCTATTGGATGGCGGAGATCGCCCGCATCCCCTCGGAGGATATCGAGATCGTCGGCATGGGCGAACAGCCCCTGCAGCAGGCGCTCCTGACCGGTGCCATCGACGGCGCGTCGATCCTGGAGCCGATCCTGACGCTGGTGCAGTCGCGTCTTCAGGATGCCGCGATCATCGCCAAGGCCGGCAGCATGTTCCCCAAGCAGCCGGGTGCGGTGCTGGTGGTGACGGAGGATGCCATCGCCAAAAACCGCGACGCGGTGGCCGAACTGGTCAAGCTGCACATCCGCGCCACCGCCTTCGCCAAATCCAACCCGGACCGTACGGCGGAACTGGTGACCGACATCATCGGCAAGGGGCTGGTCGAACGTGACGTGATGCGGGCGGCGCTGACCTCCGACGCGACGACCTTCGTCGACGATCCGCGGGTGATCCTGGACTCCACCAAGCAGATGCAGGCCTTCCAGCAATCGCTGGCCCAGATCACCGAACCGGTGGATGTCGACGCGCTGTTCGACTTCACCTTCCATGACGCGGCGAAGAGGAAGTGACGGACATGGCGTCTCCGGACATGGCGTCTCCCCTGCGGCTGGTCATCCATGCCCCCACCCCGGCCGCGCTGGAGCGGGCGCGGAACAATGCCCGCAACCTGCTGAAGGCGCGGCCGGATGCGGAGGTGCGCATCGTCGTCAATGCCGGTGCGGTCGCGGCAGCCCTCGACAGCCCGGATGCGGAGACCGACCGGCTCCTGCGGGTCTGCGGCAACACGCTGGCGAAGACCGGCCGGACCGCGGAGGGGCTGACGGTGGTCGCCGCCGGTGTCCTCGACATCGCCGAGGCGCAGGCGGACGGCTGGGGCTACATGCGGGCGTAAGCCATCGGGAGCCCTGGGGGAGCCCTTCTCAGCCCACGCCCCAGCCGCCGGTGTCCGGAAAGGGGACCGGCGGCGGCGGGACGGCTGCCGCCGGATCGGCGACGATGCCGCGCGGCAGGGCAGGAGCGCCGGCCGGGCGCGGGAGCAGGCGGGTCGGTTTGACCCACCAGCCGGGCGATGCCGCGGCGATGGATTTGGCCGCGGAGTCGGCCGCCGCCGCCGTGGCGTAGAGGCCGAAGCAGGTGGCGCCGCTGCCGGACAGGCGGGACAGCAGGCAGCCGGCGCTGCGCTCCAGCGCCGCCAGCACGTCGGCGATCACCGGCGCCACCGTCAGGGCCGGGGCGGTCAGGTCGTTGCTGCGCTCCAGCAGCAGGGCCGCGAGGTCGGCTGCGTCGGCCGGTTTGCGGGTAAAGCGGGCCGGGGCGGAGAAGGCGCTGCCGCTTTCGGCGCGGGCGGCGGCCATCGCCTTGAACACCGCCGGGGTCGGCACCGGGACATTCGGGTTGACCAGGACCACATGGGTTTCCGGCAGGTCCGGCGCCTCGTCCAGCTCATCGCCGATGCCGCCGAAATAGCAGCTTCGCCCGGCGACGCAGACCGGCACGTCGGCGCCCAGCCCGGCGGCCACCGCGAACAGTACCGCGTCGTCCTGCGCCACCCCCCACAGCCGGGCGAGCGCCCGCAGGCAGGCGGCGGCGTCCGCCGATCCGCCGCCGATTCCCGATGCGACCGGCAGCGCCTTGGTCAGGGCGATCATCACGTCGGCCTCGCGCCCCAGCCGGACGGCCAGGGCATGGGCGGCGCGCATCACCAGATTGCTGGCGGGGTTCTCGCCCATCAGGGCCGGGCCGAAAGGACCGGCGATGGCCAGACGCGGGCCGGCCGGCGGCAGGTCGGCACCGCGCAGGGCCACCCGTGCCGCAGCCGGCGTCAGGGCGATGCTGTCGCCGAACTCGGCGAAGGCGACGAGACTGTCCAGCTCGTGATAGCCATCGGCGCGCCGGCCGGTGACATGCAGGTAGAGGTTCAGCTTGGCCGGGGCGGCCTCGACGATGGGAAGACCGGTCATAAGCTCCAATCCGCTGGCGGGCGCGCGACGACGCTCCTGTGTCGCACCCTTTCGCCCGCAGCGGCAAGGGGAGGTTAGAGCTGGGCCAGCATGTCCTTCAGCAGCGTTTCTCCCATCGGCCAGGGGCCATGGCCGCTGGCGCCGTTGATGTGACCGACCTCGCCCGCATCGATGAAGTCGGCGCCCCACAGCGCGGCGAAGCCGCAGGCGCGGGCGGCGATGCAGTAGGGATCGCTGCGGCTGCCGACCACCACCGCCGGGAAAGGCAGGGGATCGGTCGGCACCGGGGCGAAGCGGCAGGCCTCGGCCGGCACGGTCCGGGGCGATTCGACATCTGACGATCCGACGTCGGGCGGGGCGACCAGCAGGGCGGCGGCGACCGTCTCCGTCCCGCCGCCGGTGGCGGCCCAGCGGGCGACGAGGATGCAGGCAAGGCTGTGCGCGACCAGAACCACCGGACCGGGGGCGGCACGGACCGCGGCGTCGAGCCGCTCCACCCAGCGGTCCGGCTCCGGCGCGTCCCAATCGCCCAGATCGACGCGGGTCAGGGCCGGCAGACGGCCTTCCAGCCAGCTCTGCCAGTGATCGGGGCCGGAGTTGCCCAGACCGGGAAGCACCAGAACGGTCGGCTGCGTCATTCTTTCAACTCTTCGTTCGTAAATGTTGTGTGTACTGTCTGGAGATTGCGTGCGGGCGAAAGAGATGCTCTCCACGCGGTAGTTGGACGGCCGGCATATCCCGTCATGGCGGGTGGTGCCGTAAGAATCCAATTGAAAACCATAATCGGGAAGAAGGGGAGAAGCGTCTTGGACATCAGCGCCACCATCGCACAGGATCTCTGCGACTCCATCGGCCGGGAACTGGACTCCGTCGTCTCCATCGCCGGCAAAAGCGGTGCCGTCATCGCCTCCACCGCGCGGGAGCGCATCGGCACCAGCCATCCGGTCGCCGGCGACATCGTGGCCCGCCGGCTGGACGAGCGAGCGGTCACCCGCGATGAGGCCGCCAAGTCGGGCGGTGCGATGCGGGAAGGCTATGCCATTGCCATCGAGCTGGACGGAGAGCGGGTCGGGGCGCTCGCCATCGCGGCCCCGGCCGATCAGGCCCGCCGGTTCGCCCGCCTCGCGCGCCATTGGGTGCTGGCGACCCTGCGGGCCGAAACGGCGGAAACGCGCCGGGTCGCCCTGATGCGCGACTTGTCGGAACGGGTCGAGCGCGAAGTCGGCGGGTTCGCCACCGAACTGGCCGATGCCGGGCGCAGGCTGGAATCGGCGGTCGCGGCCGTCCGCTCCGCCGGGACGGATGGGTTGCGGCAGGCCGCCGACGCCGCGGGGGCGGCGCGTGCCGTGGACGGCTCGGTCAGCGCCATTGCCGGCATGCTCGACAGGCTGGCCTCCACCTCCGACCAGATTTCCGGCGACACCAGCAAGGCGCGGGAGATCAGCCTTGCCGCGGCGTCGGACAGCGACCGCGCCACCACGGTGATGAACTCGCTGCGCTCCGCCGCGGAGCAGATCGCCAGCGTGGTCAAGCTGATCAACGCCATCGCCAGCCAGACCAACCTGCTGGCGCTGAATGCCACCATCGAGGCGGCACGGGCGGGGGAGGCCGGGCGCGGCTTCGCCGTCGTCGCCAACGAGGTGAAGGCGCTGTCGCGCCAGACCGCCGACGCCACCAAGCAGATCGCCGATCAGGTCGCCAATCTGCAAAAGGAAACCGCTGCGGTGGACGAGGCGCTGGGCCGCATCCACTCCACTATCGGTTCGATCCAGGCGATCAACGGAACCGTCGCCGCCGCCATCGACGAGCAGGCGACCCTGACCTCGGACGTCGCGCGGTCGCTCGACCGCTCGCGTCAGGACGCCATGGCGGCGGAGCAGCGGATCGGCGACGCCGAACAGACGCTGGGGGGCGTGACCCGCAATCTGGAGGAGCTGACGGCGCTGAGCCGCAGCATCGCGGAGCGGGCCGGCAGCCTGGGCAGCGGTCTTGCCGGCCGCGTCACGGACGTGCTGCGTCAGACGCGCGGATAAGGCTGCTGGCAATCGACGGAGTCGCCGCCGACGATGGTGGTGCGGGGACTGCCGCTTCGGGCGGCGGGGGCCGCGCCGCCCGGCAGCGGCACGATCAGCCGGCGCTTCACCGGCTGCTGTGCCGCCCGGCGCGACACGCCGGCGAAGATCTGTTTCGACGCCTCGATCATCGTCACCCCGGCAAAGGCCTTGAACCAGCGCCCGCCAACCTCTTCCCAGGCGGGTGCCGTCTTTTGCAGGAAGTGCGAGCGCAGGGGCGGCATGAACAGGGCGTGGCGGGTGCGTTCCGGCACGAACATGGTGTCGCGCAGCACCTGCTTCAGCTGCGAGGCGGAATAGGGGAAACCGTGGCCGAAGGGCGTCCAGTCGGCGCGCGCCCACAGGCCGCGGCGGTTCGGCACCACCGCCAGCACCCGGCCGCCGCCGGCCAGCACGCGCCAGATTTCGCGCATCATCGGACGCAGCTGCTCGGTGCCCTCAAGCCCATGGACCAGAAGCACGCGGTCGATGGTGTTGTCGCCGAAGGGCAGGTCGGCCTCGTCGCCCAGCGCCACCATGCCCGGCCCCTCCGCCGGCCAGAAGCTGACGCCCTGGCTGGCCGGCATCACCGCCACCACCCGGTCGGCCTCGCCCATGAAGGGGCGCAGGTAGGGCGTGGTGTAGCCGACGCCGAGCACGATCTGGTCGCGCACGTCCGGCCAGATGGTTCGGATGCGGCGGCGGATCATCCGCTGGGCCGTCTGCCCCAATCCGGACTCGTAGAACTCCCTCAGATCGACGATATCTGTGTACATGGTATCCCAAGCGTAACACGGGTTTCGTATCGCAACAGCAGGGAGTCCGCTGCCGTGGAGGTCATTCTCGTTCCGGCTTTCGCCGACAACTATATCTATGTGCTGCGCGACGCGGCATCCGGCAAGGTCGGTGTGGTCGATCCCGGCGACGCAGCCCCGGTGCAGGCCGAGCTGGACCGGCGCGGCTGGTCCCTGACCCATATTTTCCTGACCCACCATCACGACGACCATATCGGCGGGGCGGCGGCGCTGAAGGAGCGCTATCGCGCCAGCGTGGTCGGCGCCCGTGCCGACGCCCACCGCATTCCCGGCATGGACGTGGCGCTCAGCGACGGCGACCGGACGGTGTTCGGCGAGCAGACCGCCCGCGTCTTCGCCGTGCCCGGCCACACCAGCGGCCACATCGCCTTCTGGTTCGAGGCGGCGGAAACCCTGTTCAGCGGCGACACGCTGTTCTCGCTGGGCTGCGGCCGGCTGTTCGAAGGCACGCCGGCGCAGATGTGGGACTCGCTGCAAAGCCTGCGGGCGCTGACCGACCGGACCCTGGTCTATTGCGGTCACGAATACACCCTGTCGAATGGCCGCTTCGCCCTGACCGTCGATCCCGCCAACGCCGCCCTGCATCAGCGGATGGAGGAGGTTGCGGAACTGCGCGAGCGGAACCGGCCGACGCTTCCCACCACCATAGGCATGGAACGGCGGACCAACCCCTTCCTGCGCGCCGACGATCCCGGTGTCCAGGCCGCCATCGGCATGGCCGGCGCCCCGTCGGTGGAGGTGTTCGCCGAACTGCGCCGGCGCAAGGACCATTTCCGCGGGTGAAGCTTGCCGACAACCAATCGAATGCGGAAGGAGCGTCTATGTTGAAGCTGCGCTGGAGCCCCACCTCGCCCTACGTGCGGAAGGTGATGATGGTCCTGATCGAACGCGGGCTGGAGGACCGGGTGGAGCGGGTGACGACCGACCCCTGGTCTGCCGACACCGACCTGCCGCAGGACAATCCGCTGGGCAAGGTGCCTGCCCTGACGTTGGAGGACGGCATCACGCTGTTCGACAGCCCGGTGATCGTCGAGTATCTCGATTCGCTGGGCGACCGGGCGCCGCTGTTCCCGCCGGCCGGACCGGCGCGCTGGATGGCGCTGCGTCAGCAGGCCATCGCTGACGGCATCTGCGACGCCGCCATCCTGCGCCGGCTGGAATCCATGCGTCCGGATGGCGAGAAATCGGCCAACTGGATGGAGCGCCAGCGCAAGGCGGTGGCCCGTTCGCTCGACCTGCTGGAGGCGGAGGCCGCGTCGCTGGAGGGGGAGGCCACCATCGGCAGCCTGTCGGTGCTGGTGGCGCTCGGTTACCTCGATTTCCGCTTTGGACACGAGGATTGGCGCGTGGGTCGCCCGGCGCTGACCGGCTGGTTCACCAATGCCTCTGACCGTGACAGCCTGCGGCGGACGGCACCGCCGGTGTAACGTCGGCGCTCCGTCCAGATTTTACGCGGTATGCGTGCAGTAACGCGGCGCCCGGCCCAGTCGGGCGCCGCTATTCGTTTCACGCGCTGTTTACGTTCGATTCACCATGACCGCCTGCGCGACCGATGATTTCCGGCGCGCAGCAATCTTTCGATTGTGCTTAGCGAAAACTTCATCCAACCGTCACCGATTCATCCAACCAGAAGGGCTACCCATGGCACCGGCCGGCTTGCGGAGAACCGCAGGCGCGGTACGGACAACCTCCAAGCCACGGGTGGCCCATATGGCAAAGCCTATCGACCAGCGTCGGCGGTCCGGCATCAAGTCGAAGATGCTGATCGCCTTCGGAACCGTGGCGGCACTGCCCTGCATCGCGGCGGTGGTCGGTTGGATGTCCTACGGCGCTGTCCGCGGCCATGTCGCCGACATCACCGGCACCCAGGTGCCGGTGCTCAGCGCCGCCCACGGCCTTGCCACCACCACGGCGCGGGTGCTGGCGCTGGGGCCGCTGATCGACGCCGCATCGTCGGAAGAGGATCTGGTCCGGCTGCGCAACGCAGCGGGCGAGCAGCGCCGGGCGCTGGACGGTCAGCTCGCCCAGCTGGCCGTCGGACATGGCCATACCGGTGGCGATGCGGCCCGCGTCGCCGAACTGACCGGCACCGCGCGCTCGCTGCTGGGCACCATCGATGCGCTGGAGACGGCGACCGGCCGGCGGCTGACCTTGCAGGAACAGCGCAGCGGCCGGCTGGCGGAGTTGAGCGATGCCCACGCCCGGCTGCTCGCTGCGCTGAAGCCGGACATGCAGGCCTCGCGAGAGCAGCTGGCCCAGGCGATTTCCGCGATGGTGCAGGCGACCTCCGAATCCTCCGCGGTGATCGGCGCCGAGCTGGGGCAGACGGTGATCCCGCTGTTCCAACTGCGCGGTGCCGAGGCGGCCCTTGCCAAATCGCTGCTGATCGGCGCCTTTGAGACCAACCGGTCCAAGGTGATGTCGCTGTCCACCGACTTCGACTCCGCCCTGTCCGACCTTCAGGGCGCGCTGCGTCCGTTGGCGAAAAGCGAGGCGGCGGCTCCGGTCGTTGCGACGATCAACGAGCTTGCCGCCTTCGGCGACGGCGATGCCAGCGTCTACACCCGCCGCGTCCGCCAGCTCACCCCCGGCATTCCGGAAGCGGAAGGGCAGAAGCTGACCGAGTCGCTGAACGCCAGCGTCGACGACATCGTCCGGCTGGACCGCGATGCCAACGCCCGCATGCTGCCGCTGATGCTGAATTCGCGTGGCCGCATCGCCGAGGCCGGCAACGCGATCGCCGAGCGGATGCAGGATCTGTCCACAAACACGGTCCCGGCGGCGCAGCAGCGCTACACCGTGCTGAGCGGCCTGATGGCCGACGCCAATTTGCTGGCCGGCAAGCTGGCGGAAGCCGGCAACGCCGAGACGCCGGCCCGTCTGGCTGCCGCCCGCCGCATGCTGGACCCGCTGGCGGCAACGATCCGCGGCACCTTGACCGCCTCCGGCGACGATCTGGGGGCCGAGGTGCGCCGGCTGGCGGAGCGGCTGCTGGCTCTCGGCTTCGGCAACGACGGCATCCTGGCGCTGCGGACCGGCGAACTGGCGGCCTATGCCGAGAATGCCACGCTGATCGACAGCAACCGCAGCACCGGCGCCGCCCTGACCGCCATGGTCGACGGGCTGGTCCAGGCTGCGGAAAGGGCGACCGCCGACGGGGCCGCCGCCGCCCACGAGGCGCTGGAGCGCACCAATCAGGTTCAAATCCTGCTGGCGACCGCCGGCGTGCTGCTGGCCGGTCTGATCGTCTCGCTCTATGTCGGCCGCCGCGTCGTCGGCCGGATGGAGACGCTCGCCGATGCCATGCGCCGGGTTGCCGACGGCGACCTGACGGTGGAGCAGAAGGCCGACGGCAATGACGAGATCACCGACATGGCCCGCGCGCTGTTCGTCTTCATCGCCAACGCCCGCGCCATGGAAGAGGCGCACGAGAAGGTGGAGATCGAGCGCCGCAACGCCGCGTCGGCCCGCCGCACCAGCATGCTGGAGATCGCCGACCAGTTCGAACGCAACGTGCTGAGCAGCGTCGAGACGCTGGCCGAGGCCGCGCGCCAGATGGCCGCCCGCGCCCGCTCGCTGACCGACATCGCCGCCAACGCCAACGACCGCGCCGATGCCGCGATGCAACTGTCCGGCGAGATGGCGGCGGGGATCCAGCAGGTGGCGACCGCCGCCTCGGAAATCTCCCAGTCCATCGCCGAGATCAGCAAGCGCACCGGCGAATCGGCCCGCATCATCGGCGACACCGCCGCAGGCGCCGAGCAGGTGAAGGCCACCGTCGCCGACCTGTCGAGCACGGCGGGAGAGATCGGCACCGTCGTCGGGCTGATCGACGAGATCGCCGGCCAGACCAACCTGCTGGCGCTGAACGCCACCATCGAGGCGGCGCGGGCAGGGGAGATGGGCCGCGGTTTCGCCGTGGTCGCCGGAGAGGTGAAGGCCCTTGCCGGCCAGACCGCCCAGGCCACCGCCGAGATCGCCCGCCAGATCGCCGCGACCCAGGCCGCCAGCCGCGAGACGGCGGAGGTGGTGGCGGCCATGGCCGGCAGCGTCCAGCGCATCGAATCCAACGCCTCGGCCATCGCCGCGGCGGTGGAGGAGCAGGCGACCATCACGTCGAGCATCGTCGACAGCTCCCACCGCGTGGCGGTCGGCACCCAGGCGGCGTCGGACCATGTCGCCGGCCTTTCCGAGGCCGCGGCCAAGGTGCGCGCTCAAGCCGGCGACGTGCTGCTGGTGGCGGAAGGCCTGTCGCACGAGGCGACCAGCCTCGGCTCCGCCGTGCATCTGTTCCTCCAGGAAATCCGGGCCGCGCGATGAGCCTTCCCAGGACTCCGCGTTCCCGGTCGCGAACGGGTCGGTTTCATAAAACTGACACGTAAACAAAACAAACCCGTCACCGGCGGCGGCTATGGTCACCGCGACGAAGAAGGCGGGTTACGACATCCGGCCAAGGCCGGGCTTTTCCGAAGAACCCAACCAAACCGTCCAAACCTATCGGGAGTTTAGCCGTGAAAACCATGACCTCGGCGTTCGTTCGCTGCGCTGCCTTCGGTGCCCTGGCCGTCCTGTCCGTGTCGGTCGCCCCGATTTCGGTCGCTTCGGCCGCCGACATCTCCGGCGCCGGCGCCACCTTCCCGTATCCGATCTATGCCAAGTGGGCCGACGCCTACAAGAAGGAGACGGGCACGGGCCTGAACTACCAGTCGATCGGTTCGGGCGGCGGCATCAAGCAGATCAAGGCCAAGACGGTCACCTTCGGCGCGTCGGACATGCCGCTGAAGCCGGAAGAGCTGGAGCAGGCCGGTCTGATCCAGTTCCCGATGATCATGGGCGGCGTGGTTCCGGTCGTGAACCTGAAGGGCATCAAGGCCGGCGAGGTCAAGCTGTCGGGCACCGTTCTCGCCAACATCTACATGGGCGAGATCACCAAGTGGAACGACGCGCAGATCAAGGCGCTGAACCCCAACGTCAACCTGCCGAACACCGCCATCGCCCCGGTCTACCGCTCTGACGGGTCGGGCACCAACTTCCTGTTCACCGACTACCTGTCGAAGACCAGCCCGAAGTTCAAGACCCAGATCGGCGCCAACACCTCCGTCCAGTGGCCGGCCGGCATCGGCGCCAAGGGCAACGAAGGCGTGGCCAACATGGTCAAGCAGACGGACGGCTCGATCGGCTACGTCGAATACGCCTACGCCAAGCAGAACAACATCACCCACCTCGACCTGCAGAACAAGGACGGCAAGACCGTCTCCCCGAAGATCGAGGCCTTCCAGGCTGCCGCCGCCAACGCCGACTGGGCCAATGCCAGGGGCTACTACGTCCTGCTGACCGACGAGCCGGGTGCTGACAGCTGGCCGATCACCGGCGCCAGCTTCATCCTGATGTACAAGGCCCCGCAGGACGTGGCGTCTTCGGCCGAAGCGCTGAAGTTCTTCGACTGGGCCTACAAGAACGGCGGCAAGATGGCCACCGATCTGGACTATGTCCCGATGCCGGAAGCCGTGGTGTCGCTGGTCCAGAAGACCTGGTCGCAGACCATCCAGGCCGACGGCAAGCCGGTCTGGACCGCGTCGGCCAAGTAACGACGGCCAACCGACCTCGGGCGGGCCGCCGGCCGGCTCGCCCGAGGGCATGATCGCCGGAGGGGACGGAAATTGCGCCGTCCCCCCCGCACGCCTCACGGAGCGGCCATGACCGAGATCGCGCTGACCTTGACCGACGCACACGCCTCCACCGCCCGCCGGGCCCGCCGCCAGCGCCTGCAGGATGCGGCTTTCCGCAACGCCACCCTCGCATTCGCGCTGCTCGTCCTGCTGATCCTGGGCGGCGTCACGGTTTCCCTGATCGACGGCGCGCTGCCGGCACTCCGCGCGTTCGGCTTCGGATTCGTCGCAACCGAAGTCTGGAACCCGGTGTCGGAGGAATTCGGCGCGCTCGCCCCCATTTACGGCACGCTGATAACGTCGGTCATCGCCATGGCTGTCGGCATCCCCGTCAGCTTCGGCATCGCCCTGTTCATCACCGAGATGTGCCCCGCCTGGCTGAAGCGCCCGCTCGGCGTCGCCATCGAGCTGCTCGCCGGCATCCCCAGCATCATCTACGGCATCTGGGGCCTGTTCGTCTTCGCCCCCTTCATGCAGTCGACCATCCAGCCCTTCCTGATCAATACGCTGGGCCAGATCCCCGGCATCGGCAACCTGTTCATGGGCCCGCCCTACGGCATCGGCATCCTGACCGCCGGCCTGATCCTGGGCATCATGGTTCTGCCCTTCATCACCTCCATCACCCGCGACGTCTTCGAGACGGTGCCGCCGATGGTGCGTGAATCCGCCTACGGGCTGGGGGCCACCACCTGGGAGGTGGTGTGGAACGTGGTGCTGCCCTACACCCGCACCGGCGTCGTCGGCGGCGTGATGCTGGGGCTGGGCCGCGCGCTGGGCGAGACGATGGCGGTGACCTTCGTCATCGGCAACGCGCACCGCATCAGCTCCTCGATCATGGCACCGGGCACGACGATCTCGGCCTCCATCGCCAACGAGTTCACCGAGGCGGTGGGCGACGTCTACACCTCGTCGCTGGTGGCGCTCGGTCTGATCCTGTTCCTGATCACCTTCGCCGTCCTGTCGATCGCCAAGCTGATGCTGCTGCGCCTGCAGCGCAAGGCCGGAGTCTGAGGCCCATGACGATGTCCAATTCCGCGACGCTGGCGACGCCCATCGGCGGGCTCTATCACCGCCGGCGCATCGCCAACAAGCTGGCGCTGTCCCTGGCGCTCGGAGCCGCCGGCTTCGGCCTGTTCTGGCTGGTCGCCATCCTGTGGACGCTGCTCTACAACGGGCTGTCGGCCATCAACCTCAGCCTGTTCACCGAGAACACCCCGCCGCCGGGCGGCGAGGGCGGCCTGTTGAACGCCATCTTCGGCAGCGTCGTCATGACGTCGGTCGCCACCCTGGTCGGAACGCCGGTCGGCGTGCTGGCCGGCACCTATCTGGCGGAGTTCGGCCGCGGTACCAAGCTGGCCGAGGTGGTCCGCTTCATCAACGACGTGCTGCTGAGCGCGCCGTCGATCATGGTAGGCCTGTTCGTCTACGAGGTGCTGGTGATCCGCATGGGCCATTTCTCGGCCTGGGCCGGCGCCATGGCGCTGGCGGTGCTGGTCATCCCGGTCGTCGTCCGCACGACCGAGGACATGCTGAAGCTGGTGCCCAACAGCCTGCGCGAGGCCGCCGCCGCGCTCGGCGCTCCGCAGTGGAAGGTCATCACCATGGTGGCCTACCGCGCCGCCCGCAACGGTATGATCACCGGTGTGCTGCTGGCCGTTGCCCGCATCAGCGGCGAAACCGCACCGCTGCTGTTCACCGCCCTGAACAACCAGTTCTGGAGCGCGGACATGAACGCGCCGATGGCCAACCTGCCGGTGGTCATATTCCAGTACGCGATGTCGCCCTATGAGGACTGGCGCCAGCTGGCCTGGGGCGGAGCGCTGCTGATCACGGTCGCCATCCTGCTCCTCAACATCGGCGCCCGGCTGCTGGCCGGTCTCGGCACGACGAGAAAGTAACCATGACGATGACCCACATGGACGCCAACAGCCACGCCCACGGCAGCCACCCGATGCCCCCCGGCATGATGGCCGGAGCCGCCGCCGACCGTGCCATCGCCGGTGCCGGCCTGCCCGAGAAGATCACCGTCCGCAACCTGGACTTCTTCTATGACGGCTATCGCGCGCTGAAGAGCATCTCGCTGCCGCTCTACGACCGTCAGGTCACCGCCTTCATCGGCCCGTCGGGCTGCGGCAAGTCGACCCTGCTGCGCATCCTGAACCGGATGTACGACCTCTATCCCAAGCAGGTCGCCACCGGCGAGGTCATGCTGGACGGCGTCAACATCCTGTCGCCCAAGCAGGACCTGAACCTGCTGCGTGCCCGCGTCGGCATGGTGTTCCAGAAGCCGACGCCGTTCCCGATGTCGATCTACGACAACATCGCCTTCGGCGTGAAGCTGTACGAGAAGCTGTCCCGCGCCGATATGGACGAGCGGATTGAATTCTCGCTGCGCCGCGCAGCATTGTGGGACGAGGTGAAGGACAAGCTGCGCCAGAACGGCATGAGCCTGTCCGGCGGCCAGCAGCAGCGCCTCTGCATCGCCCGAGCCATTGCGGTGAAGCCGTCGGTTCTGCTGCTGGACGAGCCGACCTCGGCGCTCGATCCGATCTCCACCGCCAAGTGCGAGGAGCTGATCGACGAGCTGCGGTCCGACTACTGCATCGCCATCGTGACCCACAACATGCAGCAGGCTGCCCGCATCTCCAACTTCACCGCCTTCATGTATCTGGGCGAACTGATCGAGTTCGGGAACACGGAAGAGATCTTCACCAACCCGACCAAGGAAAAGACCTCCGAATACATCACCGGCCGTTTCGGCTGATACGTTTGCGCCAAGCCCAGTGAAGCAAAAGGCTCCCGCTGCCATCCGGTGGCGGGAGCCTTTTGTTTTTTTCCTCGATCAGGATTCGGCAGGCTATGAAGCAGCGGAGGCTTCTCTGGTTTTATAAATTTCCATAATCATCCTTATGTGTTTCTTGCCGCTTGGGCGGTGGGTTCTATTCTGAAGTGCAACTTTCTTGTACGGCAGGTTCACGCGCCGTCAGGGTCTGGCTTCCCCCACTCCCCCTGCGACGCTCATCGCATTTCGAAAAGCTCCTGGTGGAAGCGCTGTTCCACCGGCATTCCTTGAGCCGCAAAATCCTGCCGCAGCGCCTGCCCGAATCCCGTCGGGCCGCAGAACCAGATGCTGGCGTCGCGCCATCCTGGGACGGCTGCGCGGATGCGCTCCCCGGTCAGCTGGCCATCGCGGCCATCGACCAGCACGTGCAGGCACACGCCCGCGGCAGCGGCGTCGGCGGTCAGTCTGGTGATGGCGTCCTCGTCATAATCGCGTGTGGTGTGGAAGAAGTGGATGGCTTGCGGAGGCCGCTCCGGATGCATTGCCAGATACTTCATGCGGGCGATGAAGGGCGTCACGCCGATACCGCCGCCAACCCAGATCTGATGAGGGCATTCGTCGTCGAAGGTGAAACAGCCGTACGGCCCCTCGACCGTCACCGCCTGACCGACCTGCAGCGTGCTCGGCAGGCGCTGCGTATGGTCCCCCAGTTCCTTGATGATGAAGACGATGCGGTGCTCGGCCTCGTTCCAGGCGGAGGCAATGGTATAGGGATGCGCGCCCTCCGCGGCGTCCGACATGGCAAAGGCGAACTGGCCCGCCTTGTGACCGGGCCATCCCCGCGGCACGTCGATCTCCGCCTCCAGCACGCGCAGGCCCGGATAGGTGTGGAGGGCACAGATGGTGCCCGGAATCCGCCGGCCGGCACCGACGCGGCCCAGCAGGGACAGGACGGCGGCCCATGTGCCGCTGGCGAGCAACGCTCCGAGAACCCAGCCGATGGGCGCGGTCCAGTAAGCGAATTTGGTGAGGATGACGGTGTGGAAGGCCAGCACCAGATAGGCGATCGGCAGCAGGCGGTGAGTCCGAAGGAACAGCCGGTATGGGAAGCTATTGATCAGTGCGAGCACGATCAGCAGCAGAATGGCATAGAATGCCCATTCACCCACCGCTTCCGCGATGCCGCGCAGATCCATGAACGATTGGGCGACCGGGTTGTCCGGCGTTGCACCCGATGCTGCACCTAGTGCTGCACGCGGACCGCGCCGAGGCCGGTCCAGCCAGCCCCAACCCACCGCCCATTTCGTTCCCTGCGCCCAAAACCAATGGACGACCGCGAACGCGAGGGCGCCGATGCCCAGCCATTTGTGCAGGCAGTACATCTTGTCCAGACCGCCGAACCATGTTTCGGGCCAGCGCGGGCGCAAAGCCAGGATCATGGCGACGCTCATGCAGCCGATGGCGATCACGCCACTGTGCTGGACCATGGCGGCGCGGAACGCGAAGTAGCCGGTCCATTGCAGGATCGAGGGGTCGGCGGCGAGCCACAGCACGCTCAACAGCGCTAGAAGCCCCCAAAAGGATAGCTTGATCCTCTGCATGGCGACCTTCCTCCTGCTGTGCCGCCGAGGAAGCGGCAGTGCATGAATGATTTTACCGATGGCGACGGTGAACAAGCCGATTTCATGAAATACAGCCATCCGCAGCCGGAGCAGGTGCGGAGTCCGTCGTGGCTCATGATGAATAGGGGCGCACGCTCACCCGGCAAAACATATCCGCTATCGGAAATATTTCGCTTCACAACAGGCCGCATGCAGCCTATGATCCACCCCACCTTCGCGATGCCGTCCGGTCCGCCCATTCCGGCCGGGGCACGCCCGCGCCCCTTTTGGACGCTTACATCTTTTGATTCCAAAGGTTTTCCATGTCGTCCGTTCGTCCGCGCAAGGCCGCGATAGCCTTCATTCTCGTCACCGCCGCACTCGACATCGTTGCGATGGGCATCGTCATTCCGGTGCTGCCGGCGCTCATCGAGGAGTTCGCCGGGGCCGATGCGCAGGCCGGCACCATCAACGGCGCGCTGGTGGCGCTGTGGGCGCTGATGCAGTTCTTCTCCTCGCCGGTGATCGGGTCGCTGTCGGACCGTTTCGGCCGGCGGCCGGTGATCCTGCTGTCGGCGCTGGGGCTGGCGGCGGACTATGTGCTGATGGCGGTGGCGCCGAATTTGTGGTGGCTGGTGCTCGGCCGTGCCGTTGCCGGCATCACCTCCTCCAGCTTCACCACGGTCTTCGCCTATATGGCCGACGTGACGCCGCCGGAGCAGCGGGCGCGTGCCTATGGCCTGATCGGTGCCGCCTTCAGCGCCGGCTTCATCGCCGGACCGCTGCTGGGCGGAGTGCTGGGCGAGATCTCGCCGCGGGCACCCTTCTGGGGTGCCGGCCTGCTCAGCGGGCTTGCCTTCCTCTATGGTCTGGCGGTGCTGCCGGAATCGCTTCCGCAGGAAAGCCGCATGGCCTTTTCCTGGCGCCGGGCCAACCCGTTCGGAGCGTTCCAGCTGCTGCGCTCGCACCCGGAACTGTCGGGTCTGGCGATGGTCAATTTCATGTTGCACGTCTCCCACCAGGTCTTCCCCGCCGTCTTCGTGCTTTATGCAGCGCACCGCTATGGCTGGAGTGCGTGGGATGTGGGGCTTCTGCTGTCGATGGTCGGTGCGCTCGACATGCTCGTGCAGGGGCTGGTGGTGTCACGCGTGGTGAAATGGCTGGGCGACCGCGGCACGATGATCGTCGGCCTGTTCGGCGGGGCGGTCGGGCTGGCCTGCATGGGGCTGGCGCCGGATGGCGGCTGGTTCGCCTTCGCCATCGTGCCGAACGCGCTGTGGGGGCTGGCGATGCCGACCATCCAGTCGCTGATGACGCAGCGGGTCGGCTCGTCCGAACAGGGCCAGCTTCAGGGCGCCAACATGAGCGTGGCGAGCGTCGCCGGCATCCTGTCGCCAGTCTTCTTCGGCACGGTCTATTCCGCCTCGGTGGGCATCGATCCGCTGTTCCCCCATCCGGGCGCCGCCTTCCTGATCGCGGCCCTGGTGATGCTGGCTGGTGCGGTGATCGGCTGGGTGGTGGCGCGGCGCAACGGCCGGGCGGGAGAAGCGGGCGGCGTTGCGGCCTGACTCTTCGCCGCCCTGCCCCTCTCCCGTGCCCTGTCTGCTGGTCAGCCCCTCCTGGCCTGTCTCCCTGGCCGGCCCTTGCACCGGCTGTGGGGCGTCCCACATAGCTGTCGCGCCACGCCGCACAATGTCCCATTGCTCCGCTGCGTTATCAGCGGTGGGAATTTGTCGGCCGACAAGGTAAGACTGTCGGCTTATCCATCCGCATTGTTGATTGAGACCCGGAGAACGCGATGCTCGCGGCCCCCAACCTGTTCGCCCACCGCCCGGACCGGAGCGTGCGCCCCAAGGCGGCGCCCTTCCTGCCGATGTCGCGCGCGGAAATGGACCGGCTGGGCTGGGACCAGTGCGACGTGATCGTCGTCACCGGCGACGCCTATATCGACCATCCCAGCTTCGGCATGGCGATCATCGGTCGGCTTCTGGAATCGCAGGGCCTGCGTGTCGGCATCATCGCCCAGCCGGACTGGAGCAGTGCGGAGCCGTTCAAGATCCTGGGCAAGCCGCGGCTGTTCTGGGGGGTGACCGGCGGCAACATGGATTCGATGGTCAACCACTACACGGCTGACCGTCGCCTGCGCCACAATGACAGCTACACGCCGAACGACGAGGGCGGCAAGCGGCCGGACCGCGCCGTCATCGTCTATTCCCAGCGCTGCCGCGAAGCCTTCAAGGACGTGCCCATCGTCCTCGGCGGCATCGAGGCCAGCTTGCGCCGCATCGCCCAGTACGATCATTGGAGCGAGAAGATCCGCCGCTCCGTCCTGGTCGATTCCAAGGCGGACATGCTGGTCTACGGCAACGCCGAACGCGCCATCATCGAGATCGCCCAGCGTGCGCTGAACGGGGAGTCGCCCAAGGCGATGACCGACATCCGCGGCACCGCCATCATGCGCTCGTCCCTGCCGGACGGCTGGACGGTGGTGGACAGCAGCTCCATCGACGATCCGTCCGCTCCGGTCTCGCCGCGCGCCGCCGGTGCCGACCGCATGGCGGTGCGGTTGCCGAGCTTCGAGCAGGTGACGGCCGACAAGGTGCTCTACGCCCATGCCAGCCGCGTGCTGCATCAGGAAAGCAACCCCGGCAACGCCCGCGCGCTGGTCCAGCGCCACGGCGACCGCGACGTCTGGCTGAACCCGCCGCCGATCCCGCTCGAAACCAACGAGATGGACGGCGTCTACGACCTGTCCTATGCCCGCGCGCCGCATCCGTCCTACGGCGATGCGCGCATCCCGGCGTGGGAGATGATCCGCTTCTCGGTGAACATCATGCGCGGCTGCTTCGGCGGCTGTTCCTTCTGCTCGATCACCGAGCATGAGGGGCGCATCATCCAGAGCCGGTCGGAAGGGTCGATCCTGCGCGAGATCGAGCATATCCGCGACAAGACCAAGGGCTTCACCGGCGTCATCTCCGACATGGGCGGGCCGACCGCCAACATGTATCGCCTCGCCTGCAAGGACAAGGAGACGGAGTCGGTCTGCCGGCGTCCGTCCTGCGTCTTCCCCGACATCTGCAAGAACCTGAACACCGACCATTCCTCGCTGGTCCAGCTCTACCGCAAGGCCCGCGCCGTGCCGGGGGTGAAGAAGATCCACATCGCGTCCGGCCTGCGCTACGACCTCGCCGTCCGCAATCCGGAATATGTGAAGGAGCTGGTGACCCACCATGTCGGCGGTTACCTGAAGATCGCGCCGGAACACACCGAGCCGGGGCCGCTGGGCAAGATGATGAAGCCCGGCATGGGGGCCTACGACGAGTTCAAGCGGATGTTCGACAAGGCCGCGAAGGAGGCCGGGAAGAAGCTCTACCTCATCCCCTACTTCATCGCCGCCCACCCCGGCACCACGGACGAGGACATGATGAACCTCGCCTTGTGGCTGAAGCGGAACGGCTTCAAGGCGGATCAGGTGCAGACCTTCCTGCCCTCGCCGATGTCGCTGGCGACCGCGATGTACCACAGCGAGCGCAATCCGTTGCGCCCGGTCCGCCGCGTCGGATCGGAAATCGTTTCGTCGGCGAAGGGGTTGAAGCAGCGCCGCCTGCACAAGGCCTTCCTGCGCTACCACGATCCGGAGAACTGGCCGATCCTGCGCGAGGCGCTGAAGCGCCTGGGCCGCGAGGACCTGATCGGCCCGGGCGAGGAGCATCTGATTCCGGGCTGGCAACCGGTCGGCGCCACCGCCAAGCCGCGGGAAAAGGGGGGCAAGACCTTCCTGACCCAGCAGGCCGGCCAGGGCCGCCGCGTGGTGCCGCCGGTGGGCAAGGCGCCGGTGGCGAAGCCGGCAGCCGGGGCTGGCGGCAAGCCGTCCGGCATGAAGCCGCGCCAGACCAATTTGAAGGGCCGGTGACGCTAAAGCGCACACGGCCTATTCCCCTCTCCCCCCTGCTCTCGCGCAAACGAAGTTTGCGCTGACGCGACAGGCGGACCATGGGTCCGCCGAAAGTGGGGAGAGGGTCAGGGTGAGGGGGATTCGTGGCGAGGATTCTCGCAACGTCCCGCCACGCATCCCCCTCACCCTCCCCACTTCGTGGGTCCCCTCCCTCTCCCCGGGGGAGAGAGGGCGCTCATTGCTGCATTTCCCAATGGCTCCTTTGGCGGGGCCGCCGCCCGCATGGCCGGCCCCTGCCCCGGTTGGATTCCCATGGCACAATCGAAACGCACCCCGCGCCCGAACGCCATCCGCAGCGTTCTGGCCTTCACTTTCCGTCACTGGAGCCGCCAGACCCCGCTGGCCGTCGGCATCGCAGGCGCCATCGCCCTGTCGACGCTGGCCGACGTCTTCATGCCGCTGTTCGCCGGCCGGCTGGTCGATGCCCTCACCATGCTGCCGGGCGACCGCGACGCGGCGCTGCATGCGGCGCTGACCGCCTTCGGTGCCATGGTGGCGCTCGGCGTCGGCATGGTGGTGATGCGCCACATCGCCTGGAGCAGCGTCATCCCCTTCACCCTGCGCATCATGGCGGATGTCGGCCAGGACAGTTTCCACCGCATTCAGCGCTTCTCCACCGACTGGCACGCCAACAGCTTTGCCGGATCGGTGGTGCGCAAGATCACCCGCGGCATGTGGGCGCTCGACACGCTGGACGACACGCTGCTGCTGGCGCTGTGGCCGTCGCTGGTTGTGCTGATCGGCACAATGGTGACGCTGGGGCTGCACTGGCCGGCGATGGGGCTGGTCATCGCGCTCGGCACCGCAATCTACATCGCGATGACGGTGCTGTTCTCCACCCTCTACATCGCGCCAGCCGCCCGGCTGTCGAACGCCTGGGACACCAAGCTCGGCGGGACGCTGGCCGACGCCATCGGCTGCAACGCCGTGGTCAAGGCCTTCGGCGCCGAGCCGCGCGAGGACGACCGTCTGTCCACCGTCGTCGGCAAATGGAGCCGCCGAACCCACCGCACCTGGACCCGCCACACCCGCCACAGCACCGTGCAACTGGTGCTGCTGCTGCTGATCCGCAGTGCCGTGGTCGCGACGGCGCTGTGGCTGTGGTGGCGCGGGCAGGCGACGCCGGGCGACGTGGCTTATGTGCTGACCACCTATTTCGTCGTGCATGGCTATCTGCGCGACATCGGCATGCACATCAACCACCTCCAGCGCTCCGTCAACGAGATGGAGGAGCTGGTGGCGATCCATGCCGAGCCGCTGGGGGTGGAGGACCGGCCGGACGCCATCCCGATCCGCATCGGGGCGGGCGAGGTGCGCTTCGACCTCGTCACCTTCCAGTATGGCGGCCACACCACGCCGCTCTACCGCGACCTGTCGCTGACCATCGAGGCGGGGGAGCGGGTCGGGCTGGTCGGGCCGTCGGGGTCGGGCAAGACCACCTTCGTCAAGCTGATCCAGCGCCTCTATGACGTGACCGGCGGCCGGGTCCTGATCGACGGGCAGGAGGTGGCGGGGGCGACGCAGCACTCCCTGCGCTCGCAGATCGCCATCGTCCCGCAGGAGCCGATCCTGTTCCACCGCACGCTCGCGGAGAACATCGCCTATGGCCGCCCCGGCGCGTCGATGGCGGAGATCGAGCGGGCCGCCAAGCTCGCCAACGCCCATGACTTCATCGTCCGCCTGCCGAAGGGCTATGCGACGCTAGTCGGCGAGCGCGGCGTCAAGCTGTCGGGCGGCGAGCGGCAGCGGGTGGCGCTGGCCCGCGCCTTCCTGGCCGACGCGCCGATCCTGATCCTGGACGAGGCGACCTCCAGCCTCGATTCGGAATCGGAGGCGCTGATCCAGGAGGCCATCGAGCGGCTGATGCAGGGCCGCACCGCCATCATCATCGCCCACCGCCTGTCCACCGTGCGCACGCTGGACCGCATCCTGGTCTTCAAGCAGGGCCGGGTTGTGGAGGAAGGCAGCCATGCTGTCCTGCTCCACCGGCCGGGCGGGCTCTATCGCCGCCTGTTCGAACAGCAATCGGCGCCGGAGCCGGTCCGGCGGATCGGGGGCTAGAGTGTGATCGGCGCCTCTACGGGCACCGGACGGACTGCTACGTTCCCCTCACACGAACAGTTCCATCGTCTGCGGCACGTTGCGCGGCGTCTCCCCCGCCAGGATGGCGCGGGCGACGTCGACGGCGGCGAGCAGGCCGCTTTCGGTGAAGGGCTTGGGCAGGCAGCCGATGCCGGTCAGCGGGCCGTCCTTCTTCAGCTCGTCGCGGAAGGAGGTGATGAACAGGCAGGGCACGCCCAGCCTGGTCAATCCCCGTGCGGCGTCGATGCCGTTGGTACCCATGCCCAGATGTACGTCGACCAGGGCGAGATCCGGCTTGTCGTCCGCGGCGATTTCCACCGCCTCCACGGCAGTGACTGCCGGGCCGATGACAGTGTGGCCGACATTCTCCAGATAGAGCTGCTGTTCGAGCGCGATCAGCACCTCGTCTTCAACCAGCAGGATCTTCATCCCGAGATCTCCTCTGGCGAAGAGGTCTCCAGCAGCGGCACCTCGTCCGGCACCGGAAGCTCGATGCGGAAGGTGGTGCCTTGCGTGGTGGTGTCGATGTCGACGCTGGCCCGGATCTGACCGGCGAGGCTGGAGATCAGGCGCATGCCCAGGCTGCGGCTCTTGCGGATGTCGAAGTTGGACGGCAGGCCGGGACCGCGGTCCGAAACGGTCAGGGCGAGCTTCTCGTCTTCGCGCCGGAAGGTGACCGTCACCCGCGCCGCACTTTTGCCGCGATGCTTGACCGCGTTGGTGATCAGTTCGTTGGCGATCAGGCCGAGCGGGGCGGCATGGTCGATCGGCAGGTCGATCACGTCCGACCGCACCACGATGTCGCACATGCTGTCGCCGCCGGATGCGCGTGCCAGATCCTCGCACAGCTCGTTCAGGTAGGTGCCGAACTCGATGGTCTGGAACTGGTCGGCCTGATAGAGCCGGTTGTGGACGCGGGCAATCGCCTCGATGCGGCTGCGGGCATCCTGGAAATGCACCCGCACCCCCTCGTCGGGCAGGCTCAGCGTCTGCAGGGTCAGCAGGCTGGATACCAGCTGCAGGCTGTTCTTGACGCGGTGGTTGACCTCGCGCAGCAGGGTCGATTTCTGGCCGACCAGCTTGCGCAGCGCCGCCTCCATCGACTTGATCTCCGTCACGTCGATGTGCATCAGCACGGTGCCGCCGAAGGGCCCCGCCGGCATCGGGGCGGCGAGGCAGCGGAACCAGTGCTGGTTGTTGGTGACATATTCCGCCGACACCGGCGGCCCGCCTTCGCTCAGCAGCCTGCGCAGGCTGTCCATCACGGTGTCGGCGCGCGGGTCGGCGGTCTCGCCCCGGCCGCAATGGTCGAGATAATCGTCGCCGACGATGCAGCCCTGGCCGAGGAAGGTCGTTTCCGGCCCGGCTTCGGCCCAGGCGCGGTTGACCGAGACGATGTGGCCGGAGCGGTCGAGCACCGCGATGAAGGCCGGCAGCGCGTCCAGCGTCGCCTTGGTCTGCTCGGCCAGCTGGCGCATGGCAAGCGCGCTGGTCCGCAGCTCCTCCCGGGTGCGGCGACGTTCGGTGATGTCGCGCAGGATGCCGGTGATGAAGCTGCGCCCTTCCGATTCCCAGCGCGCCATCGACAGTTCCAGGTCGATGTGGCTGCCGTCGCGGCGCCGGCCGGACAGCTCCACCGGCTGGGCTGCGGTATCCATGCCGGCAGCACCCGGCCCGCTGCCCTCCGCCATGGCGATCCAGTCGGGAGCATCCTCGCCCAGCAGCACGGCGACGCTCTGTCCGATCAGCTCGTCCGGGCGATAGTCGAACTGACGCGTGGCGGTGCCGTTCATCCATTGCACCATGCCGCGGGTGTCGGTGGTGATGATGGCGTCGGGGGCGGTGTCGACGATGGCGCGATAGCGCGCGTCGCGCTGTTCGCGCAGAACCCGTTCGCGGTTCACCGACGCGGTGACATCGGTCACCTGGATCAGGCAGCGCGCCTCGTTGCCCGCGGATTGCGAATGAGGCGAGGGTGCGTGCGACGGCAGGGGACGGATCACCACATTGTGGACCATCCGCCGCCCATCCGGCAGGCGCAGCGGGAACAGCATCGGGTTCAGCGTGTGCGACAGGACGCCGGGCGCGCCGGTGGCCAGCGTGTCGCGCACGGCGATGTGCAGGCGCGATTCCCGCAGGTTGGGCAAGGCGTCGAACAGGTCGTGCCCGAGGATCTCCCTGGCCGTCAGGGTGGAGGCCTGCTCCATCCAGCCGTTCCAGTAGAGAACGCGGCAATGGCGGTCCAGAAGCAGGATGCCGGCATCCAGCGCGCCGAGGACATCCAGTGCCCAGGTGGGTTGTTCAGGCAATCTGGGAGCCATGAGACGACGTTCCAGCGGATGTGGGTTCTTCGGCGGCGATGCCTTCGATGAAGGCGTGGATCAGTTGCTTCAGGGACTGCAGGGACGAAACCCCCATCAGCAGGGCGATGTAGCCGCGGATGCTGCGGCTGCGGATGGTGAAATCGATGTAGAGGAACAGCACCAGCTCATCGCCGCCGCCGACCTTGTCCTTGAGGATGTTGGCGCCGTCGCCGCGCAGCACCGCCGGCAGCGAGATGGTCAGCCGGTCCTTCAGCGCGTTGGCGACCACCACCAGGCAACCGTTCAGGATGATGTTGCCGATCTCCGCCAGGGCGTCCTGCTCCAGATCGACGATTTCCGCCAGGGTCAGGTCGCCGCCCAGGACCGCGCGGGCCAGTTCCAGGCTGTTGGCCTCCGGAAAGATCAGCATGGCGCGGCCGTCGAAGGAGCCCTGGAACTGCTGCTCCACCGCCACCAGCCCGTTGCGCTCGCGCGCGGCCAGGAAATCGGACGCCTCCTGCCGGCTGACGATGTCCACGGTCGGCACGGACAGCAGAACCTGGTCGTTGACCATGCGGCTGAGATGGGTGGCGGCGCGGCCGACCCCCATATTCACCAACTCGGTCAGCGCATCGCGCTCCAGGTCGGTCAGTTCCACCATCTCTCGGCGCCTGTTCATCTTGGTCTCGGCTTCTCAACCGGCGCCGCCGGGCGGACGCATCACAAATGTGGCCTATCGATGGGAAAAAAGGCACCCCCGTCAATGTCATATGTTAATCCCGCGACGCCATAGCCGATATAGCCGTCCACTTCCCACAATGGTCAGCCTGACAATCCACCATCCAAAGACCCAAGAGCGGAACCTTTGGCAAGTCGCTGGAATTTTTGCGCAATATTGCTTGAGACGCGAAATTAACTGACCGGTGCGGTGTTGTGGGGCGGGACGGTCTCTCAAGGCGGGAACATCTCACAAGGGACTTGTCCTGCGGGGGATGGCGGCTCCACATATAGGGGCGGCGTCCCCTTGCGATGGGCGCCATGTCTTAGGAGACGTCGATGACCCCCGAGGAACGCACGCTTCTGTCCGACCTGTTCCGCCGCCTGCGCGATGTGGAGTCCCAGCAGGCCTCCCAGCCGCGCGACACCGAAGCGGAGGACTTCATCCGCCGGTCGGTTCAGGACCAGCCGCTGTCGTCCTACTACATGGCGCAGACCGTCCTGGTGCAGCAGCAGGCGCTGACCGCGGCACAGACCCGGATCGAGGAACTGGAGCGCCAGTTGCGCGAGCGTCCGGCCCAGCCGGCCCAGTCCGGCGGCAGCTTCCTGTCCAACGCGCTCGGCATCGGACGCAGCCCGTGGGGCCGTGGGGCCGAACCTCCCCCTGCCCCCTCCTATCCGCAGGCACCCCAGGGGCAGCCCCAAGGGCAGCCACAGCAACAGCCGGCCGCCGGGCGCAGCCCCTGGGGTGCGGCGCCGGGTGCCGCCTATCCGCAGCAGCAATACAGCCCCTCCCCCTTCCCGCAGCCGGGCATGGCCCCGCGCGGCGGCGGATTCTTCGCCGGTGCGGCGCAGACCGCGGCGGGCGTGGCCGGCGGAATGCTGGCGGCGAGCGCCATCTCCTCCCTGCTGCACCACTCGCCCGGACCCTTCGGCACGGCGATGGCCCAGCCCATGGCCGGTGAGACGATCAACGAGACGGTAATCACCAACAACTACTACGGCGACGAGCAGGGCCCGCAAAGCGATGCGGGCGGCGACACGGCGCAGGACGCCGCCTATGCGCCTGATCCGCCGCCGGCCGACGATGTATCGTACGACGATCCGTCCTTTGACGATGGCGGTAGCGGCGGGGACGATTCCTGGGTCTGAGCCTAGAGTGTGATCGGTTCAAGCGGAATCGCTTGAAGCGTGAATCACACGGAAAACCAAAAGCTTAGAGTTTGTCTGGTGCTTCAATAAGCATCAGACAAACTCTAGGGCTACGGGCAGGTCCGGTCCGGCTCGCGATTCTGCAGTCTGCGATTGCCTGTTGCGTCGCAGAATGCAGTGTCGGGCGACGGCCTTCTCCTGACGATCAGAGCCATGGTTAACAGGCACACGATCCGTGAGCGGTGGAAGGGGCCGATCATGGCGGCGTGGCTGCCCAGCCTTCCGCACGCATAAGGTCTTTCCCTGATCGAGAGCTTTACCGTCCTACTTTGGTATGAGCCTTGCTCCCTTGGTCGCGGTTCAGTTCAAACGGAAACACCCTCCATGGCCATCACCGTCACCATCGCCCCCTGCCGCGCCGACCGGTTGCCGAATGGCCGTATGCGGCTGCCGATTCAACTGCTTGAGATCGCCCAGGCGATGTCGGACGATTGCGACGGGGATCCGATCCACATTCTGGACTCGGACGGCCAGGAGGCTGCGGTGATCGGCCGGCGCGACGTCGAGATCGAACTGTTCTGAGGATGGGCGCCGCACAGCGCCCGATTCTCATTCCTCGTCTTTATAGCGGCTGGCGATGTCCGTGAACTCGTCCTCCAGGGCGTTGAAGGCGGCGACGACGGCGGGATCGAAATGGCTGCCGCTGCCTTCGCGGATGATCGAGGCCGCCTTTTCGTGCGGGAAGGGCGGCTTGTAGCAGCGGCGGCTGATCAGCGCATCGTACACGTCGGCGACCGCCATCAGGCGGGCCGACAGCGGGATCGCCTCCCCCGCCAGGCCCTGGGGATAGCCGGTGCCGTCCCAGCGTTCGTGATGGCCGTGGGCGATCTCGCGGGCGATGCGCAGGAACGAGCTTCCGCCGGCGATGGCGAGGTCGGCCTGCCCCTCGGCGGCGAAGATGGCGTCGTGCCCCAGGGCCGCGTGGGTCTTCATCACATGGAACTCGTCGTCGCTGAGCTTGCCCGGCTTCAGCAGGATCGAGTCCGGGATGCCGACCTTGCCGACATCGTGCAGCGGCGCCGATTTGTAGAGCAGCTCGATGGTTTCCTCGTCCAGCTGGCCGGCATAGCGCGGGTCGCGGCTGAGATGGAGGGCGAGCGCCAGCACATAGTTCTGGGTCCGGCGGATGTGGTTGCCGGTCTCGTTGTCGCGGGTTTCCGCCAGAGAGGCCATGGCGCGGATGGTGGCGTCCTGGGCGCGCAGCAGGTCGCGGGTGCGTTCCGCCACACGATCCTCCAGCTGCCGGTTCTGGTCGGCAAGCGCGCGTTGTGCCTCGCGGAGCGCGATGTGGGTGCGGACGCGCGCCAGCATCACCGGCGGGGAGATCGGCTTGGTGATGTAATCGACCGCACCCACCTCGAACCCGCGGGTCTCGTCATGGACCTGCCCCATGGCGGTGATGAAGATCACCGGCACGCCGCGGGTACGGGCGTCACCCTTCAGCCTCCGGCAAACCTCGACCCCGTCCATGCCCGGCATCATCACGTCCAGCAGGATCAGGTCGGGCAGCGGGTCGCCGGCCAGACGGGCAAGTGCCTGCGGGCCATCCTTCGCCACAATCAGGCTGTAGCTGTCGCGCAACAGATCGGCCATGACCTTCAGGTTGATCGGCTCGTCGTCGACGATCAGGATGCGCGGCTTGTCGCCGTTCGGCTGTCCGACCGGGTGCGGCAGGCTCATGTCGCGGTCTCTCTCAAATCGCGCAGGCGGTCGCGCAGTTCGGTCAGGGCAGTGGAGGCGTCGTCGAAATCGAAGGCGCCGGCATGGCGGTTCACCCGCTCGGCCAGGGCCGTCACCGGGCTGCCGGCCAGCATACGGGCAAGCGCATCGGCCAGATCGCCCGCTTCCGGATCTCCGGCGATCAGCAGGCCGCCCAGCCGGTCGGACAGCGATTGCGCCGCGCGCAGCATGTCGTGCGGAAGGCCGGCCGGTGTCGTCGGTTCGGGCTGCGGGGTGATGTCCGCAGTCGGCCGGCCGAGGGTGCCGATTCCCTTCACCACCCGCGCAAGGGCGTCGGCAAGCCGGTCGAGCAGGCCGTCCTCGACGGCCGGCGGCACCGTCATCGCGCCGGCTTCCACCCGGCCGGCCAGTTCGGACAGCTCCATGGCGCCGATGGTGGCCGCGGTGCCCTTCAAGGTGTGGGATAGCCGCAGTACGTCCTTCCAGCGGCCCTCGCAAACGGCGGTGGACAGCCGCACCGCCTCTCCCTCGTGGGTGGCGGCGAAATCGATCAGGATCCGGCGCAGCAGGGCAAGGTTGCCGTTCACATTGCGCCGGGCGACCGCGAGGTCGAGGGCCGGCAGGCTGTCGGGCAGCGCCTGGGCGGCCGACACCGCGGAGACCGCCGGCATCGCGGCATTTCCGGTGGCCGCCGCCGCGCCGCCGCCGAGTCCGCGCACCGGCTTCAGCCAACGGGCGAGTGCGGCATAGAGTGTCTCCGGGTCGATCGGCTTGGAGACGTGGTCGTTCATACCGGAATCGAGGCAGCGCTCGCGGTCGCCGGCCATGGCGTGGGCGGTCATGGCGACGATGGGCAGGCTCGACAACTCCAGCTTTCGCCGGATCAGCCGCGTCGTCTCGTAGCCGTCGAGGCCCGGCATCTGCACATCCATCAGCACGAGGTCGAACTTCACCTCGCGCAGGCATTGCAGGGCCTCCTCGCCGCTGCCGACGACGGTGGCCTCGATGCCGACCAGTTCCAGCAGGCCGCAGGCGACCTGCTGGTTGACCAGATTGTCCTCCACCAGCAGCACGCTGCGGCCGACCAGCGCCGACAGCTCCGTCGATTGGGCCGGATCATGCACGCGGCGCGCGGACTCGGCGGGCCGGGCCGCAGCCCCGCCCAAGGCCATCATCACCGAATCGAACATGGCGGACGGCGTCACCGGCTTTTCCAGCACGGCGGTGACCGGCCGGTCGGGACCGGCCGCGCCATTGTTCTCCAGCGCGCAGTCCAGCGCCCCCTGCACCCCGTCGGCGCCGTAGGCGGTGGTCATCACCACAGGCGGCTGGGCGCCCGGCAACGCGCGCAGGCGGCGCAGCGTCTCCACCCCGTCCAGTTCCGGCATGCGCCAGTCCAGCACCACCAGCTCCACCGGCGGCCCGATGCCGGTCTGCCCCTCTTCAACCCGGCGCAGCGCCGCCAAGCCGTCGCCGACCGATTCGACGGTCAGGCCGAAGCGTTCCAGCATGTCGGTCAAAATCGAGCGGACGGCGTCGCTGTCGTCGACCACCAGCACGCGGCGGTCCATCAGGTCGGACGGCAGCCGGTCGTCGGTGGTGTCGCCGGCCGCGACCCGGCAGCGGATGGAGAAGCGGAAGATGCTGCCCTCGCCCGGCCGGCTTTCCACCGACACGGTGCCGCCCATCAGCTCCACCAGCTGCCGGCAGATCGCCAGCCCCAGCCCGGTGCCGCCGAAACGCCGCGTGGTGGAGCTGTCGGCCTGGGTGAAGGGGCGGAACAGGGCGGCGGCCTGTTCCGGCGACATGCCGATGCCGGTGTCGCAGACCTCCACCTCCAGCCGGTAATCGTCGGCGGTGCCGATGCGCCCGCCGACCGTCACCGCCACCTCGCCCCGTTCGGTGAACTTCACGGCGTTGGAGACGAGGTTCAGGATGACCTGACCCAGCCGCAGCGGGTCGCCGACCAGGGTGCCCGGCACGCCGCCATGCAGGTCGACGATCAGTTCCAGCCCCTTTTCCCGCACCTTGGGCAGGACGACGGTCGCCACCTCCTGCAACACGTCGCCGATGTGGAACGGGATCGTCTCGATCGTCAGCTTGCCGGCCTCGACCTTCGAGAAGTCGAGGATGTCGTTGATGATGCCGAGCAGGCTGCGCGAGGAGGCGTGGATCTTGTCGAGGTAATCGCGCTGGCGCGGCGTCAGCTCCGTCTTCATCATCAGGTGGCTGAGGCCGATCACCGCGTTCATCGGCGTGCGGATCTCGTGGCTCATGTTGGCCAGGAAATCGCTCTTCTGCCGGTTGGCGCGGTCGGCCTCCTCCTTGGCGCGGGCAAGCTCGTCCTCGGTCCGCTTGCGGTCGGTCACATCCTTGTGGATGCCGGTGATGCGGGTCGGCAACCCGTCGGCGTCGCGATCCGTCACCTTGCCGGCCGACAGGATCCAGACCCAGGCGCCCGATTTGTGGCGCATGCGGAACTCGACCTCATAGACCGGGGCGCGACCGGCCACATGATCCTCCAGCGTCGCCAGCACGCGGTCGCGGTCGCCCTCGTGCAGCAGCGCCAGCCAGGTGGCGCCCCTGCCCGGCAGTTCGCCGGGCGCATAGCCGAGCATGCCGAGCCAGAGGTCGGAGAAATAGGCATGGTCCGTCACCGGGTTCCAGTCCCACAGCCCGGTGATGGACGCGTCCAGCGCCACCGTCAGCCGCTCCTCGCTCTCCTGCAAGGCGGTCAGCATGCGCTGGCGCTCGGTGATGTCCTGGAAGACGGTGACCGAGCCGACGATGCGGCCATCCTCGCGCAGCGGCACCGCGGTGATGGCGATGGGGAAAATCGTGCCGTCGCGCCGGACGAAATGATCGGTTTCCGAGCGGTGGATCTCGCCGAGCCGGACGCTGTTGAGGACGGTGCAGTCCTTGCCGGCGACCGGCCGCCCCTGCCCGTCCTTGTAATGCACGGCATCATGCAGGGTGATGCCGCGCAGCTCCTCCAGCGACCAGCCGAGCAGCCGCTCGGCTTCCGGATTCAGGAAGGTGCAGAAGCCGTTGCGGTCCAGCGAGAAGACGCCCTCGCCCATGCTGTCGGTGATGCTTTGCAGGAAGCGGCGGCTGTCCTCAAGCTCCGCCTCCATCCGCTTGCGCTCGGTGATGTCGGTGCGGATGGCGATGTACTGGTGCGGCTGGCCGTCGGCGGTCAGCTGCGGGACGATGGTCGCCGCCACCCAATATTCCTCGCCCGCCTTGGTGCGGTTGCAGATCTCGCCGTGCCAGACCTGCCCGTCCATGACGGTGTGCCACATCTCCGCGAAGAAGCCGGAGGGGTGGTGGCCGGAATTGACGATGCGATGCGACCGGCCCAGCAGCTCTTCGCGGGGGAAGCCGCTGATCTGGCAGAATTTGTCGTTGGCGTAGGTGATGATGCCGCGGTGGTCGGTGATGCTGACGATGGCATGCTGGTCGAGCGCGAATTTCTGCTGTTCCAGCGCCCGCTGCGCAGCGGAGCGTTCCTCCACCAGCCCCGCCATCAGCTGGCTCAGCCGTTCCAGGCTGTCGGTCGGGCTGCTGTCGGCCGCATCCGGCAGTTCGGGATGGCCGTCCGCCCGCAGCAGGCTGTTGGCGATGCCGCGCAGCCGGCGGATGGCATGGGCCTGCGCCGCCGCCTCGCGCCGCAGGCGCTCGTTGGTGTCGGCCAGTTCCTCCGAACTCAGCTGCAGGCTGCGCGCCCGGAGCGTCAGGTCGCGGTCGGCCTGCTCATAGCTCTGGCCGATGCGGGTGAACAGCGCCGGCAGCGTCTCCAGCATCCGCGCCGCCTCCGCCGACAGGCCGGCGGTGCCGGCGAGCGCCTTCAACTCCGCCAGGACGGAGTCCGCCGCCTCGGCGGTCGGCAGGCCCAGCACCCGCTTGAACTGGCTTTGCAGCAGGCGATGCATGCGGTCAGCGTTCCGTCAGCAGGGCGACCGTCATCGTCTGGTTGTGCAGCCGGCAATCGACCAGATCGCGCATCGGTCCGATCTCCCCATAGGAGTAGAAGCCGGCCAGCACGGTGCCGGGCCTCATCCGGTCGGCCACCGCCTGCACCTCCTCCTCCACCCGGTCGCCCATCACCAGCTTGCGCCCGACGCAGCTGGTCAGCAGGGCGAGCCGGTCTCCTGCCATGTTGGCGGCCATTTCGGCAGTCGCGTCGATCGTCATGGCGCTGGCACTGGCGGCGGCGGCGATGGCGCCGGCCTGTTCCGCCCCGTCGACCAGCCCGTCGGTGCTGGCATGCATCAGCCGCAGATAGAAGCCCTCCTCCACCGTGCCGGCCAGGATCAGCCCGCCGGCCGCCTCGTCGATGCCGAGGATGGTGCGGATCAACCCGACCGAATCATGGTTTCCGTTCAGCAGCTCGAAGGGGAACAGCAGGCCGGATGCCGGCAGGTCGCGGGCATAATCGCCGAGATAGCGCTTGTAGACGTTCAGCGCCGGCTCGCCGTCCAGCTGGAGCAGCAGGTTATCGACCGCCTTGGTCACCTTGCGCGCCGGCCCGAACGGCTCCCAGCCGCCGACGGACCCGAGGCCCAGATGCACGGCATCGCCATACAGCCCGACCGCCACCGCCCGCCCGTCGGACACGCCGGACGGCCCCAGCACCAGCGTGCGAACGAAAGCACCGCCGTCGCCGGCCAGCCCGCCCGATACCGGCACGCCGGACGGCAGGCGCGACGACAGCCCGTCGATCAGCGCACTTCCGTTGACCCCGACGCCGCGGGCGAACAGCAGCACCCCCGACAGGCCCGGCCGGGCGGTCAGCGCCTCCCCGAGCGCCTCGCCCGCGCGCTGGCTGTCGTCGGCGGATGCGATGCCGGCCTCCGTGGCGGTGACGGCGGTGCCCTTGCCGAAGCGGATGGCGGTGGCGATGCAGGAACCGTCGAGGACGCTGTCCCCGGCGATCTCACCCGCCGTGCTGCATCCCACCGTTATCGCGTCGGGGTAGGCGGCGGTCAGCCGGCTGGCAAAGCCTGGACTGTCGAAGATGTCGACGGAACCGAAAACCAGGACGAGATCGGCGGACTGCGGAGACAGCTCCGCCCCGGGAGGTGCAAACGCCGACTGCCAGACCCGCATGCCTCTCCCCATCGTCGATCACTTCCAGTCAGAGACTATCATGCGGCTGGGAACGGGAAGAGGCCCTATAACGTTCGTGGGCTGCGGATGGTCATAATGACGCACGCCGAAGTCACCATCCGAACAGGGTGTGACGATCGGATTATGACCGGCGAAGGCAGAAAATGAGAGTTCCCACGTAAGGATCTGTCAACCACACTGCGGTATGGTTGACCTGCCAAGCAGTGTGGATCGGAACAGTCCCTGGGAGCGGGGGAGCGGTTTGCAGCCGGCAGCAACGAACAAAACGGGCAAAAAAGCCCAGAGCGGACGCACTTTCCGGGGAGCAGGACGCATATGACGATGAACGCGCGCGACGACACCTCGATGCCCCACCACCCAACCGGTGCCGCAGGCGGCCGCAGGCTGGGCGTGCGCGGCAAGCTTCTGCTCGCCTTCGCCGGCATGGCCGGCATGACGGTCGCCGCCAGCATGGTCGGGCTGACCTCCTTCTCGGCGGTGGAACGGCCGCTGACGCAGATCGTCGGCACCGGCCTGCCGGAGATGGAGCTGGCGAAGCGCCTGTCCGGTGAGAGCAGCGGCATCGCCGCCGCCGCTCCGGTGCTCGCCGCCGCCGAAAGCCAGAGCGAGCGCGAGCGTGTCTATGGCGAGATCATGGGCAACGGCAAGGCGCTGGGCGCCCTCGTGGAGGAACTGGCGAGCCACCGGTCCGGCGATCCGCGGATCGGCGACCTGCGCACCAAGACCCAGGGGCTGATCGCGACGCTGGAGCGCGGCAACGCCGCCGCCAACCTGCGCCTGTCCGTCCGCGGCACGCGCGAGACGATGGCGGTCGATCTGGCCAAGTCCTACGACGCCTTCCTCGCCAACCTCGCCCCGCTGACCGAGCGGGCCGGCGCCACGCTGCGCAGCAAGGGTGAGACGCTGGACAGCAGCACCGAGCGCGACATGAATTCGCTGGGCGACGCCATCCGCTCGCTGATCACCATGTACGAGGTGCGCGGCGATCTCGGCCTTGCATCGGAAGCACTGACGCGCACAGGTGGCGCTGAAACTGCTTTCGCCGTCACCCAGTTCCAGCAGAACTATCTGGAAGCGGCCGCCCGCATGGTCAGCGCCACCGCCCAGATCGGCAGCCGGCTGAGCAAGGAGACCTCGGACGGGCTGGATGCCTTCTTCCTGCTGGGCGACGGTGCTGACGGCGTCTTCGACATGCGCCGCAAGGCGCTGGAATTGCCGGCCGGCAGCGCCGAGCGCGACGCCATCCGCCAGAAGACGACCGAGGTCCTGGCCGATGCCGCCCGCCGGCAGGCCACTCTGCTGGACCAGATGGAATCGCCGCTGATGCGGCTGAAGGCCGAGATCAAGCTGTCGAGCGTCAACATCCGTTCGCAGACCCGGGACTCGATGCAGGATCTGCTGGGCGACGGTCTGGCCCGCTTCCGCACATATCTGGAACTGTCGACCTACGCCGCCGCCACCGTCGGCGCGCTGAACGAGGCGACGCAGGCGCCCAGCGCCGACCGGCTGGCCATGCTGGAAACCCGCTTCACCACCGCCGCCAAGGCGATGGAGGAGCGGTTGAAGGCGCTCCAGGCCGCCGGCGACGACGGGCTGCCGAAGCTGGTGAAGAGTGCCGAACTGCTGGCCGGCTTCGGCAAGGGCGACAACAGCCTGTTCAAGCTGCGCCGCTCCGAACTCGACGCCGCTGCGGAGAACGAGAAGGTGCTGGCGGAGAACCGCCAGATCGCCAAGCAGTTCGCCGGCATGGTCGACGGCCAGATCGCCGCGATGAAGCAGGAGGCGGACACCGCCGCCGCCGGAGCCACCGATGCGCTGTCGGCCAGCCGCAAGATGCTGATCCTGTTCGCGGTCGGCAGCCTGATCGGCGCCGCGGCACTGGCTTGGTTCGTGGTCGGCCGCAACATCGTCGCGCGCCTCAGCCAGCTGTCCGATGCCATGCGGGCGATTGCCGCCGGCAACCTGAACGCGCCGATCCCCGCCGCCGGTTCGGATGAGATCGGCGACATGACCCGCGCCCTAATGGTCTTCCGCGACACCGCCAACGAGGCGAATGCCGCCAATGCGCGGGCCGAGGCCGAACGCGGCCGTGCCGCCGGCGAGCGCCGTCGCGCCATGGTCGAGATGGCTGAGAATTTCGAAAGCAGCGTGCGCGGCGTGCTGGACCGCGTCGCCCGCGCCGCCGGCGAGATGCAGGATATGGCGCAGCGGATGAGCCGCAACGCCGAGGCCACCACCGGCGAGGCGGCGACCGCCGCCAGCACGTCCCAGCAGGCCGAAGGCAGCGTCAAGGCGGTCGCCGCCGCGACCGAGGAGCTGTCGGCCTCGATCCAGGAGATCGGCAGCCAGGTTCACGCCTCCAGCCAGATCGCCCGCAAGGCGGCGACCGAGGCGGAGCGCACCGACCGCACGGTGGAGGGCCTGTCGCAGTCGGCCAACAAGATCGGCGAGGTGGTGCAACTGATCAACGACATCGCCAGCCAGACCAACCTGCTGGCGCTGAACGCCACCATCGAGGCTGCCCGCGCCGGTGAAGCCGGCAAGGGCTTCGCCGTGGTGGCGAGTGAAGTGAAGAGCCTCGCCAACCAGACCGGCAAGGCGACGGAGGAGATCTCCAGCCAGATCCAGGCGATGCAGGCGGTGACCCAGGATGCGGTGGACGCGATCCGCTCCATCGCCGGCACCATCCGCGAGATCAACGAGATCGCCGCCACCGTCGCCGCCGCGGTCGAACAGCAGAGTGCGGCCACCCGCGAGATCGCCCGCAATGTCGGCGAGGCGGCAGACGGCACCCAGCATGTCCGGCGCAACATCGACAGCGTCGCCCGCGCCGCCGCGGAGTCGGGCGAGTCCGCCACCCGTGTGCTGACCGCCTCCTCCACCGTCGCGGACGAGGTGCGCTCGCTGGGCTCGCAGGTCGACAGTCTGGTCAACCGCATGCGGGCGGGCTGATCGGGCCGCCGGGGCCGCCGAAAACCAAAAACAGAACCGAAAGAGAAAAGCCCCTCTCCCGTCAGCGGAGAGGGGCTTTTCTCATGCGAAGACCGTCGCTGGTCAGCGCCGGGTCTCGACCGTGATCGGGCGCCAGATCACCGCGGCACCGGCACCGGCACCGCAGGCGCCGCCGCAGAATTCCTCATGGGTGTCGGTGCCGCCGCCCTGGGTGTTGCGGTTGCCCTGGGTGCCGGTGGTCGCCCGCTCTTGAGGCGGCTGGGCCATTTGCTGCTGCTGGGACTGAGTGGTCATACCATTTCTCCTCTCGGGGAGGCATGAGGTATCAAAATACTCATCGACGATCAACTGTGATTTTAGGCAGATCTGTCGTGACTTATTTTGGCCTCAACACCGAAAACCGAGCTTTGTTTTGCGATGCCGAAGAGTTGATCGTGCATCGCACAAGAAAAGGACAAGACGGACCAAGCCGTTCGTCCGCAAACATAAAACGCCCTTCCTCGCGGTGGAGGAAGGGCGTTTTTGTCGGCAACCATGCGGCGGAACGTCGCCCGCCGCTGCGCTGCGGCAAGAAAACGGCGGGGAGATCAGCCGCTGTTGCGCAGGCCGGCGGCGATGCCGTTGATGGTGAGATGGATGCCGCGGGCGATCTGCTCGCCGCTGTCGCTGGTGCGGTGACGCTTCAGCAGCTCGACCTGGACGTGGTTCAGCGGGTCCAGATAGGGGAAGCGGTTGCGGATCGACCGCGCCAGCAGCGGGTTCTTTTCCAGCAGGGCCGATTGCTCGGTGATCGCCAGCAGGGCGTCGATGCTGTCCTGCCACTCCGCCCGGATGCGGGTGAAGATGGCGTCGCGCAGTGCCGGGTCCGACACCAGCCCGGCATAGCGCGATGCGATGGCGATGTTCGACTTGGACAGCACCATGTCCATGTTGGACAGCAGCGTGCTGAAGAAGCCCCAATCGCGGTGCATGGCGCGCAGCCGCTCCATCCCGTCGGGATGCTGGGCCAGATAGGCCTTCACCGCCGACCCGAAGCCGTACCAGCCCGGCAGCATCAGGCGGCACTGCGCCCAGCTGAACACCCAGGGAATGGCGCGCAGATCCTCGATGCTGGTCGATTTCTTGCGCGAGGCCGGGCGGCTGCCGATGTTGAGGTTGGCGATCTCGCCGATCACCGTCGATTCCCAGAAATACTTTTCGAAGCCCTCAGTCTCGTAGACCAGCCCGCGATAGGCCTTGAAGGCGTGCTCCGACAGCTCTTCCATGGTCTGGAGGAACAGGTCGGTGCAGGGGGCGGCCGATTCCGGATGTAGCAGCGTGGCTTCCAGCGTCGCCGCGGCCAGCGTTTCCAGGTTGCGGCGGCCGACCTCCGGGTTGGAATATTTGCCGGCGATGACCTCGCCCTGCTCGGTGATGCGGATGGCGCCCTGCACGGCGCCGGCCGGCTGGGCCAGGATCGCCTGATAGCTGGGGCCGCCGCCGCGACCGACCGAGCCGCCGCGACCGTGGAACAGCCGCAGACGCACGCCATGCTTGGCGAACACCTCGACCAGCGCGATCTCGGCCTTGTACAGCTCCCAGCCGGAGGTCATGAACCCGCCGTCCTTGTTGCTGTCCGAATAGCCGAGCATCACCTCCTGCAGATTGCCGCGGCTCTCCAGGAAGCGCCGGTAGGCCGGGATCGACAGCAGCCGGTCCATGGTGGCGGCACAGTTGCGCAGGTCGCCGATGGTCTCGAACAGCGGGGCGATGTTCAGGTCCAGCGCCTTGTCCTTCGGCCGCAGCAGCCCGGCTTCCTTCAGCAGGACGGCAACCTCCAGGATGTCCGACACGCCGTCGGTCTTGGAGATGACGCAGTTCACCACCGCATCGGTGCCGAAGCGGACGCGGGCTTCGGCGGCGGTGCGCAGGATGTCCAGTTCGGAACTGGTCTCTTCGGAATAGTCGGCGTAGCTGGAGGCCAGCGGGCGGTTGGTGTCCAGCTCGCGCACCAGGACCTCGATCCGCTCGTCCTCCGACAGCGCCGTGTAATCGACGCCGGCGTCGGCGAAGGACAGCAGCTCCGCCACCGAACGCTCATGCACGTCGGAGTTCTGGCGCAGGTCGATGCTGGCGAGATGGAAGCCGAACAGGTCGACGGCGCGGCGCAGGTGACGCAGCCGGCCCTTCGCCAGTGCCGCCGAGCCGTTGACGGTCAACGAGCGGTCGATGATGTCGAGGTCGGCGCGGAATTCCGCGGGGGTCTGGTAGGGCGGCGCGTCGCCCACGGCGTGGCGCGGCGCCTCCAGCCCGTCCAGCGTCCGCAGCGTCGCGGCGACCCGCGCATAGATGCCGGAAATCGCGCGGCGGTAGGGCTCCATCTTGCGGTGCGGCGACGAGTCGGGCGAACGCTCGGCCAGCTGGCGCAGCGGCTCCGACACGTCGATGACGCGGGTGCTGAGCGACAGCTCCGACCCCAGCGTGTGCAGCTCGTCCAGATAGAATTGCAGGGCGCGGGTGCTCTGCATCCGCATCGCCTGGCGCAGCACGGGGGCGGTGACGAAGGGGTTGCCGTCGCGGTCGCCGCCGATCCAGCTGCCCATCCGCAGGAAGGACGGCAGCTCCGTCGTCGTCCAGGACGGGTCGGTCTTGCGCAGGTGGTCTTCCAGCTGGGCGTAGAAGCGCGGCATCTCGCGCAGGAAGGTGTAGTCGTAGAAGGTCAGGCCGTTGGCCACCTCGTCCGTCACCGCCAGCTTGGTGGCGCGCAGGATCGCGGTCTGCCACAGGGTCAGCACGGCGCGCTGGAGCGATTCGAGGTTGGTGTCCTCCTCCTCCGGCGTCATCGGTCCATGGTCGCGCTCGGCCAGCAGCTTGGCGACCTGCATCTGCACGGTCAGGATGCTCTTGCGCTGCACCTCGGTCGGGTGGGCGGTCAGCACCGGGCTGACCAGCGCGCCGTCGAAGAACTCCTTCAGCTGCTGGGTGGTGATGCCGGCCTTCGCCGCCTCGTCCAGCGCATGGTCCATCGTGCCTTCGCGCGGCGCCGACCCGGCAAGCGCATGGGCGCGGGTGCGGCGGATGTGGTGCTGGTCCTCCGCGATGTTGGCGAGGTGCGAGAAGAAGCTGTAGGCCCGCACCACCCGCGCCGTCTGCGGCGGCGACAGGCTGTTCAGGATCGCCTCCAGCTCCTTGCGGGCGCCCTGGTCCTCTTCACGGTGAAAGCGGATCGAGGTCTGGCGGATGCGCTCGACGATGTCGAACACCGCCTCCCCTTCCTGGCTGCGGACGGTGTCGCCCAGGATGCGCCCCAGCAGGCGGATGTCTTCGCGGAGCGGCTGGTCCTTCGTCTCGGAACTTTCCTGCAGCAGGATGGCGGACATGGGCGACGGTTTCCTGGTCGAGGATGGACGGATACGGGTCGATGCGCGAACGAGGATGATCATTTTTCGGGCAGGAGGCATCCCCTGCACGCGAAGTGGTCAGACCATCGGCGACAGCATGCCGATTCTGTCGGAAGTTTCAACCGTCCGTGTGCTGGTGCGAGATAATTTCCATAAGTCGCAGCGCTGAGAAATGCGACGTCGCATATCCCATGTCCGCTCCACCTCTCTTCCCTGCCTGGGGACACGGCTCGGTTGGGCAGTGTGCCGGCACCAAGCCCATGATTTCCTTCCAATGGCCGGCGTCCGACCCATACTATGAGCCGGCGGGATTCCGCCGATTCACAGACCGGAGAACCAAGGCAAGCGATGAAGCCCGTTCCTCCCTTCAAGGTCGCCGGGTTGTTCGTCTGTCATGTCCGTTCCGAACGGATCGAGCGGCATTTCCGGCACCTCGTCGATCAGACCGGGCACATGATCGACTGGCATTTCATGTTCAATCCGGACAACCGGGCGGAACCGCAGATCGATTTCGCCTATCGGCCGCCGGACTCCTGCATGCCGGCCCGTTATCGGGAGATGGCGGCGCATGGCGGCGTTCAGCGGGGCTACCTGGATGTGGCGATCATTCCCTGCGTCCTGTCCCTCGACGCCGATTTCGTCTGGGTCGTCGAATACGACGTCGATTATTCCGGCGACTGGATGCAGCTTTTCGACCAGTTCAGCCGGAACGCGTCCGATCTCCTGACGACGACCGTCCAGCCGCTCGCCGCAAGTCGCGATTGGTACTATTGGCAGTCGGCAGCGATGCCGGCGTCGGTCAGCCCTGACCTCGCCCACCGGGCGTTTCACCCGATCATGCGCCTGTCCCGCCATTTCGCGCGGACCTATGGGCTGATCATGTCCGTCGCCGGCTGGCGCGGCCATTACGAGTTCACCCTGCCGACCGTCGCGCTCGCCGGCGGGTTCACCGTCGAAGACATCGGCGGGCAGGGTCCGCTCTGTCCGCCCGACCGGCGCGGAACCAATTACGAGAACACCCCGCAGGACGAATGCCTGCAACCGGGCACCCTGATATGGCGCCCCTCCCGCCCGCGCTATTTTGCCGAGGACCCGAGCGGCTTCGGCCAGAGCAACATGATCCATCATCCGGTAAAGCCGGACGTTGCGGATTGGGACGCGCCTGCGTAACGAGAACGCGACAACAAATTTCCGTCCAATCCAGAATACACAATCTTGACGGGAACGTCTGGAGCAATGATTATCGTCGTCTCGAAGGATGTTCCTGCTCAGCCTTCGTTTGAAATGACCCTATAACTTAGGAATGGAAAGCATGTCTTTCTCCATCGAGACCGATCTGCCTCTTGGCCCGCCCCCGCCGCCGCCGCCCCCTTCGCCGCTTTTTTCTTGATAATACCGTCTTCTGACCTGCTTCGCCTCGCGCATACAGGTTGAAGTTGTGGGCCATGGCTCGCCATGGCTCCGCAATGACCGTCCATCATGGAAGCCTCCTCAGCGGGCAGTCAGCACGGCGTGTCGATCACTTGCATCGCCTCGCTCCAGCGCTGTCTCGCCAGCATCTGAGTGTCACGACGTTTCAGCCAGGGGTCCGGCACATAGTTGCCGAGAAACGGGTTGGTGTTGATCTCGAACACCACCGCTCCATCCGGTGTGGCGGCATGGTCCGCGCGACCATACTCGATCCCGGCGGTCTCGAACGCCGGCTTGAGCAGGGGTTCGAACCGATTGGTCGATACGGCGTCGAACTCGTCGGAGACGATATCTTCCGTAAGACAATCGTGCCGGCCATACTTGACCATCCACCGGTCTTCGACGGCAATATGCTCCACGACGATCCGGTCCCCGATCCGCCAACTGCCCCATTTGGCCCACAGGGTGCCATTGTACGTTGCATCGACCTTTTCCAGGACGAGAAGGCCCCGCAAAGGCACTCCATCCCGGCGTTGGGCGGCAAGAGCCTCGTCGAGTTCGCTCTGGCTGTAATAGAGCGTGTCCGACGGCATCTCATGCTCGTCTTCAAGGCGCAGGAAGACGGGAAAACGCGATGGCCTGGGACGCATGTCCGCCCGATGGACCTCGATGGGATTGCCGGTTTTCTCGCTGAGATTGGTCAGGAGTTCCACGCGGCTCATCGCGCAGGCCGGGTCGTTCAAGCAGCGCACGCCAAGATCCCGCAATTTCCGGTACAGGCCGGCGGCCCGTCTCAGGCGGGATGTCGAAAGCCGTTCGAGATCCGCGAAAACATAGGTGACTCTCGGCAACGTGGATGCCGCAAGAACCTGATCGTAAGTCAGGCTCCTGATGTCCGGAACCGGCACGCCGAACTGGCCTTCGGCAATGCTGCGAAGTGTGTATTGGTGTTCCGGGGTCGTCAGGAGAATGATCATGGAAAGTCCATCGCCGCGTGCGGAAGGCTGTCTAGAATCATGATGCCACGGCAATTACGTACTCTTCGAGCCGAAGACCGTACATTAACACCATGCTGCCAATCATACTGCCAAGCATCATGTCGATTTTCGTGGGGACTTACCAAATTCATTTCAAGTATATATGGATTCCATTTTCGAAGCTGATTTGAACTCTTGAAAACGCCGTGCCCTGGCGGAACAGGCTGACCAATCGATCTATTCTGTTGCGCAATCCGTGATTGTCGCGGGCGAACCGATGCCTGCGCATCACACCTTGTTTGCCGTCCCGATCGAACAGCTTCAATGCGCGGGTATGGGCATCCGCAATGCCTTCGACGGAATAGCTTTCCATCCGGATGATCGGCAGAGAGTGCTGGTCGTGTCGTGAAATCACCAGATCAAGATCGGGAAATTCAGGCGGAACGATGGGAATCAGACCACATGCCAGAGCATCGAACAGCCGTTGTGAAATGTCGTTTCTCAAGGGAAGAATCACACTGACCTTGTAGGAGGACCAATCGAGCAATCTTTGCTCCTGGCTAAATGAAAAATACGCTGGTCTTTTATCGAGTCCGAGAGTGAATACGTGCTCATTGGGATATCGTTCCCGATACGACGCGATCAAGCCGTTCCTTTCTTTTGCATCCGCATGGTTGAAGAAACCGCCATATAATTTGTCGCATCGCCCGGCAGCAACGATTCTCTCCTCCATCGACGCCAGGAAGACGCTGCTCCATTGCGTTACACAAAGCGGAAGGTGCGGCGCTATGAGGGTGGCTGCATTTGCCATGTCTTTATGTGCGAACCAATGGGCGGGAAACACCGCATCGGCGATCATAGCCGCCCGGCTGTTGAGGGTGGGCTCATGATGATTGTCCCATGCCCACAGGGCGATAAAAGGCTGCCCCGGCATGCTTTGCAGCTTCCAGGCGAGTATCTCTTCACTCTTTAGGTGGCTGCACAAAATTACGATATCAAAATCAAAATTTTGATCGTCGAAAATTGATTGATTAGATGAAATTGCCGCCCCGCAATAAGAGTCACAAAAATCTATATCAAAATCTTTGGGAAATAAAAAATCATTCTCCGTGAAGAAAAGGATTTTTGGTTCTTTTCTTTCAAGAATGGCCTTCAATTTTCCAAGAGAACCATCTATTTTTTCTTTAAATATTTTCGGAATCGTTGTCATTTATCCATATCCAAACCATCAAGATCCGATCTGCACCACAAATGGAATGGGAATCGCATAGAAAGATACAAGCTCTATCGCAGCATGAACAATCGCCTTGATTTTTGGCAAAACCGGAAATCAAAATCTAAAATCTTCTCTTACTTCATTCGTATTTTGACGGACTTATCCAAAGGATAAATTTATCTTTGCTGTATAGTTTCACCAGACAAACCTTCTGGGATTTAGACTCTGTCATCGAAGCGATACAGAAATTCGACCGATATCAAGCCATAGCACACCAGCAGACGAATTTGGAGCGCTCATACGCCAATCCGCAATTGTTTCCACAGCTTGACATTGCGGCGGCGGTCCATTGCAGGAGGCGGCGGCACTCAACGGCCATCGGACGGGAGTTGCGCTCTCCCCCGCCGCACCCGACACGACAAGCTACTACCATACGAGTTTCCGCTTGCGGAGCCGGTACTACCATACTAGCATTCGGACTAGGAACAAATTATCCGCATCTTCCGCTATCCAGCTTTCCGACCGGTCCCGTCAGGCAAACCGCCATGGCTTCCCGGCCGCTTCAGTATGTCCGCCGCAGCTCGAACCACCGCAATTTGAAAATACGTAGAAACGGGAGGAAACCTATGATCGACCACGGGATTTCACGACGCGGCTTCCTCGCGGCGTCCGCCGGGACCGCCGGGCTTCTGGCGACCGGCCGGCCGGTGTTCGCGGCCCTGCCGAAGCCGGCGAGCCCGGTCACGCTGAATGTGGTGGACGTCGCCGGCAATCTGGCGCTGACCCAGAAGGCCATCGAGAATTACCGCAAGGCCAAGCCCGACTGGGCTTCGCGCATCGTCTTCTCCAAGGCGCCGGCGCCGGAACTCCCCGGCAAGCTGAAGGCGCAGCAGGACGCCAACCGGGTCGACATCGATCTGGTGCTGACCGGCACCGACGTGCTGTCCGCCGGCATCGACCAGAAGCTGTGGGTCAATCTGCTGCCGGACCGCGCCGGCGACCTGCCGAAGCTGTCCGACATCTATCTGGAGCCGGCCGCCCGCATGCAGGGTCTCGCCGAAGGCCAGGGCGTGGTCGTCACCTACTACCCGTCGGGCCCGCTGTTCGAATATGCGCCTGAACGGGTGAAGCAGGTGCCGAAGACGGCGGCGGAGCTGCTGGCCTGGGCGAAGGCCAATCCGAAGCGCTTCGCTTATGCCCGCCCGGCCAACTCCGGTCCCGGCCGCACCTTCCTGATGGGGCTGCCCTACATCCTGGGCGACAAAGATCCCAAGGATCCGGTCAATGGCTGGGAAAAGACCTGGGCTTACCTGCGCGAACTGGGCGAGACCATCGAGGCCTATCCGGGCGGCACCACGCCGACCATGAAGGCGCTGGGCGAAGGGTCGCTCGACATCATCGTGTCGACCACCGGCTGGGACATCAATCCGCGGGTGCTCGGCGTGGTGCCGAAGTCGGCCGAGGTCTTCGCGGTGGAGAATTTCCGCTGGGTCGCCGACGCCCATTACATGTGCATCCCCAAGGGCGTGTCGGCGGAAAAGCTCGCCGTCCTCCTGGACCTGATGAACCATCTGCTGACACCGGCGCAGCAGGCCTACACCTATGACGAGGGCTATTTCTATCCGGGCCCGGCGGTGAAGGGCGTGACGCTCGCCATGGCGCCGAAGGAGAGCCAGGACGCCATCGCCGAGTTCGGCCGCCCGACCTACGACAAGCTGATCGCCGACCACCCCATCGAACTGCCGCTCGCCGCCGACAAGCTGGTGCAGGCCTTCCGCCGCTGGGACGAGGAGATCGGCGCGCGCAAGGGCAAGTGACGGGCAAGTGACCGCGCACCCGCCGACGACGTGAAACGGAGGGTCCCTCCGCCCGGCACCGGGCGACGGGACCCTCCGAAGACAGCGCCCCATCCAGCCACAGGACCCCGGAATGACCGTCGGAGCCACCACCTTCAAGCAACTGCACCTTCAGGGAGTGAGGCGGGAGTTCGACGCCTTCACGGCGCTGAAAGGGCTGGACCTCACCATCGAGCGGGGCGAGTTCATCGCCCTGCTCGGCCCGTCGGGATGCGGCAAGACAACCGCGCTGAACTGCATCGCCGGCCTGCTGCCGGTCAGTGGCGGGCGCATCATGCTGGACGACCGGCGGGTCGACGTGCTGCGGCCGGAAGAACGCGGCTTCGGCATGGTCTTCCAGAATTACGCCCTCTTCCCGCACATGACCGTGCGCAAGAACATCGGTTTCGGCCTGCGCATGCGCGGCGTGCCGAAGCCGGAACTGGAGAAACGGGTCGACGCCGCCCTGGCGGCGGTGCGGCTGGAATCGCAGGCGGAAAAGCTGCCGGGCCAGCTGTCGGGCGGCCAGCAGCAGCGCGTCGCCATCGCCCGCGCCATCGTGGTCGAGCCGCCGCTGGTGCTGATGGACGAACCGCTGTCCAACCTCGACGCCAAGCTGCGGCTGGAGATGCGCCAGGAAATCCGCCGCATCCACCAGTCCCTCGGCTCCACCACCATCTACGTCACCCACGACCAGGAAGAGGCGCTGTCGCTGGCCGACCGCATCGTCGTCCTGCGCGATGGCGCCATCCGGCAGGTCGGCACCCCGGCGGAGCTTTACGCCCTGCCCGCCCATCTCGACGTCGCCGACTTCATGGGCTTCCGCAACCGCGTCAACGGCGAACTGGTCGGGATGGAGGGCGAGGACGCCCTGCTGAACATCGAAGGCACGGTGATCCGCGGCCGGATGCGGGCCGCTTCCGCGAGCAAGGCGGCCGTCGCCGCGATCCGCCCCGACGATCTGGAGCCGACCGGCACCGACAGCGGCATCCCGGTGCGGGTGGAGGCGGTGGAGTATCGCGGGCGCGGCTTCCACGGCGTCGGCGTCACCGCATCGGGCACCGAGCTGCACTTCGCCTCCCCCTATCCATTGCAGCGGGGCGCCGCCGTCCGGCTCGGCGCCGATGCCGGCCGCGTGCTGGTGTTCGGAGACGCGCGATGAGCGCCGTCCTCGAAGGTCGCGCCGAGGGGCCGACCCTGCGCCAGCGGCTGGCCGCCCGCGGCATCGACGGGGCGACCCTGCTGGTGCTGCCCTGCGTGGCGCTGATCCTGGGGCTGTTCATCTACCCGTTCCTGTATGGGCTGATGCTGTCCTTCGAGCCCAAGGACGGATCGCTGTTCGGCAATTACGCCCGGTTCTTCAGCGATCCCTTCCTCTACGGCACCATCTTCAAGACGCTGCGGCTGGCTTTCCCGGTCACGCTGCTGAATCTGCTGATCGCCATTCCCATCGCCTTCCGCGTGCGGCTGATGCGGCGCCAGCGTCTGCTGACCACCCTGCTGGTGCTGCCGATCACGCTCGGCACCGTTCTGGTGGCCGAAGGCATGCTGTTCTATTTCGGGCCGCAGGGCTGGTTCAACCGCGCCCTGATGGCGGTCGGGCTGCTGTCCACCCCGATCTCCGTGCTGAACGGCTATTGGGGCGTCTTCATCTCGCTGGTGCTGACCGGCTTCCCCTTCACCTTCCTGCTGACGCTGTCCTACGTCACCGGCATCGACCCATCGCTGGAGAACGCGGCGGCGACGCTGGGCGCCGGTCCGGCCGCCCGCTTCCGCGAGGTCTTCCTGCCGCTGCTGATCCCCGGTCTCGCCATCACCTTCTGCCTGTCCTTCGTCCAGGCCTATTCGGTGCTGCCGTCGGCGGTATTGGTCGGCGATCCGGCCGGCGCCACGCGCGTCATCTCCATCGCCGCCTATCAGGCCGCGTTCGAGGAGTACGACTACTCCATGGCCTCGGCCATCGCGATGATCATGGGGGCGGTCCAATTGCTGGTGGTCGTCGCGGTTCTCGGCTGCCGCTCGTTGTTCTACCGCGGCCCCGCCGCGGGCGCCAAAGGCTGAGGAGAGGCGGCAATGCAGAAATCCATCATGTCCCGCCTGTGGGTCTTCGCCGTCTGGGCGGTGATCGGGCTGTTTCTGATCAATCTGTTGGGGCTGATCGCCTCGGTGGTGACCTCGTCGGTGGCGACGCGCTGGCTCGGCACCTGGCTGCCGGTGGGCTTCACCACCCGCTGGTACTTCGCCGCCTGGGACGAGTTCCAGCTGGGCGACGTGCTGTGGGTCACCTTCCAGGCAGTCGGCGCGGTGGTCCTGCTGTCCGGCCTGCTGGGGGTGCCGGCCGCCTATGCGCTGGCGCGGCGCGAGTTTCCGGCCAAGCGGGCGGTGATGCTGTTGCTGCTGCTGCCCCTGCTGGTTCCGCCGATCACCTACGGCATCCCGCTGGCGACGGTGCTCTATAAGGCGGGGCTGGGCGGCACGCTGACCGGTGTCATCCTGGCCAATCTGGTGCCCACCGTGCCCTTCGTGGTGCTGGTGATGATCCCCTTCATCGAGCAGATCGATCCGCGCACCGAGGCCGCGGCCCGCGTCTTCGGCGCCAACATCTTCCAGATGTTCGTCCATGTGCTGGTGCCGATGCTGATGCCGGGCGTGCTGGCGGCGCTGCTGCTGGTGCTGGTCCGCACCATCGGCATGTTCGAGCTGACCTTCCTGGTCTCCGGACCCGGCAGCCAGACCCTGGTGGTGGCGCTCTATTACGCGGTGTTCGCCTCCGGCGTCCGGGCGGTGCAGTCGATCGACTCCATGGCGGTCATCTATATGGTGACCACGCTGGTCTGGCTGATCGTTGCCCTGCGCTTCGTCAATCCGACCCAGATCGTCGGCCGCGGCAAGCGTCCGGCGGCATAAGTCCGCTGTCCATGCCTGCCCCGTTCAAGGCTGTGATGCCAACATCATGATCCTGAACGGGGTTCCCGTAATTTCCGCCCGTACAGGCCGGCAGTTTGTTTGTGGAACTCTGACGAGGTCTGTTTAATCCGGACGAGCTTTCGTTGAGAAATCCGCATCGCATCAAGCAGGGTCGGCGGGAAATACTCTTGCCGACCGCTTGGTATGGTAGTATCCTGATAGACCAATCATTCGCTCCGGCCCTTCGGGCAGGTTTCGAGGCGCCATAAACCATGACGTGCCGATGCTGAACAAGATCGACGTGGAATCCGGCGAGCCGATCGCGCGGCGCGTGTACCGGGTGCTGCGCCAAGCCATCGTGACGATGCAGTTCAGCCCCGGCCAAGCCCTGTCGGAGCAGGAGATCGCCGACCAGCTCGGCGTCAGCCGCCAGCCGGTGCGCGAGGCCTTCATCAAGCTGAGCGAAGCCGGCCTTCTCACCATCCGGCCGCAGCGCGGCAGCTTCGTCGTCAAGATCTCGGTCAAGCAGGTGCTCGATGCCCGCTTCGTGCGCGAAGCGGTGGAAACCGCCGTGGTGCGCAAGGCCTGTGAGACCATCACGCCGGCCGGCATCGCCGAATTGCGCGACCTTTTGAAGGCCCAGTGGGATATCGCCGACGAACCGGTGCCGGTGCGCTTCCTGGAACTGGACGAGGCCTTCCACCGCGCCATCGCCATCGGGGCGGAGTGCGACTATGCCTGGCGCATCGTCGAGGAGACGAAGGCGCAGATGGACCGCGTCCGCTATCTCAGCGTTCCCTACGCCACGCCGATCCGCCGGCTGATCTCGCAGCATCAGGCGGTGCTGGAGGCGATTGTCGCCCGCGACCCGGTCAAGGCGGAGGCGGCGATGGGTCTGCATCTGCGTGAGATCCTGACCTCGCTGCCCGAACTGGAAGGCAAGTTCCCCGACCTGTTCACCCTTGAGGAGGCCGGAACTCAGCCGGCGCCCAAGACGACCTCCAGAAGCAGCGGCCGGTCACGGGTTGCTGCCCTGCGCTGATCGGCACGACATTTCCGAGGCCGGCCGGATGCACAGACGGCAGTAGCAGGACTATATGGTTCGCCAGGATGACAATCCGGGTTGCCCTTCTCCGCACTTCTTGACATACTACCATACAAGAATGTGAGCCAACCGCTCGCCTGGAAGGAAATGCTCCCCATGCAATCGTCCGCGTCCACCGTCCCTCCTTCCGGCGCCTCGTCGCGGCGCCTCGGCGTCTCCGGCCTGTCCACCCTGCCGGCGACGGTGGCCCGGCCCGGCTATGACCGCAAGGATCTCGACATCGGGATCGTCCATCTCGGCGTCGGCGCCTTCCAGCGCGCCCATCAGGCGGCCTACACCGACGCCCTGCTGGAACAGCAGTTCGGGCCGTGGGGCATCGCCGGTGTCAGCCTGCGCAGCCCCGACACCCGCGACGCGCTGGAGCCGCAGGACGGGTTCTACACCGTCGCGGTGCGCGATGCGGAGGGGGAGCGGCTGCGGGTGATCGGCTGCCTGCTGGACCTGCTGGTCGCGCATGAGGATCCCGAGGCGGTGCTGGAGCGGATGTGCCGCCCGTCGGTGCGTATCGTCACCCTGACGGTGACCGAGAAGGGCTATTGCCACGATCCGGCGACCGGCGCGTTGAACGAAGCCCATCCCGACATCCGCCACGATTTGGACGAACCGGGCAAGCCGCGCACCGCCATCGGCTTCCTGGCCGAGGCGCTGGCCCGCCGCCGCGCTGCCGGGCTGGCCCCCTTCACCGTGCTGAGCTGCGACAACCTGCCGAGCAACGGCGACACCGTCGCCCGCATCCTGCGCCGCTTCGCCGACCTGCGCGACCCGGCCTTCGGCGCCTGGGTGGCTGAGACGGTCGCCTGCCCCAACAGCATGGTCGACCGCATCGTCCCCGCCACCACCGAGGCCGACCGCGCCCGCGTCTCGCAGGCGCTCGGCGTGCAGGATTCCTGGCCGGTGGTGACGGAGCCCTTCACCCAGTGGGTGGTCGAGGACCGTTTCCCCGCCGGCCGGCCGGCCTGGGAGACGGTCGGGGTCGAACTGGTCGCCGACGTCCATCCCTATGAGACGATGAAGCTGCGGCTGCTGAACGGCAGCCACTCCACCATCGCCTATCTCGGCTATCTGGCGGGCTACGAGACGGTGTCGGACACCATGGCCGATCCTGCCTTTGCCACGCTGGTCCGCAACCTGATGGACCGGGAGACCGGGCCGACGCTGCACATGCCTGCGGGTGCGGATATGGAGCAGTACAAGGACGCGCTGATCACCCGCTTCCGCAATCCGGCGCTGCGCCACCGCACCTGGCAGATCGCCATGGACGGCACGCAGAAGCTGCCGCAGCGCCTACTGAACCCGATCCGCGACCGGCTGGCCGCCGGTTTGCCCATCGACCGGCTGGCCCTGGCCGTCGCCGCCTGGATGCGCTACGTCGCCGGCACCGACGAGAAGGGCCAGCCCATCGACGTGCGCGATCCGCTGGCATCCCGTCTGGCTGAAATCGCAGCCGCCACAGCCGGCAATCCCGACCGGCTGGCCGAGGCGCTGTTCGGCCTGACCGCCGTGTTCGGCGAGGATCTGCCGCGCGACCCGCGCTTCACCGCCCCGGTGACCGCCGCACTCAAGCGCCTGTTCGCCGAAGGCGCCCGCGCCGTCGTCGCAGTGTCTGCCTGATCCCGTTTCACCGCATCCTCTTCAGTAGGGAGTAGTCCCGTGGTTGCCCTGACCGTTGAAAAGCCGCATGTGCTGGCGCTCCGTCCCGAGAACACCCCGTCTGCCGGACCGGTCAAGGCCGGCGAGGTGCTGGTCCGCGTCCAGCGCGCCGGCATCTGCGGGTCGGACCTGCACATCTACCACGGCTCCAACCCCTTCGCGGTCTACCCCCGCGTGATCGGCCATGAGTTCGCCGGCACGGTGGAGGCGGTCGGCGACGGCGTGACCAACGTCGCGGTCGGCGACCATGTGGTGGTGGATCCGGTTGTGTCCTGTGGCCGCTGCTATGCCTGCCGGGCCGGGCGCACCAATGTCTGCGCCAATCTGGAGGTGTTCGGCGTCCACCGCGACGGCGGTTTCCGCAACCATGTCGTCGTGCCGGCCGGCAATGCGGTCAAGGTCCGCTCCGACCTGCCGATCTCGATTGCAGCATTGGCGGAACCGCTGTCCATCGCCGCCAACGTGCTGTCGCGCACCGGCATCGGCGCCGACGACACGCTGCTGGTCTATGGCGCCGGCACGGTCGGGCTGACGGTGGTGCAGGTCGCCAAGCTGCACGGCGCCCGCTGCATCGTCGCCGACCTCGACGACAAGCGGCTGGAGCGGGCGAAGGAGTTCGGCGCCGATGTTGTCCTCAACTCCTCGCGGGTGTCGGTGCCCGACGCGGTGCGCGACGAGAATGACGGGCTCGGCCCCACGGTGGTGATCGACGGCGCCGGCGTGCCGGCCTTGCTGGAGGAGGCCTGCCGCCTCGCCAGCCCGGCGGCACGCATCGGCCTACTCGGCTTCTCGCCGGCCCCTTGCAACATCAGCCAGCAGGAGATCGTGAAGAAGGAACTGACGCTGGTCGGCTCGCGCCTGAACCGCCGCCTGCTGCCGCAGGTCATCGAGTGGCTGGAGAGCGGCAAGCTGAAGCCGGCGGCGATGATCACCCAGGTCTTCCCGATCGCCGATGCGGCGAGCGCCTTCTCGCTGATCGAGACCGACCCGTCCAGCACCATCAAGGTCCAGCTCGACTTCGAAAGCTGATCGCCTGCCGGACGGCAGACACCAGTCAAAGCAATGGCGGGCATGATCCGCCAAAAACGGAGGGACACCAGGATGAACAGCAAGACCCCGATTTCGCGCCGCACGCTGGCCAAGAGCATCGGCCTCGGCGCCGGCATCGCCGCCGGTGCGACGCTGCTGGGCGGCATCGCCGCCCCGGCCATCGTTCGCGCCCAGGCCAAGACGACGCTGAAGCTCGGTCACCTCGCCAACGAGGACAATGTCTGGCACAAGGCCTCGCTGGTCTTCGCCGAGGAAGTCGCCAAGCGCACCAACGGTGCGGTCGAGGTCAAGGTGTTCCCCAACGAGCAGCTCGGCAAGGAAACCGACCTGATCAAGGGCATCCAGCTCGGCACCATCGACTTCACCATCACGGGTGAGTCCCTGCAGAACTGGGCTCCGGCCGCGGCACTGCTGGCCGTCCCCTACGCCATCCGCGACCTCGATCATCTCGACAAGGTCGTCACCGGCGAGCCGGGCAAGAAGATCGCCGAGGCCATCGAGCAGAAGACCCAGCTGGTCCCGCTGACCTACTTCGCCCGCGGCCCGCGCAACCTGACCAGCAAGCGCCCGATCAAGTCGCCGGACGAGCTGAACGGCCTGAAGATGCGCGTTCCCAACGTGCCGCTGTTCGTGTCCTTCTGGCAGGGGCTGGGCGCCAAGCCGACGCCGATGGCCTTCTCGGAGGTGTTCACCGGCCTGCAGAACGACACCATCGAGGCGCAGGAGAACCCGCTGGCGCTGATCAAGTCGGCGAGCTTCTACGAGGTCCAGAAATACGTGAACCAGACGGAGCACGTGATCAGCTGGATCTATCTGGTCGGCGGCTCGAAGAAGATGAACAAGCTGCCGGCCGAACAGCGCGCCGCCATCATGGAGGCCGCCAAGGCCGCCCAGGCTGCCGAGCGCAAGCTGTTCATCGAGGACGAGGCCAAGCTGGCCGCCGACCTGAAGGCCAAGGGCATGGAGTTCATCGCCGTCGACAAGGCCGCCTTCGCCGAGAAGGGCCGTCCGGCCGTCGTCGCCGCGCTGTCGCCGGAGATCAAGCCGATCTACGACGAAATCCTTGCGGTGAAGTGAGCGGAGACTCTCCCTCTCCCCCTGGGGGGAGAGGGAGATAAATCCTCCCCCTAACCGTAAGAGCCATTCCAATGCGCAACGTCTTTGCCGCCCTGGTGTCGGCCGTCTCCGCCCTTTGCCGTTGGGGAACACTGGCGGCCATCGGCGTCCTCATCGTCGTCGTGACCATCCAGGTGCTGGGCCGGATACCGGGCTTCCCCTCGCCGCCCTGGACGGAAGAGGTGGCCCGCTTCGCGCTGGTCCATCTCGTCGCCTTCTCCTGCGGGCTGGCGCTGCTGCGCGGCGAGCTGGTGAACGTCGACATGTTCATCCTGCTGCTGCCCAAGCCGATGCAATGGGCTGTCGCCCGTCTGGTCGACGTGGCCATCCTGGTCTTCGCCATCGCGATCATTCCCGGTGCCTGGGACTATGTCGTCGGCAGCCTGGGTGAGCGCGCACGCTCCATCAACGTCCCGATGATCTGGGTCTATGTCGTAACGCTGATCATCCCGGTCTCGCTCGCCTTCTTCTCGATTGCCCGGCTGGCCGGGCTCGGGCGCGACTCCGCGCCGCCCAGCCATGGGGAAACCGTCTGATGGTCACCGCACTGTTCGTCACCTTCGCCGTCCTGCTGATCCTGGGCGCGCCGGTGGGCATCGCCTTGGGCGGCGCGTCGGCGGTCTATCTGGTCGGCAGCGACATCGACCTCGCGGTGGTCCCGCAGTTCATGTATGCGGGCATGGACAGCTTCGTCCTGCTCTGCATTCCCGGCTTCGTGCTGGCCGGCAACCTGATGAACGGCGGCGGCATCACCGACCAGATCGTGCTGTTCAGCAACCGGCTGGTCGGCCATATCCGCGGCGGCCTCGGCCTTGCCAACGTCACCGGGTCGATGGTGTTCGCCGGCATCTCCGGCACCGCGGTGGCGGAAACCGCCTCCATCGGCGCCGTGATGATCCCGGCGATGCGCAAGTCCGGCTACGACGCGCCCTTCGCCGCCGCCGTGACCGCCGCCGCCTCCACCGTCGGGCCGATCATCCCGCCCAGCGTGCCGATGATCATCGTCGGCACCCTGACCGGCCTGTCGGTCGGCAAGATGTTCATGGCCGGCGCCATTCCGGGCCTGCTGCTGGGCATCGGCATGATGCTGACGGTCTGGATCCTGGCACGGGCGCGCAACTACCCGCGTGAGCCGTGGCAGGGCTTCGGCGCGCTGGTCCGCGCCAGCCGCGGCGCCTTCTGGGCGCTGCTGATGACGGCGATCATCCTGTTCGGCATCGTCGGCGGCTATTTCACACCGACCGAGGCCTCCATCGTCGCGGCTCTCTACGCCTTCGTCATCGGTCTGTTCGTCTACAAGGGTTTCAAGCTGCGCCAGCTGCCGGGCATCCTGCTGGAAAGCGCCATCGGAGCGGGCGGGCTGATCCTGCTGGTCGGCCTCGCCAACGTCTTCGGCTGGATCCTGACCAGCGAGCAGATTCCGCAGGCCATCGCCTCATCGATGCTGGCGCTGACCACCAACAAGTACCTGATCATCCTGCTGATCAACATCCTGCTGCTGATCGTCGGCACCTTCATGGAGACGATTGCGGCGCTGATCATCCTGTTCCCGCCGCTGCTGGCGGTGGCGACCCAGGTCGGCATCGATCCGATCCATTTCGCCACCTTCGCCGTGCTGAACCTGATGATCGGCCTGACCACCCCGCCGGTCGGCGTCTGCCTGTTCGTCGCGGCCAACATCGCGAAGATCTCGCTGGGCGCCATCACCAAGGCGATCTGGCCCTTCCTGCTCTGCAACATCCTGATCCTGTTCCTGGTCTCCTACATCCCGGCCCTGTCGCTGTGGCTGCCGAGCCTGCTTTTCCGCTGATTTTTCCAGACTTCCAAAGCCCCCTCTCTACTCCAAGGAGTTCGCAGCCATGGAACAATCCTGGCGCTGGTTCGGTCCCGAAGACGCGATCAAGCTGAACCACATCCGCCAAGCCGGCGCCACCGGCGTGGTCACCGCCCTGCACCACATCCCCTACGGCGTGGTCTGGTCGGTGGAGGAGATCCAGAAGCGCAAGGCGATGATCGAGTCCGACAAGGAACTCGGCCTCAGCTGGACGGTCACCGAAAGCCTGCCGGTGCATGAGGCGATCAAGATCGGCGAAGGCGACCTGACCGAGCTGTTCGACAATTACCGCCAGTCGATGCGCAACCTCGCCGCCTGCGGCGTGACGACCATCTGCTACAACTTCATGCCGGTGCTGGACTGGACGCGGACGGAACTGGCGGCGGCGCTGCCGGGCGGCGGCACCTCGCTGCGCTTCAACGCCCATGAGCATGCCGCCTTCGACGTCTACATGCTGGAGCGTCCGGGCGCGGAGGAGGACCATTCGCCGGAGGTTCTCGCCAAGGCCAAGGAATGGTTCGACCGCTCGTCGGAAAGCGACCGCGCCAAGCTGCTGACCAACATCATGGCCGGCCTGCCGGGCGCCTATGACCGCTACGACATCCCCGGCCTGCGCAAGATGATCGCGCGCTTCAACGGCATGTCCGCCGACGGCCTGCGCGAGACGCTGGCCCGCTTCCTGCGCGAGGTCATCCCGACCGCGGAAGAGGTCGGCATCCGCATGGCGATCCACCCCGACGACCCGCCCCGTCCGCTGTTCGGCCTGCCGCGCATCGTCAGCACCGAGGACGACCTCGCCCACCTGATCGATGCGGTGAAGTCGCCCAACAACGGCCTGACCTTCTGCACCGGCTCGCTGGGGGCGGGACAGACGAACAACGTGCCGGCGATGGCGAAGCGCTTCGTCGAGGACATCCACTTCGTCCATCTGCGCAACGTCGCCAAGGATCCGGACGGGTCCTTCGAGGAAGCCGACCATCTCGGCGGCGACGTCGACATGGTGTCGGTCGTCACCACCCTGCTGGAAGAGCAGAAGCGCCGCCAGGACGCCGGCAACGACAACTGGCGCCTGCCCTTCCGCCCCGACCACGGTCACGAGCTGCTGGACGATGTCGGCAAGCCGACCCACCCCGGCTATCCGATGATCGGCCGTCTGCGCGGTCTGGCCGAGATCCGTGGCGTGATGACCGCCGTCGCGGCGATGAAGCAGCTGCCGGTCTGAGCAAGCTGTTCTGAGCTGAATGCGCGCCGGCGTTACCCGCCGGCGCGCATCCCCAGACGGGCGAGCTTCTTGTAGAAGGCGGCGCGGGAGATGCCGAGCGCCTGTGCCGCCTCCGTCGCCCGGCCGCCGCTGGCCGCGAGCGCCCGGCCGAGCAGCCCGCGCTCGAACTCGTCGTAGGCTTGGTCATAGCCCGGCAGAGGCAGCGATTGCGGACGCTGCTCCGTTCGGATAGCCGCCGGAACCGAAACGGCAAGCGCGCCGTCGGTGCCGGCCTCACCCAGGTCAGGCAAGGCTTCCGCGAGGTCCGCGGCGGTCAGGCGGCGGTTGTCGGTCAGCAGGCAGGCACGCTCCAGCACGTTGCGCAGTTCGCGCACATTGCCCGGCCAGCGGTGGCGGCCCAGCGCCTCCACCGCCTCCGGGGTCAGGCCGCGCAGCGGGAGCCCGGTACGGGCGGCGATCTCCTGGAGGATGGATTCGGCGATGGCCTCCAGTCCGCCGCCCATTTCCGCCAGGGCCGGCAGGCGGATCGGCAGCACGTTCAGGCGGTAATAGAGGTCGGAGCGGAAGCGGCCGTCACGGATCCGTTGCTCCAGGTCGACGTTGGTCGCCGCGATCACCCGCACATCCACCTTCACCGGCCGGTCGGACCCCAGCGGCTCGATCTCCTGCTCCTGCAAGGCCCGCAGCAGCTTGGCCTGGAGCCCCAGCGGCATGTCGCCGATCTCGTCGAGGAACAGGGTGCCGCCGTCGGCGGTCTTGAAGCGCCCTTCCCGCCCGCGGCGGTCCAGCCCGGTGTAGGCGCCGGGCACCGCGCCGAAGAACTCCGCCTCCAGCAGCGTTTCCGGGATCGCCGCCACATTGACGCCGACGAAGGAACGGCCGCTGCGCGCCGACAGGCCGTGGATGGCCTGGGCGATCAGTTCCTTCCCCGTGCCGGTCTCCCCCAGCAGCAGGATCGGCGCGTCGGTGCGGGCGGCGAGACGGGCCTTGCGCTTGACCTCCAGGCAGACCGGGCTGTCGCCGACATAGCTTTGCAGCGTGTAGCGCGGCTGCCGCCCCTCGTCGAGCCGGCGCTTGGTCGCCGCCAGTTCAGCCTCCAGCCGCGACAGTTCGGCCAACAGGGGCTTCAGCCGGTGCAGGCTGTCGTAGAGAACGAAGCCGACGGCGCCGATCACCGCACCGGCATCGTCGGTCAGCGGAAACCGCGAGACCACCAGCCGCTGGGTTCCGAACAGCATCAGGTCGAGAAGGATCGGCTGGCCGGTCGCCAGGATCTGGCGCATCTGCGAATGGGGAATGATCTCCTCCACCTCGCGGCCGATGGCCTCGGCGGGGTCGGAGATGCCGAGCATCCGGGCGTATTTCTCGTTGATCCACACGACCCGGGCATGGCGGTCGACCGCCACCGTTCCTTCGGACTGGGTTTCCAGCGCTTCGAACAGCGAGGGAATCGCCCGGCTGCGCAGCAGCGCCGCGTCGCCCTGCCGCACTTCGGAGAACCGTTCCCGCTCACTCACTCCCGCCGTCCCCGTTCCTTGTCAGCGCAGCCATACCTTATCGGCCCGTCCATCCGAATCCGCAACCGGCTGGGGCTTGCCACTTCCGGTAAGGCCGCACTGAACCGATGGCGGGGGCGGTGCGACCATCCCACCGGCACCCTGTTCTGATCTGCACCGTTGCGTTTCCGCACGGTGACGACCTTTCGATCATCACACAGGATGGAGAACACATCATGGCGAACCAGAACGAAGGGCGCAGCGCAGGCGGCCAGCACTCCGGCGGCAACTTCAAGAACGATCCGGAGCGCGCGGCCGAAGCCGGCAAAAAGGGCGGCCAAGCGTCGGGCGGCAGCTTCAAGAACGATCCCGAACGTGCGTCCGAGGCCGGCAAGAAGGGTGGCGAACACAGCCACGGCGGCGGCGGCAACAAGGAATAAGGAGTGACCGGCTCTAAGATCCGGTGAGGTCCGGGCGAGCAGCCCGGCTGGGAAAGCGCGCTGACTTCGGCGCGCTTTTCCTTTTCCGCGGAGAAGCTTGCGCAGCTTCGACGGAAAGGTTCATTCTCCGCACTTCCCGTCCGCCGCAACCGACCACCGCCGAAGCCCCGACCCATGCACGCTCCGCGATGACCCTTCCGTCAGCCCTGCTTCTGGCCGCGGTCGTCGCCACCCTGTGGATCGCAGCGCGCAGCTGGACCCTCCCCGCCTTCCCCGGCCGCACCGATTTCGTCCTGATGCAGTTGTCGGCCGCCTGGTGGTCGACGGCCGTCGCCGTCGAGAGCATGGTGCCGGCGCCCGCCGACAAGCTGTTGTGGGCGGAAATGGCCTGGTTGGGCATTGTCTGCACACCGAGCCTGTGGGCGTTCTTCCTGTGGTCCTACACCAGGGGCGAGTTGCCGGCACGCTGGCGGCTGGTGCTGGTGACGATCGGATTGGCGACCTGGGCGGTGGCCATGACCAACGACGCCCATCACCTGTTCTACACCGCCATCCAGCCAGTCAACGCGGAGCCGGGCGCCGCCCTGGTCTACAGCCACGGGCTGCTCTTCTACGCCGTCACCATCTATATTTATGCCTTCATGGTGATGAGCATCGTCGTCACCGCCAGCGGCATCCACCGGGCGACCCCGGCCTACCGCACCCATTACCTGGGCTTCCTGGTGGTGATGGCCGTCCCGTGGGCCGCCAATGCCGGCTATGTCTTCGGTAACCTGACCCTGTTCGACCTGGATCCCACCGCCTTCAGCTTCCTGATGATGGACGGGATCTTCTACTGGCTGATCACCCGGCGGCGCCTTTTCGAACTGTTGCCGGTAGCCCGCGATGTGCTGCTCGACGCGGTGCCGGATCCGGTGCTGGTGCTGGACGGCGACGGCACCGTGGTGGAAGCCAATCCGGCGGCACAGGCGCTTGCCGGCGATCATGCCGCCATCGGGCGACGGCTTGCCGACCTGCCCGGACTGTCGGCCCTGTCCACCATGGTCGGCGCCATGCCGGCGGCTGCACCGGGACCGCTGACGCTGGACTGCGGCGACTCTCCGCGCAGCTTCGAGGTGACCTGGGTACCGCTGACGGCGGGCGGCGGCGGGCGCGAGGTCGGCTGCCTGCTGATGCTGCGCGACGTCACGCACCGCCACCGGGCCGAGAGGCGGCTGGAGGACACCGTGCGCCGCCTCGACCTCGCCCGGCTGGAGGCGGAAGAGCGGCTGGTGGCGGAACAGGAGGCGAAGCGGGCGCTGAACGGCTTCCTGTCGATGGCGGCGCACGAGTTCAAGACGCCGCTCGCCATCATCGACGGGGCGGCCCAGCTTCTACTGATGGATGCGGAGGTGAAGGCCCCCGGCATGCTGCCTCGGCTGGAAAAGATCCGCCGCGCCGTGCGCCGGCAGATCAACATCCTGGAAACCTGCCTCGCCGACGACCGGCTGAACGATCCCGCCTTTGCGCTGCGCCGCGACCGGCTGGCGTTGCCAGCCCTGCTGCGCGCCGCCGCCTCGGCCCAGGGCGACGCGGCACCCGGCCGGCGCATCGAACTGGATCTGGACGGCTGCCCGCACTGGGTGGTGGGCGACGGTCCGATGCTGGAACTGTGCGTCCACAACCTGCTGAACAACGCGCTGAAATACTCCCCCTCCGGCACTCCGGTCGGGCTACTGGCCCGGGAAGAGGCGGCGGCGGATGGACCGTGGCTGGCGCTGTCGGTCGCCGACCGGGGCATCGGCATCCCGGACAGCGAGCGGAACCGGGTGTTCGACCGCTTCTTCCGCGCGTCCAACACCGGGACGGCGGCGGGGAGCGGGGTCGGGCTGAACATGGTCCGCCGCATCGCCGCGCTGCATGGCGGAACCGTGACGGTGGACAGCCGGCTGGGCGAGGGCAGCGTCTTCACCCTGCGGATCCCGCTGTCCAAGGAGACGATCTGCGAAGACGGGATGGCCGGCATGCCGGCGGAGTAATCCGGCTGGGAGATCGTTTCTTGCATTGATTGCCCGGTGAGGGGAATAATCCCGCTCCCTCCATCTGGACCCTGGCAATATGAGCGATCACGACCCCACCGTCGTCCGGCCGGTGCCGAAACCACGCGTCCCCCTGGGCATCGAAGAAGTGCTGGTCGCCATCACTATGGCGGCGGTGGCCCTGATCACCTTCGCCAACGTCGTCGTGCGCTACCTGACCGACGTCTCCTTCGCCTTCACCGAGGAGTATTCGATTGCGCTGATGGTCATCCTGACCTTCCTCGGCGCGTCGGCCGCGGTGGTGAAGGACCGGCATATCCGCATCACCTTCGTCACCGACAAGATGTCGCCCGTCAACCGCCGCCGGGCCGAGCAGTTCGCCATGGCCTGCGTCGCGCTGATGTACGGGCTGCTGACGGTTTACGGCGCCTGGACCACCTGGGACGATTACCGGTTTGAGGTGACATCGCCGGCACTGGGTCTGCCGCAGTGGATTTACACGATCTGCCTGCCGGTTCTGTCGTTCGTGGTGCTGGCCCGCACCGTCGGCCGCATGGTGCGCATCCACAAGGGCACGGAGCCGCTTGAGACCGGACATATCCCGGAGGGCGAGCCGTGATCACCACTCTGCTCTTCGGATCTTTCCTGGTGATGATGGTGCTGGGCGTGCCGATCGCCGCCGCCCTCGGGCTGGCCGGCACTGCCGCCATCGCCTTCGCTCATCTCGGCGTCATCTCGGTACCGACCAGCGTCTATACCGGCATCGCCAAGTATCCGCTGCTGACCATCCCGATGTTCGTGCTGGCCGGCACCATCTTCGACCGGTCGGGCGTGGCGCAGAAGCTCGTGCGCTTCGCAACCGCCATCGTCGGCCAGGGCAAGGGCGCTCTGGCGGTCATCGCCGTCGTGGTGGCGATGATGATGGGCGGCATTTCCGGTTCCGGTCCGGCCATCGCCGCGGCGGTCTGCGGCGTCATGGCGCCCAGCATGATCCGCGCCGGCTATCCCCGCCCCTACATCGCCAGCGTCATCGCGGCGGCGGCGGCCACCGACATCCTGATCCCGCCGTCGGTCGCACTGATCATCTACAGTGTGCTGGTTCCGGCCGCCCCGACCACCTCGATGTTCGCCGCCGGCATCATTCCCGGCACCCTGGCCGGTCTGGCACTGATCATCCCGGTCTTCTGGCTGGCGCGGAAATACAATCTCGGCTCCAAGCTGTCGCATGAGCCGCGCCCGCCCTTCTGGCGCAGCCTGTGGGATGCGTCGCTGGGCCTGTTCGCCAAGGTCATCATTTTGGGCGGCCTGCGGCTCGGCATCTTCACCCCGACGGAAGCGGCGGTGATCGCCGTGGCCTATGGCCTGCTGCTGGGCATGGTGGTCTACCGCACCATCCGCGTCCGCGATCTCTATTCCATGCTGGTCGAGGCGGCGGAGATCTCCGCCATCATCCTGACGGTGATCGCGCTTGCCAGCGTGTTCGGCTGGGCATTGAGCACCCTGTCGGTGATCGACCCCATCGCCGACGCCATCATCCATTCCGGGCTCGGCGAATATGGGGTGATGGCGCTGCTGGTGGTGCTGCTGACCGTCGTCGGCACCTTCCTGGACGGCATCTCGATCTTCATCATCCTGCTGCCGCTGCTGATCCCCATCGCCACCGCCTACAAGTGGGACCTGACCTGGTTCGGCGTCATCCTCACCCTGATGATCGCGGTCGGCCAGTTCACCCCGCCGATGGCCGTCAACCTGATGGTGGCCTGCCGGATGACAGGCTGCACGATGGAAAGCACCCTGCGCTGGGTGATGTGGCCGCTGATCACCATGCTGCTGGTGGTGGTCGCGGTGATCGTCTGGCCGGAGCTGGCACTGTGGATGCCGCGGCAAATGGGGTTCTAGAGGAGGCAGGCGACGTCGCGGCTGGTCAGATGCAGGCTGGCCGCGGCGCCGTAGCCCCGTTGTGCGATCTTGCCGGCCGCCGCGGCCTCGAACGAGGCACGGTGGGCGGCGGCGTAGGCGAGACAGTCTTCCGGCGTCGGTTCCCGCCGGTCCAGCAAGGCGCGGAAGGCCAGCCGGTGGACAGCGCACCAGCCGCCATGCCCGGCCGGTTGGAAGACAAGCGCATCGATGTCCGCGCGCCAGGACAACCCCTCCCTGCTCATTCCCGCAGCCCCAGCCGGCGGGCGAGGCGGAACAGGTTGCTGCGGTCGAGCCCGAGCGACCGCGCCGCCTGCGCCCAATTGCCATCATGGCGGTCCAGATGCTCGCGGATCATCCGACGTTCCAGATCCTCCACCGCGTCGCGCAGCGGCAGGTCTGGCACCTCCGGCGCTTCCGGCGGGCGGGGCTGCCGCACCGGGACGGTAGCCGTCACGGCGCTCCCCTCTCCCTCGTCCAGCCCAAGATCGGCGGGGGTCAGGGTCAGCACGCCGCCGTCCGGCGGGCGGGCGACGCGGGCGCGGATGGCGCCGCGGCCGATGGCGTGCTCCAGTTCGCGCACATTGCCGGGCCAGGGATAGGCCAGCATGCGCCGCTCCGCCGCCACCGACAGGCGCAGGTTGCGCAGGCCCAGCCGTGCCCGGTTGCGCTCCAGAAACAGACCGGCCAGCCGCAGAACGTCTGTGCCGCGGTCGCGCAGCGGCGGCACCCGAAGCGGATAGACGCTGAGCCGGTGATAGACGTCGGCGCGGAAGCGGCCCTCCCGCACCTCCGCCGCCAGATCGCGGTTGGTGGCGGCAACCACCCGCACGTCGACGGTGATGTGGCGGTCGGAGCCGACGCGCTGAATCTCGCCATTCTGCAAGGCCCGCAGCATCTTTGCCTGCGCTGCCAGCGGCAGTTCGCCGACCTCGTCCAGGAACAGGGTGCCGCCGTCGGCCAGTTCGAACTTGCCGCGCCGGTCGGCAACCGCACCGGAAAAGGCGCCGCGCACATGACCGAACAGTTCGCTTTCCACCAGCGCGTCCGGCAGGGCGGCACAGTTGACGTGGACCAGCGGTCCGGCGGCGCGGGAGGAACGGGCGTGCAGCCGCCGCGCCACCAACTCCTTGCCCACCCCGGTTTCGCCCAGCACCAGCACGACGAGGTTGCTGGCCGCCACGGTGTCGATCTCCGTCAGCAGGCTCGCCATCGCCGGGCTGGCGCCGATGGGGTCGAAGTCGAGCCCGTGCGGCGGGTCGTCGAGGATTCGCAGGGCGGTGCCGCCATCGCCGGCCAGGGCGGCACGCCGCTCCATCGCCGCGGCAAGGTCGGCGGCGAGCCGGGCCCAGGCGGCAATCGCCCCCTCCCACCCTTCGAAACGCCCCTCGTTCAGCGCATCCAGGGTCAGCATGCCCCATGGCCGCCCATCGACGCTGAGCGGCGCACCGACGCAGTCATGGACATGCAGCCGCTCGCGCAGGTCGGGGATCAGCCCGTCATAGGGGTCGGGAAGCTCGCAGCCGGCGGGGAAGCGCAACGGTCCGTCCCCGGCCTCGGTAATCGCCTTCAGGCGGGGATGCTCGTCCAGTTCGAAGCGCCGCCCCAGCGTGTCGGGACTGAGGCCGCGGGTGGCGAGCGGCACCAGCAACCCCTCCCCCGCCCGCCCGGTGCCGGCACGGTCGTCCCGCCGCAGCAGCGCGCAGGCATCGCAAGGCAGATGGCGCGCCATCAGATCGAGCAGCAACGGCCACAGCCGTGCCGGATCGTCCAGCGCCTGCACCAGCGCTCCGGCCTCTTCCAGCGGGAGCGACGGTGTCGAAATGACCGCATCGTTGTCCATCCGACATCATACCGCGCGCGGTCACTTTGACAACGCGGCTTCTATGCAGCGCGGATTCCCGCGCTGCGTCGCTTTGGCACAGGGCTTGCCATCTGGTTGCGACATCGTGACGCGCAAAAGGATTGCTCCCTCCCATGCTGACGCCTGCCCAGATCGCCGTCATCAAGGCCACTGCTCCCGTCGTCGCCGCCAACGCCAACAAGATCACCGGCACCTTCTATCCGCTGATGTTCGAGCGCTTCCCCGAGGTGCGCGCCGTCTTCAACCAGAGCCACCAGCGCAGCAGCGCCCAGCCGGAAGCGCTGGCCAACGCCATCATCGCCTACGCCTCCAACATCGACCGGCTCGAGGTGCTGGGTCCGGCGGTGGACGGGATCGTGCAGAAGCACGTCTCGCTGAACATCACGCCCGACCAGTACAAGATCGTCGGCACCTGCCTGATGGAAGCCATCGGCAAGGTTCTGGGCGACGCGGTGACCGCCGAGGTCGCCGACGCCTGGGGTGCCGCCTATTGGCAGCTGGCGGAACTGCTGATCGCCGCGGAAGAGAAGGAATATGCCCGCAAGGCGGCGCTGACCGGCGGCTGGCGCGGCGCCCGCCGTTTCCGCATCGCGGAGAAGACGCCGGAGAGTGCCGTCATCACTTCCTTCCGGCTGGCGCCGGTCGATGGCGGAAAGGTGATGGGCTTCCATCCCGGCCAGTATCTCGGCCTGCGGCTGACCATCGACGGCGAGACCGTCCACCGCAACTACAGCCTGTCGGCTTCGCCGAACGGCAAGGACTACCGCATCTCGGTGAAGCGGGAACAGCAGGGGCTGGTTTCCGGCTTCCTTCATGACCGCGTGCAGGTCGGCGACGAGATCGACGTCTATCCGCCCGCCGGCGAGTTCGTGCTGCGCGAGGGCGCCGGTCCGCTGCTGCTGATCACCGGCGGTGTCGGCCAGACCCCCGCCCTGCCGCTGGCCGAACAGGCGCTGGCCGCCGGCCGCAAGGTCATCTACGTCCATGCGGCGCTCAACGGCTCGGTCCATGCCTTCCGCCGGCAGGTCGACCAGCTGGCTTCCCTGCATGACGCGCTGAAGCCGGTCTACTGCTATGCCGACCCGCAGCCGGGCGACGAGCCGCACATGGTCGGCCTGCTGGACCAGGAGCGGCTGGGCAAGCTGCTGCCGCAGGAGCCGGGGGTCGCCGCCTATGTTGTCGGTCCCAAGCCGTTCATGGCTGCGGTGGTCAAGGCGCTGACCGCGCTCGGCCTGCCGGAGTCGGCCATCGTGCATGAGTTCTTCGGCCCGCGCGAAGCGCTCGCCTGACGCGACGCCGACACCGCTTTGCCTCCGACTGGATGGGCCGGCCTTTTCGAAGGCCGGCCTTCTTTCTGCCGGTCCGGCGGAGCGCGAGGCCGTTGCGCCCGCCGGTTGTGAGTAAATCTGTTATATCACCAGTTTTATATATGTCGACGGTTGGCCTGGATCATCATTCCGGCTTGCGGCGGCCAAGCCATGCGCGCTTTTAGTGAAATCGAAACGGGGTCCGACTGACCGATCATTGCGCTGCGGCATGTTTCGCAGGCCGTCACGGAAGAATCGTGGATTCTCCTTATTTCTTTCTTAAGCGATTTGGCGCTTTCCTAGTCACGGAACGGTCAGATTATTTGCAATTGTTCCTTTTCTGCGACATCGCCTGCGAACCGCCCGCGACCGTTGCAGGCAGGTTCGGTGGAATGAAGGTGCGGCGAGAGCCGGAACGGCCAGCCGCAATGACTTGTGGAGCGTCGGTGTCCGAGCACCGAAGGGGGAGGATGGGATGTCGAAGGATAGCCAGAGCATGACGCGCCATGGCGCACCCGCCAAGGGCGGTGCATGGTATTCCGGGCTGCGCGCCAAGCTGATGATCGCCATCGGCGTGGTGCTGTCCGGCACGCTGGTCGCCGCCGCGGTGGCGCTGATCGGCTATGCGAACGTGCGCACCACCATCGACGCCATCGTCGGTCAGGCGGTGCCGGCGATGACCGAGGGCATGGCGGTGGCGCAGCAGGCCGAACGGCTGGTGGCGCTGGCCCCGGCCCTGACCTCCGCCGATAGCGCCGCTGCGCGCGAGGCGGTCTCCGCCCGCATCGCCGCCGCGAAGGAGGAGTTCAACGCGCGCCTGTCCCGGCTGCGCGCCACCGGCTCCGCCGGGTCTCAGCTCGCCGCAATCGAGGAGGCATCGCAGGGGCTGCTCGGCAATCTGGCGCAGCTCGATCAGGCTGCGGCCGAACGGGTGGCGCTCGGCGCCGAACGCATGGCGATGATGCCGAAGGTGATGGCGGCCGAAGCGGAAATCCAGAAATTCGCCGCCCCCTGGACCTCCGTCCTCAACAATGACGAGGAGCAGGCCCGCTCGACCCTGGCGGAACCGGATGCCGCCCCTGCGGCGATGCGCGAGGCGGCGGCCACCCTGAACAAGGTGATGGCGCAGAAGAAGCCGCTGGCCATCGTCACGGCGGAAGCCGCCAATATCCGCAACATGCTGATGGAAGCGTCGACCACCAGGGACGATCAGCGGCTGGCGATCATCGAGACGCGGGTGGGCGTGTCGCTCGCCGGGCTTTCCAACAACGCGGAGGCACTGCCGGAACGGCTGGCCGCCGTGGCCACCAAGCAGGCGGAACTGCTGAACGGCTTTTCCATCGGCGAAAACTCCATGGTCACCCTGCGGCAGAAGGAACTGACCATCGAGGGCTATTTCACCCAGCTGCTGGAGAGCAACCACGCCCTGACCACCACGCTCGCCAAGGGCATCTCCGCCCTGGTGGACGGGCAGAAGAGCAGCATCGCGGAGGCCAGCGCCGCCACCACCCATATGCTGGACAACAGCCGCATGATGCAGATCGCCGTCGCGGGGATCAGCATCCTGGTGTCGATCCTGGTGGTCTGGCTCTATATCGGCCGGATCGTCATCCGCCGCATGATGGATCTGAAGACCGGCATGGGCCGCATCGCCGCCGGCGACCTCGATGCCGAGATCGCGCTGACCGGCAAGGACGAGATCGCGGAGATGGGTGCCGCGCTGCTGGTCTTCCGCGACACCGCGCGCGAGGTGGAGACCGCCCGCACCGCCGCCGAGGCCGAACGCCAGCGGGCCGCCGGCGAACGCCGCCAGACCATGCTGTCGCTGGCCGACCAGTTCGAGAATGGCGTCAAGACGGTGGTTGAGACGGTGTCCGCCGCCGCCACCCAGATGCACCAGACCGCCGCCGGCATGGTGGCGACCGCCGACGACACCTCGCGCCAGGCCGGCAACGCGGCAGAGGCGGCTGAAACCGCGTCCGTCAACGTGGATGGCGCCGCTTCCGCCGCGCATGAGCTGTCGCAGTCGATCAGCGAGATCGCCCGGCAGGTGACCGAATCGGCGACCATCGCCGCCAAGGCCGCCAATGAGGCCGAGCGCACCGACAGCACCATGCGCGACCTGAACGAGGCGGCCAGCCGCATCGGCGCCGTGCTGGACCTGATCTCCGACATCGCCGGCCAGACCAACCTGCTGGCGCTCAACGCCACCATCGAAGCGGCGCGCGCCGGGGAAGCCGGCAAGGGCTTCGCCGTGGTGGCGAGCGAGGTGAAGCAGCTGGCCAGCCAGACGGCGAAGGCCACCGAGCAGATCGCCGGCCAGATCGGCGCCATGCAGCAGGCGACCGGCGAGGCGGTCGGCGCCATCCGCAGCATCGGCCTGACCATCGGCCGCCTGAACGACATCGCCGCCAGCATCGCCGCGGCGGTGGAGGAACAGGGTGCCGCCACCTCGGAGATCGCCCGCAACGTCCAGCAGGCGGCGGGCGGCACCGCCCAGGCTTCCCAGAACATCGGTCAGGTGCGGACCGCCGCCGGCCAGACCGGCCAGTCGGCCCAGGAAGTCCTGTCGGTCGCCCAGGAGGTCTCCAGCCAGACCGGCCGTCTCCAGCAGCAGATCGACCGCTTCCTCAGTCAGGTGCGGTCGGCATGATGCCAGCGAAAGGCCCCCTCTTCCCCGCGGGGAAGAGGGGGCCTTTCGTTTTTCAGCCCCAAAGCGGTTTCAGCCCTGGACCACCGTCTGGCGCTGGATGCCCAGCCCTTCGATGCCCAGTTCCACCACGTCGCCGGCCTTCAGGAAGACCTGCGGCTTCTGACCCATGCCGACGCCGGGCGGCGTTCCGGTGGAGACGATGTCGCCCGGCTGAAGGCTCATGAAGCGCGACAGGTAGGACACCAGATAGCGCACGCCGTAGACCATGGTGGCGCTGCTGCCGTCCTGATAGCGGTGACCGTTGACCTCGAGCCACATCTTCAGCGCCTGCGGATCCTCGATCTCGTCACGGGTCACCAGCCACGGACCGGTCGGGCCGAAGCTGTCGCAGCTCTTGCCCTTGGTCCACTGGCCCTGCCGTTCGATCTGGAAGGCGCGCTCGGACACGTCGTTGACGATGCAATAGCCGGCGACATGGTCCATCGCCTCGTCTTCCGAGACGTATTTGGCGGTCTTGCCGATGACGAAGGCCAGTTCGACCTCCCAATCGGTCTTTTCCGAGCCGCGCGGCAGTTCGATGGGATCGTTCGGGCCGACGATGGCGCTGGTCGCCTTCATGAAGATGATCGGCTCCGGCGGCACCGCCATGCCCGTCTCCGCCGCATGGTCGGAGAAGTTCAGGCCGATGCAGACCATCTTGCCCACCTGCCCGACGCAGGGGCCGAGGCGCGGGTTCCCCTCCACCAGCGGCAGCGAGGCCGGGTCGATGGCCCGCAGACTGTCCAGCCCGTCCGGCAGCAGAGCGGTGCCGGCGATGTCGTCGACATGGGCGGACAGATCGCGGATGCGGCCATCGGCATCCAGCAGGCCCGGCTTTTCCTGGCCCGGCGGGCCGTAGCGCAGCAGTTTCATGAAAAACCCTTCCAGATAAGGAGGTTGCCTCCGACAGGACGGCGGTGCCGGCCGATCCTGCCCGGACGGCGCGGAAAGTAAAGGGGGGAGCGAACGAATTGTAGCATTGCTCCACAGGCGGGTCGACAAAGCGGCCCGTCTGTAGTAAAACTACATTCGGTTCCGATACGCCTCCATCCGCTGCCCCTTCGGCAGCCACTCCGGTCCTCCCATGCTGGACAGCATCGCCTCCTCCCTCGACAGCCTGCGCCGCGCGGAAGCCGCGGTGGCGCGCAGCGTTCTGGCCGATCCCGGTGCGGCGGTGCGCGACAGCCTGGCCCAGCTTGCCGGCAAGGCGGGGGTCAGCGAACCGTCGGTCCTGCGCTTCTGCCGCTCCGCCGGCTTTGGCGGGTTCCAGGAATTCAAGATCGCGCTGGCCCAGCATCTGGCGGCGTCGGCCGCGCGGGAGGAGGCGGGCGACCGCCCGACCCCGCTGGTGCGCGACCTCTCGCCCGGCGACAGCGTCGCCAGTGCGGCGGAAAAGGTGCTGAACCGCTCCATCGACGCGCTGGTCCGCCTGCGCGGCCGGCTCGACGCCTTGGCGCTGGAAAAGGCGGCCGGGGTGCTGGCACGGGCGCGGCGGGTGCAGATCGTCGGCGTCGGCGCGTCCGGTGCCGTGGCGCTGGACGCCCATCACAAGCTGTTCCGCCTGCTGCCGCAGGTCACCGCCAGCACCGACGCCCATCTCCAGGCGATGGCCGCCGCGACGCTCGGCCCCGGCGACGCGCTGCTGGCGATCTCCAAGACCGGCACCAGCGACGAGATCTTCGACGTCGCCGCCATCGCCCGCGACGGCGGGGCGACGGTGATCGCCATCACCGCATCGGCGACCCCGCTGGCCGAACGCGCCGACATCCGCCTGACCGTCGATGTGGACGAGGACACCGCGGTCCACACCCCGATGGCCTCCCGTCTGGCGCAGCTGGCGCTGATCGACGTGTTGACCGTCGCCGTCGGCCTGCAGGCCCCGCCCGGCCTCGACCGCCGTCTCGCCCGCATCAAGGCCGTCCTGGCCGGGCACCACCGCGCGCCGGAGCGGCCGGCTTCCGTTTCAAACTCCGCGTCTTCCGTCACCCGAAAAAAAACCGAGGAATCCTGATGTCCACCACGCAAACCCCCAACGAAATCCTGGACCAGCTCGTCGCTTACGGCGTCGTTCCGGTCATCCGCAACAGCTCCGCCGATCTGGCGCGCACCGCCGTGACCTGGCTGCGCGAGGCCGGTTACGGCACCTTCGAGATCACCATGACGACCCCCGGCGCCGTCGGCCTGATCGAGGAGCTGTCGGCGGAGGGCGGCGCCCTGATCGGCGCCGGCACCGTCCTGACCCCCGCCGCCGTCGCCGACGTGGTGAAGGCCGGCGCCAAGTATGTGGTGTCGCCCTGCGTCGTGCCGAAGGTGGCCGCCGCCTGCCGCGACCATGGCGTGGCCTGCCTGATGGGCGCCCTGACCCCGACCGAGGTGCATGCCGCCATCTCCGCCGGTGCCGACGCCATCAAGATCTTCCCGGCCTCCACCGTCGGCCCGGCGCACATCAAGGCGCTGAAGTCGGTCTTCCCCGGCGTCCGCTTCGTCCCCACCGGCGGCATCGACGCCACCACCGTGGCTTCTTATGTTGCGGCCGGCGTTGCCTGCGTCGGCGCCGGCGGCAAGCTGGTCGATGAAACCCTGGTCAAGAAGGGTGACCGCGAGGGCATCCTCGCCGCCGGCCGCCAGCTGATGGAAGCCTATCGCGCCGCCAAGGGCGCCTGAGCGAACCGGCCTGAGGCGGGGGCCGACCCTCCGCCTCAAACCCCTTCCAGCACCCCGCGCACCGCGTCCATCGCCGCGAGGCCGCGGCTGAAGGCCGATTCCGCGGTGGCGGCCAACTCCTGCGCCTCCACCCGGCGGCCTTCGCGCATGCCGTCCTCCACCGCCCGCATCAGCCCGACGAAAGCGGTCAGGCCGAAATGGCTGGCGGCGCCGGCAAGCCGATGGGCGATGTCCTCGATCTCGTCATCGGGCGTGTCGGCGGCGGACAGGCGGGGCAGCCCTTCCTGGGCCGATTCCAGCAGCAGGCCGCGGATGGTGGTGAAGCGGGCGGGGCCGAGGGAGCGGATGTAGCGTTCCAGAATCTCCTCGTTCACATCGTCCTCGACCACCCGCGGGCGGGGCGACGTTTCCGCCGGGACCATCCCCGCTCCCGGCTCCTCATCGTCGTCACGCGGGGCGACGGCGTTCGACAGCAGGTGCATCAGCCGCTCCGGGAAGATCGGCTTCTCGATCACCGCATCGATGCCGGAGGCGATGTAGCGGGCACGGTCGGCGGCGAAGACGTTGGCCGTCACCGCGACGATGGGCACCGCCGCACGGTCGGCATCCTCCAGGGCACGGATGCGGCGCGCCACCTCCGGCCCGTCGATGTCAGGGAGGCGGATGTCCAGCAGGATGGCGTCGAAGTGCCGCCGGGTCGCCAGTTCCAGCGCGCTTTCCCCGGTTTCCGCGACGGTGATGCGGTGGCCGGCGTCGGACAGCAGCCCCAGCGCCACCTCCCGGTTGATCGCATCGTCCTCCACCAGCAGCAGGGCCAGCGACCGCACCCGGCTGATCGGCAGCAGCCGTCCGGGACGCGCCGGCAGCGCCGGCTCATCGACCCGCAGCAAGGGGATGGTGACGGTGAAGACGCTGCCCAGCCCTTCCACACTGTCGACACGGATGCTGCCCTGCATGGCGTCCAGCAGATGGCGGACGATGGCGAGCCCCAGCCCGCTGCCGCCGAACCGCCGGGCGATGGTCGGATCGGCCTGCTCCAACTTTTCGAAGATGGCGGCGCGGCGGTCGGCCGGCACGCCGATCCCGGTGTCGCGCACGGCCAGACGCAGCATCTCTCCGGTACCGGAACGTTCCGGACCCGGTTCGATGTCGACGCGCAGGTCCACCCCGCCGCGCTCGGTGAACTTCACCGCATTGCCGACGAGGTTCACCAGGATCTGCCGCAACCGCTGGCGGTCGATGACCACCTGGTCCGGAACCTCCGGCGCGATGTCGAGGTCGAGGTAGATCCCCTTCTCGTTCGCCAGTCCTTCCACGGTCGCAACGACCTCCTCCAGCACCGGCAGCAGGGCGCAGGGAGTCGGGTCGAGGTCGAGCTTGCCGTCCTCGATCTTGCGCAGGTCGAGGATGTCGTTGACCTGATCGAGCAGCCCGTGGCCGCAGCGCATGATCGACATGGCATAGCGGCGCTCCCCGGCATGCAACTGCCCGGTCAGCAGCAGCCGGCACAGGCCGAGGATGCCGTTCAGCGGCGTGCGCATCTCGTGGCTGACGGTGGCGAGGAACTCCGTCTTGGCGGCGTCGGCGCGCTCCGCCCGCTCCTTGGCCTGCCGCAGTTCCTCGCGCGCCCGGCGCGACGCGGTGATGTCGTTGGCGACGCAGATGATGCGGCAACGCCCGTCGCCCGACCATTCGAAGGGATGGCGTTGCAACGCGAAGACGGTGTTCTCGCCGTTGCGGGGAAGAACCAGCTCCTCCACCCCCAGCGAGCGCATGGATCCCGGATCGCCGCCGGCGAGCGCCCGGCCGGTCTCCGGACCCAGCACTTCGGCCAGCGTGCGGTCCTCGATGTCGGCGCGGCGGGTGCCGAAGCAATCCTCCGCCGCCCGGTTCCACAGCAGGACGCGGCCGCTGTCGCCGTCCAGCACGTAGAGGACGCTCGGCACATTGTCGATGACGGCGTCCAGGAAGGCCTGGGTCCGGCGCAGCAGTTCCTCCGCCTCGCGGCGGCGGGTGATGTCGACCACCGAACTCAGCAGCACCTCCTCGCCCTGGAATTCGAAGGCGATGCCGGACAGCAGGCCCCACAGCCGACGGCCGGAGCGGGTCACCAGTTCGGTCTCCACATCCAGTGCCAGCCCGCTGGTGAAGACGTCGCGGACGAACTCGTCGCGCACCTGCGGGACGTACCAGACGCTGGCGGCGGGGCGGCCCAGCAGCTCGCCGGCCTCGTCCACCTCGAACAGGTCGGCGGCACGGCGGTTGACGAAGCGGATCTGGCCGTCGGCACGGCCGGAGATCACCAGCGGGACCGGTGCGGCCTCCAGCACCGTGCGCAGCCACTGCTCGTTGCGGCGCAGCGCCTCGCTCTTGTCCTCCGTCTCCTGGATGTAGAAGCGCAGGGCCCGGGCAAGCTCGCCGATCTCGTCGGCACCGGTCACCGGCACCTCCGCCCGGCCGCCGCCGGTGCGGTCGCGGATCGCCTCGCTGACCGCCCACAACCGGGCCAGCACCTTGCGCCGCACATACAGCACCGACAGCACCATTCCCAGCACCACCACCCCGACCGAGGCGAAGAACAGGCGGGTGTAGGTGGTCGACACCTCGATCACCTGCTGGCGGCTTTCCTCCGCCGCCTTGGTCTGCTCGACGAAGATGCCGGTGTTGAGGCCGGTGTTGACCAGCGACACCTGATTGGCGCGGTCGACCAGCCCGTTCAGCATCTCAGAGGCCTGCAACTCCGCCTGCCGCTGGCGGAAGACGGACCGGTCCCCCTCCACCACCGAGCGCATGCCCTCCGCCAGCCGGGCGAGCCGGTCCGCCACATTGTCACCTGAGCCGTCCGCCGGACCGACCGGTGCGGACCCATCCAGCGCCGACAGTTGCGCCACCGCGCTGTCGGCCAGCCGGGTGAGCGCGAAGCTGTTCTCCGCCTGATGGACCGAGGCGATCAGGAACAGCAGCCGCTCCGCCATCGCCAGCCAGCGCTGCACGCCTGCATCCTCCACCCCGCGCAGGGCCGGTTCGGCCAGGGCGTCGGCCATCCGTCGCACGTCACGGTTGCGCTCTGCGAGAGCGCGGCGGGCGGTGATGCGGGCGGTCACGCCGCGGTCGATGGCGTCGCGCAGCCGCAGGATCTCGTCGCGCTGACTCTTCAGCCCGGTGATCCGCTGGGTCTGCCGGCCGTCGGAGGAGTCCATCTCCGCCAGCAGCCGGTCATAGCCGTCCAACTGGTCGGCCAACCCCTGCTTGATCGTTTCGCGTCCGAAATTCTCTTGCGACAGGGCCAATTGTTCCAGGGTCCGCATGATCCGCTGGTGCTGGCGCTCCAGCTTGGCGGAGGCGACGACCGCCGGGAACTGCTCCGACGTGACCTTGGTGATGCCGGCATGCAGCCCATCGAAGGCGATATAGGCGCCAAGCCCGATCAGGAATGCGACCAGACCGTTGAAGGCGAGTGCGCCGAACAATCGCGCGCCGACACCGATCCTGACCATGCCAGCCTTCCCCGGCGCCTTCCCCGATCCGGAAGCGCCCGATCCGGAACCGCTTGGCCCCGCCTTGCTGTCGCCCGCCATTCCCGTTCCCGCTTCCCTCGGCCGCGCATCGTTTGCGTGGCGGCGCCGGCAGCGTATCATAGCGCGGTCGTCGGATAAGGGGAGAAGGATGGGGTCGAAGCCTGTTGCCGCCACAGTCGGCCTGCTGCTGGCGCTGCAACCGTTGCTGTCCGCCGGAACCGTCGCGGCACAGCCGGACGCCGCCGCACGCAACGGCGACCGCCCGGTCCTTGCCGAGATCGAACGGCGCGGAGTCGTGCGCTGCGGGGTGTCCTTCAATCCCGGCTTCGCCGCCAACGACGACGGCGGGCGGCCGGTCGGCTTCATGGTCGATTTGTGCCGGGCGCTGGCCGCTACGGTTTTGGGCAAGGCCGACGCCATCGAAATCCGCCGTCTGTCCAAGCCGCAGGAGTTCGCCGCCGTCGCCGCCGGCGAGGTCGACGTCTCCTTCGCCCAGACATCCTGGACACTGACGCGCGACGCCACCTATGCCGTCGATTTCGGGCCGCCGATCTTCTACGACGTGCAGGGGATTGCCGCATGGCGGCTGCCCGACGGCCATTCGGCGCTGGACGGCGACCTCACGGTCTGCGTGCCGGCCGGAACCACCACCCAGGCCGAGCTGGAAACGCTGATCGGCGGCGGCAAGCGCCCCTGGAAGCTGCGCAGCTTCCCCGGTTGGCCCGATACGCTGGAAGCCTTTCTCAGCCGCGATTGCGCGGCGATCAGCGCCGACCGCGCGCTGCTGACCACGGCGCTGCACATGCTGGAGACACCGCAGGACGCGGTGGAGATCGCCGACATTCCATCGTCGCTGGCCTCGCGCGAGCCGCTGGCCCCGCTGACGCCGAACAGCGACCGCAACTGGATGGCGGCGGTGCGCTGGACCATGTTCGCCCTGTTCCTGACCGACGATGCCGGGGTGTCCGGCGCCAACGCCAATTTCCAGCGCATCACCGGCACCAGCGAGATGCGCCGCCTGCTGTCCGGCATGCCGGAGGTGGCGGCGAAAGCGGGACTGCGGCCGGACTGGGCCTATCAGGCGGTTGTGCAGGTCGGCAATTACGGCGAGATCTTCGAACGCAATCTCGGGAACAGGTCGCCCTTCAAGCTCGACCGCGGCCTGAACCGGCCCTGGACACAAGGGGGCCTGCTCTACGCCCCCGTGTTCCAGTAGGAACCGGTATCCGCTCAAAAGATTAGCGTAACCCATTACCGTGCCCCCGATACCCCCGACCATGGTCGGGGGTGACGTGCACTGTTCGTGCACGCAACTATCAGTGACATAACCAAGTCGCGGGCTCGGTCATCGAATCACGTGACCGACAGGCACCGCACGCGAAAAAACCAACCAAAGTTGTGGACTATTCACTTGGGAGGGTGAAGACCATGGCCTATGCGGCTTCGACATCGGACGCCGTCCGACCGATGACGGGCGAGGAGAAAAAAGTCATCTTCGCATCCTCGCTCGGGACCGTCTTCGAATGGTATGACTTCTATCTTTACGGATCGCTCAGCGCAGTCATCGCCGCGCAGTTCTTCTCCGGTGTCAACCCGACCGCCGGCTTCATCTTCGCGCTGATGGCCTTCGCCGCCGGCTTCGCGGTCCGTCCCTTCGGCGCCCTGGTCTTCGGCCGCCTCGGCGACATGATCGGCCGCAAATACACCTTCCTGGTCACCATCCTGATCATGGGCCTGTCGACCTTCATCGTCGGCATCCTGCCCAACTACGCCTCCATCGGCATCGCCGCCCCGATCATCCTGATCGGCCTGCGCCTGCTGCAGGGTCTGGCGCTGGGCGGCGAGTATGGCGGTGCCGCGACCTATGTCGCCGAACATGCGCCGCACGGCCGCCGCGGCAACTACACCTCCTGGATCCAGACCACCGCGACGCTCGGCCTGTTCCTGTCGCTTCTGGTCATCCTCGGCTGCCGCGTCGCCATGTCGCCGGAGGACTTCAACGCCTGGGGCTGGCGCATCCCGTTCCTGATCTCCATCGTTCTGCTCGGCATTTCGGTGTGGATCCGGCTGATGCTGAACGAGTCGCCCGCCTTCACGAAGATGAAGGAGGAAGGCAAGCATTCGAAGGCGCCGCTGACCGAATCCTTCGGCGAGTGGAAGAACCTGAAGATCGTCCTCCTCGCCCTGTTCGGCCTCGTCGCCGGTCAGGCGGTGGTCTGGTACACCGGCCAGTTCTATGCCCTGTTCTTCCTGACCCAGACGCTGAAGGTCGATGCCCAGGCGGCCAACCTGATGATCGCGGCGGCCCTGCTGATCGGCACTCCCTTCTTCGTGATCTTCGGCACGCTGGCCGACCGGATCGGCCGCAAGCCGATCATCATGGCCGGGCTGCTGCTGGCCTGCCTGACCTACTTCCCGCTGTTCAAGGGCATCACCCACTACGCCAACCCGGCGCTCGAGGAGGCTATCGCCACCGCGCCGGTCGTCGTCGTCGCCGATCCCAATGAGTGCTCGTTCCAGTTCAACCCGGTCGGCACCAGCCAGTTCACCAGCTCCTGCGACATCGCCAAGAGCGCCCTGGTGAGGCGCGGCATCCCCTACACCAACGAAGTGGCGCCCGCCGGAACCGTGGCGTCGATCAAGGTCGGCAGCACGGTCATCCCGAGCTATACGGCTGTGCCGCAGGCCAACACCACCGTGTCGCTGAGCCACGGCCCGGCCACCGCCGCCACCCCGACCGATGCGAAGGCCGCCGGTGCCGCCTTCGACAAGGGGCTGGGCGATGCGCTGAAGACCGCCAATTACCCGGCCAAGGCCGATCCGGCCCGCATCGACACGGTGATGGTCATCGCCCTGCTGACGGTGCTGGTCCTCTACGTGACGATGGTTTACGGCCCGATCGCCGCGATGCTGGTGGAGATGTTCCCGACCCGCATCCGCTACACCTCGATGTCGCTGCCCTACCACATCGGCAACGGCTGGTTCGGCGGCTTCCTGCCGACCACCTCCTTCGCCATCGTAGCGGCCACCGGCGACATCTACTCCGGCCTCTGGTACCCGATCATCATCGCCGCAGCGACCCTGGTGATCGGCCTGCTGTTCGTCCGCGAAACCAAGGACGTAGACATCTACCAGCACGACTGACCGCGGCCGCATGAACGTCTGACAAGGAAGACGGGCGGAGGGGATGACCCTCCGCCCGTTTGCCGTTCAGCCTCTGCCCGTTCGCCGTCAGGCGATGGTCAGCGTCGCATTGCGCTGGGCCGCATCGTCCACGGCGAAGGCGGCGCCGGTGGCGGGGGCGAGCGGTGCGGCGACACGGCCCTCCTCATAGCCCTCGGCGACATAGTGGGCGGTCGCCGCCTGAAGGTCGCTGCCGAAGGCCGCCTGCAGATCCGGGTAGCGCGCCAGATAGGCCTGCGCGTCGAAGCCCAGGCTCCGCCCCTCGGTCCGGCCGATGGTGGCGTAATGCAGCGCCGCCGCCGTCGGGTCGTTGCCGAAGGCCTGGATCAGGTCTGGGTTGGCGGCCAGATAGGACTCCGCATCGAAATCGAACCGGCGATTCTCGTTGCGGCCGGTCTCGATGTAATGGCGGGTGGCATCGGCCGTGTTGGTGCCGAAGGCCGCGGCCAGATCGGGGTTGTCGGCCAGATAGCCGGCGGCGTTGAAGGTCAGCGACCGCCCCTCGCTCCAGCCGAAGGAGCGGTAATGGTCGAAGGCGGCCTCGCTGTCCATCCCATAGGCGGCGGCAAGGTCCGGATTGGCGGCGATATAGGACAGGCCGTCGAACACCGGGGCCGAGGCGCCGGCCACCGTCTGGTCGGTGTACTGGATGAACTCGACGTTGGTCAGCCGGTCATAGCCGTTGGCGTCGATCACATAGATCTCGCCATTGTATTTGACGGCGCCGCTGTCGGCCAGCGAGGCGTGGCGGGCGACCGTGTCGTTGCTACCGTCGCCGCCATCGATGACATTGATGCCGCTGCCGCCATCCAGCAGGTCGTCGCCCATGCCGCCCTTGATGGTGTCGTCGCCGGCATAGCCGCGCAGCGTGTCGTTGAGCTCCGACCCGGACAGGCTGTCATTGCCTCCCAGCAGGGCGGCGCGGATCGCCTCCGGGCTGGTGCCGGTGCTCGCCCAGTTCAGAGCCGTCGCCACCGGCAGGTTCAGATCCGACACCGCCACGTCGAGAACGCCGTTGCTCGCGTTGGTGACGCTGGTGACGGTGCCCCCGGTCAGGGCCTTGGTGAGCGGATCATAAGTGAAATTGCCGCGCAAATCGGTGAACCGGTTGCCGGGATAGGTGATGACGAGCTGGTCGGGCGTGGCACCGGTGATCGTGCCGCCCTGGATGTTCGTCACATCAAGCGCGTCGGTGTTGAGGCTGGACTGGGAACCGGCGCTGACCGAAACCATTCGGACTCTCCTTCACCTTTTCGTGTTCGACCAAAGGCTTTGCAGCCTTGCAGGAAGAACACCAAAGGAGGGGAAGTGTCCCGACGGGATCGGCCGTGCGGTAGGACGGCCCCCTTTGCCCCCCACACAACCGGACGCCTCCCTTTGCGCTCTACCGAAAGTGGAAACCGCAAGCGGATGCGGATCGCAGGCGCGGCGACAATGGCCGGTTTGTGATAGGCTGCTGCCCACAGGGAGCGAAGATCAAGAACCGGAGGCGCAAAGCCCCATGGAAAGCTGGTTCATCCTGGCCGCGTCGCTGGCCTATCTGTTGTCGCTGTTCGCCATCGCATGGTACGGCGACCGGACCGGCCCCCATGGCAGCGAGCGGCGCACGCCCTGGCTCTATGCCCTGAGTTTCGGCGTCTATTGCACCTCCTGGACCTTCTACGGCGCGGTCGGACGGGCGGCGACCGGCGGTTTCTACTTCCTGCCCATCTATATCGGACCGATCCTGATGATCGGGCTGGGTTGGCCGGTGCTGGCCCGAATCGTCCGGGTGGCGAAGTCGGAGAACGTCGTCTCGATCTCCGACTTCCTGTCGGCGCGCTACGGCAAGAGCCGCAGCCTGGCGGCACTCGTCACCGTCGCCGCGGTGATCGGGCTGCTGCCCTACATCGCCCTGCAATTGAAGGCGATCAGCGTCAGCTTCGAAATCCTGGCCGGGGCGTCGCTGGGCACCGACCTCAGCCAGATGCCGGGCGGGACGGCGCTGATGGCGGCACTGCTGATGGCGGCCTTCGCCATCCTGTTCGGCGTGCGCAGCGTGTCGGCCAACGAGCATCACCGCGGCCTGATGATGGCCATCGCCGCGGAATCGGTGGTGAAGCTGGCCGCGGCGCTGGGCGTGGGCGGAGCCATCGCCTTGTCCGTCTTCGGCGACCCGGCGACCTTCTTCGACGCCGCCGTCCGCCATCCGGGCTTTCTGGAACTGATCCGGATGGACAGCATCGGCACCGACTGGTGGGTGGCCTGCCTGCTGTCGGGGCTGGCGATCCTGTGCCTGCCGCGCCAGTTCCACGTCGCGGTGGTGGAGAACACCCATGGCGGCGATGTGCGGTCGTCGGCGAAGCTGTTCCCGGCCTATCTGGTCGCCATCAACATCTTCGTCCTGCCGGTGGCGCTGGCCGGGCTGATGCTGTTTCCGGACGGCACGACGAATGCCGACACCTTCATGGTGTCGATCCCCTTGAGCCAGGGCTGGCCGTGGCTGGCGCTGGCCGCCTTCATCGGCGGTCTGTCGGCCGCCACAAGCATGATCCTGGTGGAGATGGTGGCGCTCAGCACCATGATCTGCAACGACGTGGCCGTCCCGCTGCTGATGGCGCTGCGCCCGGACGACCGGCGGCTGCGCGACGATCCGGCTGGGATCCTGCTGCTGGTGCGGCGGTCGGCGGTGATCGTGCTGGTTCTGCTGTCCTACGGCTGCTACCGGCTGATCGGCCCGGCCTTTCCGCTGGCGACCATCGGCATGATGAGCTTCACTGCGGTGGCGCAGTTCGCCCCGGCCCTGCTGGGCGGGCTGATCTGGAGCCGCGCCAGCCGCAGCGGCGCCTTCGCCGGCATCTGCGCCGGCTTCGTCGGCTGGGCCTACACCATGCTGCTGCCGTCCTTCGCCGACGCCGGATGGCTGGCCTCCAGCGCCTTGCGCGAGGGGCCGTTCGGCCTCACCGGCCTCAGCCCGGTGGCGCTCGCCGGCATCGCCGGCATCGACCCGCTGACCAATGCCGCCCTGTGGAGCCTGGGGCCGAACCTCCTGCTGTTCGTCGTGGTCTCGCTGCTGACCCGTCCGTCGACGCTGGAGCGCCAGCAGGCCGCCCGCTTCATGAGCCTGCGCCGCGCCTCCGACGGCGAGCCGCATGGGCCGCGCGGTGCCACGCTGGCCGACCTGCACGATCTGGCTCTGCGCTATGTCGGACAGTCGCGCGCCGATGCCGCCTTCCGCCGCTTCACCGGCGTGGCCGACGGCGATCTGCGCACCGCGCTGCTGATGCGCACCGATGGCGAGGCGATCCAGCTGACCGAGCGTCTGCTCGCCGGCGCCGTCGGATCGGCCTCGGCCCGCGTCGTGGTGGCTGGACTGCTGTCCGACCGCCGGCTGTCGCGCACCGATGCGCGGTCGATCATCGACGAAGCCTCACGCGCCATCCTGAAGCAGCACGAGCTTCTCCGCGCCACCGTGGAGAATGTGCCCCAGGGCATCGCCGTGTTCGACGAGGACTGGCGCGTCGCTACCTGGAACAACCAGTTCGTCGTCCTGCTGGAATTGCCGGACGGCTTCGTCCAGGTCGGCACCTCGTTGCAGGACATCGTCGGGCTGATCGCCCGGCGCGGCGAGTATGGCCGCAACGGCGAGATCGAGACCCTGCTGGAGCGCCGGTCCGATCCGCGCCGCCGCAACAAGCCCGACGTCTATGAGCGGGTGCGGCCCGACGGCACGGTGCTGGAGATCGCCACCAACCCGATGCCGGGTCAAAGGCCCGGTGGTGGCGGCGGCTTCGTCGCCGTCTACACCGACGTCACCGAACGCCACCGCGCCGCCGCCGCCCTGCGCGAGGCCAACGAAACGCTGGAACGCCGCATCGAGGAGCGCACCCACGCCCTGTCGGAAGCGAAGGCGGAGGCCGAGCGCGCCAACCGCGGCAAGACCCGCTTCCTGGCCGCCGCCAGCCACGACCTGCTGCAACCGCTGCACGCCGCCCGGCTGTTCCTGTCGGCTCTGGGCGAACGCAACGGCGACAGCGCCATCCGCCAGATCGACACCTCGCTGCGGTCGGTGGAAACGATCCTGGGCGATCTGCTGGACGTGTCGAAGATCGACAGCGGCGTGGTGAAGCCGAACCCGGTGCCGATGCGGATCGAGGAGTTGCTGAAGCCGCTGGGCGAGGAATTCACCGTGCTGGCCAGCCGCCATGGGCTGGGGCTGCGGGTGGTCGACTGTTCCGCCATCGTCCGCAGCGACCCGACGCTGCTGCGGCGCATCCTCCAGAACTATCTCGCCAACGCGGTGCGCTACACCCGCACCGGCCGCATCCTGCTGGGCTGCCGGCGGCGGGGGAGTTTCCTGTCCATCGAAGTGTGGGACACCGGGCCCGGCATCCCCGAACACAAGGTGCCGGAAATCTTCATGGAGTTCCGCCAGCTCGACAACGACGGCGACGATCGGGGCGACCGCGGCAAGGGGCTGGGGCTGGGTCTCGCCATCGTCGAGCGTCTGGCCGGCATCCTCGGCCACACGGTGCAGGTGCGCTCCAAGGTCGGGCGGGGCAGCGCCTTCTCCGTGCTGGTACCGCTGACCGACGAGCCGGTCGCCGCCCGTGCCGTCGTGGTCCGCCCGCGCGGCCGCGACCTGCGCGGCGTGCTGGTCCTTTGCCTGGAGAACGAGCCGGCCATCGCCCGCGCCACCGAGGATCTGCTGTCCAGCTGGTCCTGCCGCGTCGTCACCGCCGTCGCCCCCGACCTTGCGCTGGCGAAGCTGGAGGGGCGGACGCCGGACGTGATCCTGACCGACTACCACCTCGACCGCAGCCTGACCGGCGTGGAGGCCTTGCGGACCCTGCGCGCCTCGCTGGGCAGCGACATCCCCGCCGCCGTCGTCACCGCCGACCGCGACGCCGCCGTGCGCGAGGACATCGAGGCGGCCGGCTGCCGTCTGCTGTACAAGCCGGTGCGTCCGGGCGCGTTGCGGGCATTGCTCGGCCAGCTGCTCGCCGAAAGGCAGCGGATGGCCGGTTAGCCGCGCCGAAATTAAACCGCACAGAAATTGAGATTATTGACGGTTGAGACGCGGAGCCATACGGTTCCGGGGCATCGACCGTCACGGCCAGCCTTGGAGCTTCCGGTCAACGGACTCCACGATCCGAATAGGCCCCGTCAGGCAGGATGCGAATACTGGGGAGGCGCCTTGCGGCTTCGTCCGGAACCGTCGGGAGGACTCGGTTCCGCAAAAGGACGCAGCGGCGGCGCCGACGACAGGTATTGACGTGCAATGACGGAACGAAAGGATTGCCCTTCCATGGTGAATCCCACGGCGGCAAATTCCACGACACATTCGACTGCGGAACTTGAGGCGCTGCTGATGCAGCGTCCGCTGACCGATGTCGAGCTTCAGGCGACGGCGGAAGCGGCGGCAGACTTCCGCATCCTCCCCGATGCCACGGTGATCAAGATCGGCGGACAGAGCGTCATCGACCGCGGCCGGGCGGCGGTCTACCCGCTGGTGGACGAGATCGCGGCGGCGCGCAAGACCCACAAGCTGCTGATCGGCACCGGCGCCGGCACCCGCGCCCGGCACCTCTATTCCATCGCCGCCGGCCTTGGCCTGCCGGCCGGCGTGCTGTCGCAGCTCGGCGCCTCGGTCGCCGACCAGAATGCCGCCATGCTGGGGCAGTTGCTCGCCAAGCATGGCGTCTCCGCCGTGGACGGCGCCGGTCTGTCGGCAGTCCCGCTCTATCTGGCGGAGGTGCATGCCGTGGTCTTCAGCGGCATGCCGCCCTACACGCTGTGGATGCGCCCTCCGGCCAACGGCGTCATCCCGCCCTACCGCACCGACGCCGGCTGCTTCCTGGTCGCCGAGCAGTTCGGCTGCAAGCGGATGATCTATGTGAAGGACGAGAACGGGCTCTACACCGCCAACCCGAAGACGTCCAAGGATGCGACCTTCATTCCGAAGATTTCGGTCGACGAGATGAAGGCGAAGGGGCTTCAGGACTCGATCCTGGAATTCCCGGTGCTCGACCTGCTGAAGGCCGCGCGCCATGTCCGCGAGGTGCAGATCGTCAATGGTCTGGTCCCCGGCAACCTGACCCGCGCACTCGCCGGCGAGCATGTCGGCACCATCATCACCGCGAGCTGAGGAGCCGGGACATGTCCGAGACCATCAACACCATCAAGCATGTGGCCTCGCCGCTCGCGCGGCAGACCCTTCTCAACGACGACCTGACCCGTCCGGTTGCCGGCGGCCGGCCGATCGCGCTGCTGCCCTGGCTGCATGTGGTGAAGATCGGCGGCCGGTCGATCATGGACCGCGGCCGTGACGCGATCCTGCCGGTCGTCGAGGAAATCCGCCGCATCCTGCCGGAACACCGTCTGCTGATCCTGACCGGGGCCGGCATCCGCGCCCGCCATCTCTACAGCGTCGGGCTCGATCTCGGCCTGCCGGTCGGCTCGCTGGCGCCGCTGGCGGCGAGCGAGGCCGGGCAGAACGGCCATATCCTGGCTTCGCTGCTGGCACCGGAGGGCGTCTCCTATGTGGAGCATCCGACCATCGCCAGCCAGCTGGCCGTCCATCTGTCGGCCGCCCGCGCGGTGGTGGGCAGCGCCTTCCCGCCCTACCACCATCACGAATTCCCGACCTCGCGCATTCCGTCCCACCGGGCCGACACCGGGGCCTTCCTGCTGGCCGACGCGCTGGGGGCCGCCAGCCTGACCATCGTCGAGGATGTGGACGGCATTTACAGCACCGATCCCAACGGTGCGGACGGTGCCGCGGCCCGTCTGCTGGCGGAGGTCACCGCCGCCGATCTGGCTGCCCATGACGGTCCCCTGCCGGTGGACCGGGCATTCGTCGAGGTGCTGGCGAACGCCCGCCACATCACCCGCGTCCAGCTGGTGAACGGCCTGGTTCCGGGACGGCTGACCGCCGCACTGCGCGGCGAGCATGTCGGCACCATGATCCACACCGGCGCCCGCCGGAATTGACGGCCAGCAATTGAAGCCCCGCGATTGAAACCAGGGCAGCGGGCGTACCGGCAGCGATCCGGTGCGCCCGCCTCTACTCCACCGGTGGCGGCGGTACGGCGGACAGCGCCAGTTGGCTCGCCAGCACGGCGGCCTGGGTGCGGGTCAGCACGCCCAGCTTGCGCAGGATCGTGGTGACGTGCGCCTTCACCGTCGTTTCGGCGACGTTCATCTCATAGGCGATCTGTTTGTTCAGCTTGCCTTCGGCGATGCCGGCGAGGACGCGGAGCTGCTGGGGCGTCAGGGTGGCAGCGCGCTGGGCCGGGTCGGGCGCTTCGGTTTCCGGACCGCCGTTGATCTCCGGCAGCCACAGCTCCCCGTCCAGCACGGCGTGGATCGCCTCGACGATCTGGGTGTTCGGCGCCGATTTGGGCACGAAGCCGGAGGCGCCGTAGTCGATGGAGCGTTGAATCGTCACCGGATCCTCCGATGCCGACACCACGATCACCGGGATCGCCGGGTGTTCGGACCGCAGCATCATCAGGCCGATCAGGCCGCTCATGCCGGGCATGTGCAGGTCCAGCAGGATGATGTCCGGCGGCTCCCCGGTGTCCAGCAGCGGCTTGATCTGTTCGAACCGCGACGCTTCCAGAATCACGGCGCCGGCAATCGCCTGACCGATGGTCTGGGTCAAGGCGGTGCGCATCAGCGGGTGGTCGTCGGCAATCAGGATGCGGTGCGACATTGATTTTCCGAGAATGGAATTTCCGGACAAGGATAGTCCGGGTTTAAAACGGTTCCACCAGTATCCCCTTGCAGCCGACCGTTGACAACTGCGCCCAATGCCGCGCGTCGACGTTTCCGGTGGATTTCCCTTCATCCGTCCGCGGACGGAATGGCACCGGCGCTGGTGCGTTCGTGGATGGCCTGACGGCGGAAGCGGTACAGCTCGGCCGGCCGGCCCCCGGTCTGGCTTTCATACTGGCCGGTGGGTTCGACGAAGCCGCCGGTGATCATCAGGCGGCGGAAATTCTGCTTGTGCACGCGCTCGCCCGACAGCGCCTCCACCACCAGCTGGAGCTGGTGCAGGGTGAAGGTCGGCGGCAGCAGTTCGAACACGATGGGGCGGTAGCGCAGCTTGCCGCGCAGCCGCTCCAACGCGGTTGCCAGGATACGTCGGCCGTCGCGCGCCATCGGCCGGCCGAGCGCGCGCGGCATCGGCCCGCCGGCCGACACCGACGGGTCGACCCGGGCGGCGAGATCACGGTCGCGGAAGGACTCCACCACCAGCCCCGCTTCGTAGAGCAGTTCGAACCGCTCCAGCACACGTTCCATGTCCCAGTCGGCACCGTCCAGGCCGAAGGCCATCTGGGCGCGTTCGGCCCGGCGCAGCCGGGTCTCCTCGTCGGGTGCCGAGGCGATCCAGCCGCCGAGCGCCGGGGCGATCACGCCATCCAGCAGCGGCGGGCGCTGGTCGCGCCAGTCCTCCCACGGGAAATGGTCGTAGAGATCGCGCCATTCGGCCGAGCCGCCGCCGCCCAGGGGGCCATCCCGGACCAGCGCCAGATAACCGACCACGACCGAGCGCGGACCGCCGAACAGCTCGTGCGGGTCGCGGTAACGGTCGCCAAAGGTGTAGAGCTGCTCGACATAGCGGAGCGCCAGACCCGACAACCCCTCCGCCACCGCGCGGACACCATCCTGCAAGGTGCGGAAACGGTCGGGTTCGAAGGGCGCGCCGGGCAGCGCGTCGCGATGCGGCAACGGCTCGTCGCCGCGCCGGTGGTTGTCCGGCACGGTGAAGCCGCTGCGCACCGTCACGACGCGCGGCGTCCCGCCGGTCACCGCCACGATGGCGACCGACAGGCCCAGTTGGAGAGATTGGGTCACGGTGCGCCCCTCTCCTTTCGAAGAGGGGATGTCCGGCAATGTGGGATCAACGCTTGTCCAACGGGACGAAGGAACGGGCGGCGTGGCCGGTGAAGAGCTGGCGGGGGCGGCCGATCTTCTGGGCCGGATCCTCGATCATCTCCTTCCACTGGCTGATCCAGCCGACGGTGCGGGCCAGCGCGAACAGCACGGTGAACATGCTGGTCGGGAAGCCCATCGCCTTCAGGATGATGCCCGAGTAGAAATCGACGTTCGGATAGAGCTTCTTCTCGATGAAGTACTCGTCCGACAGGGCGATCYTCTCCAGYTCCATCGCGATGGCCAGATGCGGCTCGTCCTGGATGCCSAGSCGGTCGAGAACCTGATAGCAGGTCTCGCGCATGATCTTGGCGCGCGGATCGTAGTTCTTGTAGACCCGGTGGCCGAAGCCCATCAGGCGGAAGCTGTCGTTCTTGTCCTTGGCACGGCGGACGAACTCGGGGATACGCTCCACCGAGCCGATCTCCTCCAGCATCTTCAGCACGGCCTCGTTCGCACCGCCATGGGCCGGCCCCCACAGGGCCGCGATGCCCGACGCAATGCAGGCGAACGGATTGGCGTGCGACGAGCCGGCCAGGCGGACGGTGGAGGTCGAGGCGTTCTGCTCGTGGTCGGCATGCAGAATGAAGATCTTGTCCATCGCTTCCGACAGGACCGGATCGACCTTCCATTCCTCGCACGGCGTGCCGAACGTCATGTAGAGGAAGTTCTCCGCGTAGGACAGGTCGTTGCGCGGATACATGAAGGGCTCGCCGACCGTGTATTTATGGGCCATGGCGGCCATGGTCGGCATCTTGGCGATCAGGCGGTGCGCGGCGATCTTGCGCTGCACCGGATCGAAGATGTCGGTGGAGTCGTGATAGAAGGCCGACAGGGCACCGACGACGCCGCACATGATCGCCATCGGGTGGGCGTCGCGGCGGAAGCCGCTGTAGAACTTGGCCAGCTGCTCGTGCACCATCGTGTGGTAGGTGATGGTGCGCTCGAAATCGGCCTTCTGCTGCGGATTGGGCAGTTCGCCGTTCAGCAGCAGATGGCAGACCTCAAGGAAATCGCAATTCTCGGCAAGGTCGGCGATGGCATAGCCGCGGTGCAGCAGGACGCCCTCGTCGCCATCGATGTAGGTGATGGCCGAATCGCAGGCGGCGGTGGAGGTAAAGCCGGGGTCGTAGGTGAAATAGCCGGTTTCGGCGTAGAGCTTGCGAATGTCGATCACGTTGGGACCGGTGGACCCGCCGAGCAGCGGCAGCTTCAAAGTCTTGCCGGTGGCGTCGTCGGTCAGCGTGACGGTGCCGACCTGGGTCACATCGCCATGCGGCGTGTGCTTGCTCGATTCCATGACCTTTTCACACTCCTTGCTGGCCGGCTGGGCGGCGGCTCGCGGCCTCCGCTGCCGGACCTTGGTGGTTGGCCCGACTTGGCACGCACTGGGACTGCGCGCTTCGGCACCCTGCGGGGCGCCGCGCCGTCTTCTCCCGGTCTCCTTGGACGGAGACGTCTTCCTTCAACCCTCCGAAGGATAGGCCGGATGCGGAACACGCACCCATCCTGGTCGTTGACTCCTCCGGAAGATTGCAGAGGCAGAAGATAGCAGAGGACATCATGACCGACACGCCTCAAACGCGCACCCCCTCCGAAGGAATGCCCCAGCCGAAGAAATCCGGGGCGAAATCCGGGGCGGACACCCATGACCAGACCCCGGCCGGCGAACGCTCCCCGCGCGAGGACATGACGAAGACACCGGGCGACGGCACGTTGCAGGACGCCACCCCGGCCGGATTGTCGTCGAAGGAACTGCGGGAGCGGGCCGAGGATATCGACGGCTCGACCCAGCCCGGCACCGGCTGACGCCGGTTTCGGACAGTCGCGGCGCACCGGCTTCAGCCCGCCGGCCTCACGCCACCGGCCGCGGCACGCCGGTGCGCTCGCGCAAGCTCCGCTCCAGCCGCGCGGCCTCGCGCAACAGGACCGGCAGAAGCCGGGCCGCCTGATCCCTGTCGCCGTTGCGGCAGAGAACCTCCATGCGCCAGGCGATGTGCATGACCGCCATGCCGCCGAAACTGCCGGCGAGACTGGACAGGTCGTGCGCCTCCTGGGCCAGCGCGCGCAGGTCGACGGTGCCGGCCGGCATGGCATCATCCATCGCCGACAGCCGCTCCAGCCGGTGCGAGACATCTTCAAGGAAGCTGTCGACGATCAGCGCCAGGCTGTCGGCGCCCACCGTTTCCACCAGATCGTCCAGCACCGCCTCGTCCAGCGCCTCGCCGTCCTCGCCGCTGCCATCATCGTTCACGGCGGCGCTGCCCTTACCGCTTCCACCACCGGCCTCCGCCGCAGCGGCCGGCGGTTCAGCCGTGCCGATCCAGCGATCCAGCGCGGACAGCAGGCCGGCGCGGCTGATCGGCTTGGTCAGATAATCGCTCATCCCTGCACGCAGACACAGTTCGCGCGTTCCGGGCATGGCATCGGCGGTCAGGGCGATGATGGGCAGGCCGGCCAGCGCGCCGCCGCGCGCGCGGATCGCCTGGGCAGCCTCCAGCCCGTCCATTCCCGGCATCTGGACATCCATCAGCACCAGATCGAGGCCACCGCGGCAGGCCGCCGCCACCGCCTGCTCGCCATCCTCCGCCACCTCCACCGTGTAGCCCAGCCGGCGCAGCAGGGTGGTGGCGAACAGCTGGTTGGTGCGGTTGTCCTCCGCCAGCAGGATGCGTCCGCGGCGGAGCACGTCCTCCACCTTCGCTTCGGCGGACGGAACGGCAGACGCGGCGGGGGCCGCAGCGGCGAACAGCCCGGTCAGGCAGGCGGCCAGCGAACTCTGGCGCAGCGGGCGGTTCAGGGTCGCATGGGCCAAACCGGGCGCCGGTCCGCTTTCGCCGCGCACCGCCGGACCCAGCGTGACGATCAGCACGCGCCGCGTCCCGATCAGCGCCGGATCGCCGGCGACCGTCGCCAGCAGCGTGTCGCCGCCCATGCCGGGCATGGTCTGGTCGGCCAGCACCACGTCGAAGGGACGGCCCCCGGCCGCACCGCGCCGCAACGCCTCCAGCGCGTCAGGCCCGCTCTCCACACAGGTCGGCCAGGCACCCAGGCTGTCGAGCATCGAGGCCAGGACCCGGCGGTTCACCGCCAGATCGTCCACCACCAGCACGCTGCGCCCGGCCAGCGGCTGTTCGGCCGGCGGCAGAGCCTCTTCCGACAGGGCCAGCGGCAGGTCCACCAGGAAACGGCTGCCGATGCCCAGGCTGCTTTCCACCGCGATGCTGCCGCCCATCAGTTCCGACAGCTGGCGGCAGATCGCCAGCCCAAGGCCGGTTCCGCCGAACTTGCGGGTGATCGAGCCGTCCACCTGCTGGAACTTGTTGAACAGGGTCGGCATCGCTTCGGCGGGGATGCCGATGCCGGTATCGGTCACGGTGATGCGCAGCACCAGATGGGCGTCGGTGGCGTCCAGCACCTCCAGTTCCACCGCGACGGAGCCCCGGTCGGTGAACTTCACCGCGTTGCCGACCAGATTGACCAGGATCTGCCGGATGCGCGTCGGATCGCCCAGCAGGGTGCGGCGCAGCAGCGGATCGATGTAGAAGCCGATCTCGATCCCCTTCTCGTGGGCGCGCGGGGTCAGCAGTTCCACCACCCCTTCCACCAGATCGGCGGCGTCGAAGGGCAGCGTTTCGATGGTGACCCGGCCGGCCTCCAGCTTGGAGATGTCGAGGATGTCGTTGATGATGGTCAGCAGCGCATTGGACGAGCTGCGGATGGCCTGGGCGAACTGGCGCTGCTCGTCGGTCAGCGGGGTGTCGAACAGCAGCTCCGTCATGCCCTGGATGCCGTTCATCGGCGTGCGGATCTCGTGGCTCATCGCCGCCAGGAATTCCGACTTCGCCTGGGTCGCCGCCTCGGCACGGGCGCGCAGGGCGTCGGCCTCCTCGCGGGCGGCGTCGAGCCCTTCGGCCAGCGCACACATGTCGGCGGCCTGGCGCTGCAACTCCGCCTCGAAGCGCTTGCGTTCGGTGATGTCGGTGCGGGTACAGACCAGCGAGCCGTTGCTGGTCCGGTTCTCCGCCACCACGATCCAGCGGCCGTCAGGCAGTTCCCGCTCGAACGGCGCGCCGGGGTTGCGGTGCTGGGCCAGTTCGGCCTGGATCCAGGTTTCGTCGTTCGGCCCGTCCGGATTGCCGGCGAACTCGCCGTTCGCCACGGCGGCGCGCAGAATATCTTCGAACGGGCGGCCGGGGACCATCAGCGGCGCCGTCAGCGGATGGGCTTCGCGATAGCGCTCGTTGCACAGGATCAGCCGGTCGTCGGCATCGAAATAGGCCAGCCCCTCCGGCACCGCCTCGATCGCATCGTCCAGCGTCTGCTTGGCGAGCCTCAGCTCCTCTTCCGTCAGCTTGTCGCGCGTGATGTCGGTATGGGCGCCGACCATGCGCACGACGCGGCCCTCGGCATCGCGGATGTGGATGGCGCGGCTGAGGATGTAGACGGTGTGGCCCTGCTTGTGGCGGAAGCGCTGCACCGCCTCGAATTTCGGGATCAGCCCGGCATTGTAGGCGCGGACCATCTCCAGCGCGGCGATCCGGTCCTCCTCGAAGATCAGGCCGGCCCACATGTCCAGGCTGTTCTCCAACTCGCCGTCGCGGTAGCCGAGCTGCTCCTTCCAGGTGGGGGAGAACCAGATCCCGCCGCCTTCCAGATTCCAGTCCCAGATGCCGTCCCGCGTCGCCTGGACGGTCAGGTCGAGAAGCTCGCGGTTCGACCGCAGTTCCGCCTCCTCCCGCTTGGCGTCGGTGATGTCCTGCACGACGCCGAGCAGGCCGACCGGCCGGCCGTCGTCGCCGCATTCGGCCATGCCGCGAATGAAGACATGGCGCAGCGCCCCGCCCGGCCGGATGACGCGTGCCTCGATTGAAAACCCCTCGCCGGTCTTCCGTGCCCGCTCGACCAGATCGGCCAGGGGCTTGCGGTCGTCGGGGTGGTAACAGGCGCGCGACAGCTCGACGGTCGGCTGTTGCTGCTGCGGCGGCAGGCCCAGGATGCGGTAGACCTCGTCGGACCAGCGGCGGATATCGGTGACGAAGTCGACGTACCAGTGGCCGAACTGGCCAATCTCCTCGGCGAGATTCAGCAGGCGCGACCGGTCGCGCAGCTCCGCTTCCGCCAACTCGCGCCGGGCAACCTCGCGGCGCAGCGTCATCTCGTCCACCACCAGCCGGGCGAGCTGGGCCAGCGTCTCCGCCTCACGGGCATCGAAACCGCCACGGGGCCTGTCGTCGATGACGCACAGCGTCCCCAGCTTCCGCCCGTCCGCCACCAGCGGCGCACCGGCATAAAAGCGGATGTGCGGGTCGCCGGTGACCAGCGGATTTCCGGCGAACCGCCGGTCCCTGGTCGCGTCGGCCACCACCAGCACGCCGTCGTCCAGAATGGCATGGGCGCAGAAGGCGAAGTCGCGGTGAGTTTCCGTCGCCTCCAGCCCGGCGCGGCTCTTGAACCACTGGCGGTCGCGGTCGATCAGCGACACCAGCGCGATGCGGGTCCGGAAGAAATGGCGGGCCAGCCGGGTGATGTTGTCGAACCCCGGCTCGGGCGGCGTATCGAGGATGCAGTAGGAGTGCAGAACCGCCAGCCGGCCGCTCTCGTCGGGCGGCAGGGCCGCCGGCACCGGCCCCTCGACCGGATCCGCACTCACGCAGCCGTCTCCCCGGCGCTGCGGCCGTCGGCGATACGCCACTGCTGGAGCTTGCGGTAGATGGTGGAGGGGCTGATCTCCAGTATCAGGGCGGCGCGCGGCACATCATCGCCGGTCAGCCGCAGCGCCTTCTGGATCATCTCCTTCTCGACCTGCCACAGCGGCTGCACGGCGTCGTCCCCTTCCGGCAGGTCGGCGGGCGGCGAACCGCAGGCGGCGCAGGCGGCCGCAGAGCCATCCGGGCCGGCCATCGGCGGCAGCATGTCCAGGGTGACCTGCGGCCCGTCGTTCAGGACCACGACATTGCGGATGACGTTCTGCAATTGGCGCACATTGCCCGGCCAGTCATGGGCACGCAGCCTAGCCTCCACCTCCGGCGTGAAGGCCGCCAGCGCCTTCCCCTCCTCCCGCGCATAGTCGAACAGGAAGGAGCGGGCAATCTCGATCACGTCGTCGCCGCGGTCGCGCAGCGGCGGCAGGGCCAGCGGGATGACGTGCAGGCGGTAATAGAGATCCTCCCGGAAACGGGCGGCCTGCACCTCCGCCAGCGGATCGCGGTTGGTGGCGGCGACGAAGCGCACGTCCACCCGCTCCTCCCGGCCGCTGCCGACGGGGTTGACCGTGCCGGTCTGGACGAAGCGCAGAAGTTTGCTCTGCAAGTCGAACGGCATCTCGCAGATCTCGTCCAGGAACAGCGTGCCGCCGTCGGCCAGCAGCGCCGCACCGGGCCGGTCGCCCGCCGCTCCGGTGAAGGCGCCCTTCACATGGCCGAAGATCTCCGATTCCAGCAGGTCCTTGGGGATCGCGGCACAGTTCAGCGCGACGAAGGCGCCGTTGCGACGCGGGCTGGCACGGTGGATGGCCTGGGCTGCCACCTCCTTGCCGGTTCCGCTTTCGCCGGTGATGAAGACGTTGGCCCGGCTGGCGGCCACGCTCTCGATCGTGCGGTAGACCGCCTGCATCTCGGGCGAGCTGCCGATGAAGCCATGGAAGCGCCCGCGGTCCAGATCTTTGCGGTATCCCTCCACCATGCGGGCCAGGGTCCGCCGTTCCAGCGCGTTGCGCAGGGTCAGGTTCAGCCGGTCCGCGTTGAACGGCTTCACGATGAAATCGAAGGCGCCGAGCTTCATCGCCTCCACCGCCAGATCGATGGAGCCATGGGCGGTGATGATGACCACCGACACGCTTGCGTCGCGGGCATGCAGCGCCTGCAACACCTCCAGCCCGTCCATGTCCGGCAGCTTCAGGTCCAGGATCACCGCGTCGGGCGGGGAGGCCGCCGCCGCGTCCAGCGCTTCGCCCCCGCGGGTGCAATGCACGACCTCATGCGCGTCGGCGCGCAGGAACTCGATGTAGAGCTTGGCGAGCGGGACCGTATCCTCGATCAGCAGGATCCGGCGCTTCTTGGAAGAGGACGAGGAAGTGGACAAGGAAGACAAGGGCGGCACTCGGGCAGAGTGGATAAGGCAAGTCCAGTCAGGCAGACGGCGGCACTGAGCAATGCCACAGTGTAACCCGGCCAAGGGCTTGCCGCCAGTCAGGGCAAGCCCACAGACATAGTACCTTCGCCATGACGCCCCGCCGGGCAGAGATCCGGAGCGGTCCGGGTCCTCTCACACCCCGCTGTCGATCAGGTCGGTCCGGCCGATCCGCCGCAGCGAGACCTGGACGCGGGCGTTGTGCTCGCGGATCTCGCGCAGGGTCTGCAAGGTGAACTCCACATGGCCCTCGGCCGCCGCACTCGCTGCCGCGGCGTTGCCGTCCAGCACCGCATTGGCGATGGCCAGATGCTGTTGCAGCAGCAGCTCGCGCACGCCCGGCCGGGAATAGAGGTCGGTGCGGTTGTAGAACACGTCGTTGCGCAGCAGGTCGGACAGCGTCCGCATGATGTGCAGCATGACGACGTTGTGCGCCGCCTCGTAGATCGCCAGATGCAGGTCGGCGTCAGAATCCGCCTCTTCCGAGCTGTCGTCCTTGCCGTGGGCGGCCTGCATCCGGGCGACGATGGTGCGGATGCCATCGCGGTCGAGGTCGGTCGCCCGCTGGGCCGCGAGCCCGGCGGCGGCCGCTTCTATGGAACGGCGGAACTCCAGATAGTCGAAGGACGCGTCCGGCTTGTTGCGCATCAGCGTCATCAGCGGATCGGCGATCTGCGACAGGAAGCTGGCGACATGGGTGCCGCCGCGCCCGCTGACCAGCAGGCCACGCTCCTCCAGCTTGGCGATGGCGTCGCGCAGCGACGGGCGCGACACGTCCAGCTTCACCGCCAGCTCGCGTTCGGCCAGCAGCTTTTCCCCCGGACGCAGCGCGCCTTCCAGAATCAGCCGTTCCAGATGCTCGGCAATGGCGTCGGCCAGCTTGGCCGGTTTGATCGTCCCCTGCATTGGGTGGGCGGCCTCTCCCTTGTGCGTCCCGATCCTCTTCAATAGCGATGGACGGAACAGGCGTCCAGAGCGGCGGCGACCGGCGAGGTCGCACCCCCCTACCAAAGTTGGTCGGCTGACAAACGATTCAGCCATTGCACAGTCTGGTAAAATATTTTATCCAACGCCCACCGTATGGATAAGAGATGTCCATCGCCGCCGGACTGGCTAGGGGCCTTCCCCAAACCAGCCGGGGCGGAAAGTGCATCCACAACGTACCGGGACAGGACGGACCAGCACCCGCAAGGGCGCATCCGCACCGTAAGCATCGGGGCCGCAAGACCCCGGCGGCGGTGAACGCCTCTGTTTTGCCGACATCCGGCCTTCCTCCCGCGCCGTCCTCCAGGCGCGGGCAGGCAGGATGTGTGCAAAATCGGCTCTCCTTCTCCCGGGACACCGTTCGGACCGACATCACTCCCCGAGAAGGAGCCCCCTGACGATGAGCTGGTCGCAAGTCTACGACCCGATGAACAACATCTGGCTGTCGACGCTGTTCGCGTCGCTGCCGGTCCTGGTGATGCTGGGCGGTCTCGGCATCTTCCATATGAAGGCGCACCGCGCAGCCCTGCTGGGTCTGGCGACGGCGCTGGCGGTGGCCATCGTCGTGTTCGGCATGCCGGTGGCGATGGCGGGAAAGACCGCGCTGCTGGGTGCGGCTTACGGTCTGCTGCCGATCGGCTGGATCGTCGTCAACATCATCTTCCTCTATCACCTGACCGAGCAGCGCGGGCAGTTCAAGATCCTGCAGGAAAGCATCACCGGCATCACCAACGACCGCCGGCTCCAGCTCCTGCTGATCGCCTTCTGCTTCGGCGCCTTCTTCGAGGGTGCCGCCGGCTTCGGCACGCCGGTCGCCGTGACCGGCGCCATGCTGATCGGGCTGGGCTTCACCCCGCTGGCGGCCTCGGGCCTGTCGCTGATCGCCAACACCGCCCCGGTCGCCTATGGCGCGCTGGGCACGCCGGTGCTGGCGCTGGCGGCGGTCACCGGCCTGCCTCTGCTGGACCTGTCGGCGATGATCGGCCGTCAGCTTCCGTTCTTCTCGGTGCTGGTGCCGTTCTGGCTGATCGTCGCCTTCGCCGGCTGGCGCGGCATGATCCAGATCTGGCCGGCCATCCTGGTCGCCGGCGTCTCCTTCGCCGTCCCGCAGTATCTGGTGTCGAACTATCACGGCCCCTGGCTGGTGGACGTCGCCGCCGCCATCGTCTCGCTGGTCTGCGTCACCCTGTTCCTGAAGGTCTGGCACCCGAAGGCGATCTGGCACACCGCCGGCGGGGCCTCCGCCATGACGCAGTCCGCCGGCGCCGCCGTGGTACAAGGCGAGGCGCGCCGCAGCCACGGCTACAGCGGCGCGGAAGTCCGCCGCGCCTGGATGCCCTGGGCGATCCTCAGCGTGCTGGTCTTCCTGTGGGGCATCCCCGAGGTCAAGGCCTTCCTCGACGGCGTGTCGATCTTCAAGTTCCCGATCGACGGCCTGCACAACATGGTGATGCGCGTTCCCCCGGTGGTGGCCAAGGCCCATCCGGAGGCGGCCGTCTACACCCTGAACTGGCTGTCGGCCACCGGCACCGGCATCTTCATCGCCGCCGTCATCTCCGGCTTCCTGATGGGCTATTCGCCGGTCGAGATGGTGAAGACCTACGGCCGCACCCTCTACGCCATCCGCAACTCGCTGCTGACCATCTCGGCGATGCTGGCGCTCGGCTACACCACCCGCTACTCGGGCCTCGACACCACGCTGGGCCTCGCCTTCGCCAACTCCGGCTTCCTCTACCCGTTCTTCGGCACCTTCCTGGGCTGGCTCGGCGTGGCGCTGACCGGGTCGGACACGGCATCCAACGTGCTGTTCGGCAGCCTGCAGAAGGTGTCGTCGGAACAGCTCGGCCTGCCGCCGACGCTGATGGCCGCCGCCAACAGCTCGGGCGGCGTGATGGGCAAGATGATCGACGCCCAGAGCATCGTCGTCGCCGCCGTCGCCACCAAGTGGCATGGACATGAGGGCAAGATCCTGCGCTTCGTCATCTGGCACTCGCTGGCGCTGACCGCGCTGGTCGGCCTGCTGGTGATGGCGCAGGCCTATCTCTGGCCCTTCACCCTGATGGTGATCGGCCGCTAAGCGGCCGTTGACCATCCGCCGCCAAGCGGCCGGTCCTTCTTCCACCTCCACGTCCTCCTCCCCCAAGCAGGAGCCGCCGCCAATGCTGCCCGCCCCTTACGACCGTGTGCTGGCCGAGCTTCAGTCCGTCATCCCGCAGGCAAGGCTGGTCACCGACCCGCTGCGCACGCTGGCCTACGGCACCGACGCCAGCTTCTACCGGCTGATCCCGAAGATCGTGGCGCTGGTGGAAACGGAGGAGGAGGTGGTGCGGCTGCTGCGCATCACCCGCGGGCACGGCGTGCCGGTGACCTTCCGCGCCGCCGGCACCAGCCTGTCGGGCCAGACGGTCAGCGACAGCGTGCTGGTGGTGCTGGGGGACGGCTGGCGGGGCTGCACCATCGGCCCGGCCGCGGCCACCGTCACCCTGCAACCCGGCGTGATCGGGGCGGAGGCAAACCGCCGCCTCGCCCCGCTGGGCCGCAAGATCGGTCCCGACCCGGCCTCCATCGCCACGGCGAAGATCGGCGGCATCGCCGCCAACAACGCCAGCGGCATGTGCTGCGGCACCGCGCAGAACAGCTACCGCACGCTGGAGTCGATGCGGCTGGTGCTGGCCGACGGCACGGTGCTGGACAGCGCCGACCCGGCCAGCCGCAGCCGCTTCCGCGACAGCCATGGCCCATTGCTCGACCGGCTGGCGGCGCTGGGATCCCGCACCCGCGCCGACGAGGCGCTGGCGACCCGCATCCGCGACAAGTTCCGCATCAAGAACACCACCGGCTACAGCCTGAACGCCCTGGTGGATTACGAGGACCCGGTCGACATCCTCCAGCACCTGATGATCGGGTCGGAAGGCACGCTGGGCTTCATCTCCACCATCACGCTGCGCACCGTGCCGGAGCATCCGCACAAGGCCAGCGCGCTCCTGTTCTTCCCCGACATCGCCGAGGCCTGCCGCGCGGTGGCCCTGCTGAAGGCCGCCCCGGTCGACGCCGCCGAGCTGATGGACCGCGCCTCGCTCCGCTCCATCCAGGACAAGCCGGGCATGCCGCCGCAGATCCGCGGCTTCGGCCCCGAGGTGGCCGCCGTGCTGGTGGAGACCCGTGCCGAGAGCGCCGCGGCGCTCGACGCCAACGTGGCGGAGATCGCCGCGGTGCTGGCCGGCTGCGTCACCATCGGCGATACGAGCTTCACCACCGACGCCAAGGCCTGCGAAGGCTTCTGGAAGATCCGCAAGGGCCTGTTCCCGGCGGTCGGCGCCATCCGCCAGACCGGCACCACCGTCATCATTGAGGACGTCGCCTTCCCCCTACCGCGGCTGGCCGACGCGACACGCGAATTGCAGGCACTGTTCGAGCGCCACGGCTACCGCGAGGCGATCATCTTTGGCCACGCGCTGGAAGGGAACCTGCACTTCGTCTTCACCCAGGCCTTCGACACCCAGGCGGAGATCGACCGCTACCGCCGCTTCATGGACGATGTCGCCGAGCTGGTGGTCACCCGCTATGACGGCTCGCTGAAGGCGGAGCACGGCACCGGCCGCAACATGGCCCCCTTCGTCGAGATGGAATGGGGTCCGCAGGCCTATGGGCTGATGAAGGAGATCAAGGATCTCTTCGACCCCGACGGGCTGCTGAATCCGGGCGTCATCCTGAACGGCGACCCGCAGGCCCACCTGAAAAACCTCAAGCCGCTGCCGCCGGCCGACCCGCTGGTCGACACCTGCATCGAGTGTGGATTCTGCGAGCCGACCTGCCCGTCCCACCGCTTCACCCTGTCGCCGCGCCAGCGCATCGTCGGCCGGCGCGAACTGGCGCGGCTGGAGGCCACCGGTGACGATGCCGGGCGCCTGGCCGAGATCGCCGCCGCCTACGATTACCAGGGCATCGACACCTGCGCCGCCTGCGGCCTGTGCGCAACCGCCTGCCCGGTGGGGATCGAGACCGGGCTGCTGATCAAATCCATGCGCGGCGAGCGGCGCGGCGCCGTAGCCCGCAAGGCGGGGGCTCTGGTCGCCGACCATATGGAAGGGACGCTGAGCCTCGCCCGCACCGGTTTGCGTCTGGCCGATTTCGCCCGCCGCACGGTCGGACATGGGGTCGCCGAAGCCGCGGCCCGCGTGCTGAGCGGCGGCGGCCTGCCCTCGCTGCCGCGCAGCCTGCCGACCGCTGCGACCTTCTCGCCGAAGGCGGAGACCGTCGTCACCGACGACGACGTGCCGACGGTGGTTTACGCCCCCAGCTGCGTCAGCCGGACCATGGGCCCGGCCGCCGGCGATCCACAGCAGCGCCCGCTGCCCGAGGTCGTCGAATCGGTGATGCGCAAGGCCGGCTTCCGCATCCTCTATCCGGAAGCGGCGGATGGGCAATGCTGCGGCATGCCGCTTGAGAGTAAGGGCCTGATCGAGGCCGCCGACGCCAAGGCCGATGCCATGCTGGCCGCCCTGTCGAAGGCGAGCCGGGGCGGCCGCTACCCGGTGGTGATGGACACCAGCCCCTGCGCCCTGCGGCTGAAGAAGCGGCTGACCGACGCGGGGCTGCGCATCCTCGACGTGGCGGAGTTCCTCGGCGAGTTCGCCCTGCCCCGCCTGGACATCGCCAAGACGGCGGAGCCGGTGATGCTGCACCTGACCTGCTCCACCCGCCGGATGGGGCTGGACGGTGCGCTGACCGCGGTGGCAAAGGCCTGCGCCGAGACGGTGGTTGTGCCACCCGACGTCGGCTGCTGCGGCTTCGCCGGCGACAAGGGCTTCACCACGCCGGAACTGAATGCGCACGCCCTGCGCCACCTGCCGGCCACGGTGCCGGAAGGCTGCGCGTCGGGCTACTCCACCAGCCGCACCTGCGAGATCGGCCTGTCCGACAAGGCGGGTGTTCCTTACCGGTCCATCGTCTATCTGGTCGACGCTTGCACGACAGCGAAGGCCGAGGCGACGGCGCGGGTGGCGGAACCGGCCTTCTGAACGACGCCCGCCGACACGATTATTCCTGAGGAAGCGCCCGATGTCCGCGATCCCCAAACCCACCCGCGTCTATTACTTCGGCACCTGCCTCGTCGACCTGTTCTTCCCCGACGCCGGGATGGCAGGGATCGAGCTGTTGCAGTCGCAGGGCCTGACCGTCGTCTTTCCACAGGGGCAGAGCTGCTGCGGCCAGCCCGCCTACAATTCCGGCTACCGCGCCGACGCGCTGAAGGTCGCCCGCGCCCAGCTGGACCTGTTCCCCGGCGACGATCCCATCGTCGTACCGTCGGGCTCCTGCGCCGGCATGATGAAGAAGCACTGGCCCGACCTGTTCCACGGGGAGCCGGATGAGGCCAAGGCGGTGCAGGTTGCGGCCCGCGTCTGGGAACTGACGCAGTTCCTGGTCCATGTCCTCGACGTCCAGCTCACCGACAAGGGGGAGCCGGTGCGCGTCACCTGGCACGCCTCCTGCCATGCCCAGCGCGAAATGGGCGTGGTCGAGGAACCGAAGGCGCTGCTGCGCCAGCTTGCCAATGTCGAGCTGGTGGAGCTGAAGCGGGAGAAGGAATGCTGCGGCTTCGGCGGCACCTTCGCCGTGCGGCATCCGGAGATCTCCGCCGCGATGGTCGGCGACAAGGTGGCGGACATCGAGGGCACCGGCGCCGCCCGCGTGGTGTCGGGCGACTGCGGCTGCCTGCTGAACATCGGCGGCGCGCTGGAGGCCGGAGCCAAGGCTGCACGCGGCCAGCACATCGCCCAGTTCCTGAAGGAGCGCATCCATGGACGGTAACGCACCGGATTTCGCCGCCGCCTCGCACGCGGCGCTGGCCGATCCGCAGCTGCGCGGCAATTTCCGCCGCGCGATGGACGGGCTGATGAGCAAGCGCGCCGCCCAGTTCGCCGATGCCGGCGAATGGCAGGGGGTGCGGGCGCTGGCCGCCTCGGTCCGGCTGCGCGCCCTGTCGAAGCTGCCGGAACTGCTGGAGACGCTGGAGGAGAACTGTACCCGCAACGGCATCACCGTCCATTGGGCCGCCACGACGGATGAAGCCAACGCCATCGCCCTCGACATCCTGCACCGGGTCGACGCCAAACTGGTGGTCAAGGGCAAATCGATGGTGACGGAGGAGATGCATTTGAACGCCGTCCTGGAAAAGGACGGCATCGAGGTTCTGGAAAGCGACCTCGGCGAATACATCGTGCAGCTGGACGGCACCATGCCGTCGCACATCATCATGCCGGCGATCCACCTGAACACCAAACAGATCGCCCATCTGTTCAAGCGCAAGATCAAGGACGCCGAGAGCCGCGAGGATGCCGCCTATCTGACCGACCTCGCCCGCCGGGTGCTGCGCGCCAAGTTCCAGGCCGCCGATGTCGGCATGTCCGGGGTCAACGCCGCGGTGGCGGAGACCGGCACCCTCTGCCTGATCGAGAATGAGGGCAACGGCCGCATGTGCACCACGGTGCCGCCGGTCCACATCGCCTTCATGGGTCTGGAAAAGGTGGTGGAAAAGCTGGAGGACGTGCCGCCGGTGATCAGCCTGCTGCCGCGCTCCGCCACCGGCCAGCCGATCACCACCTACGTCAACATGATCTCCGGTCCCCGCAAGCCGGGTGAGAAGGACGGCCCGCGCGAGGTGCATCTGGTCATCCTCGACAATGGGCGGTCCAGCATCTACGCCGACCCGGAACTGCGCGACACGCTGCGCTGCATCCGCTGCGGCGCCTGCATGAACCATTGCCCGGTCTACACCAAGGTCGGCGGCCATGCCTATGAGGCCCCCTATCCCGGCCCCATCGGCAAGATCCTGGTGCCGCAGATCGAGGGGTTGGCCAAGCGCGGCGCCATGCCCCACGCCTGCACCATGTGCAACGCCTGCGTCGAGATCTGCCCGGTGAAGATCCCCATCGTCGAGATCATGGGGCGCCTGCGGGTCGAGGCGGTGAAGCCCAGCGGTGCGGTGAAGGACGGCGGCGCCAAGGCCAGCCGGACGGAAGCGATGGTGTGGAGCGGCTGGGCGGCGATGAACGCCTCGCCAACCGCCTACCGCGTCGCCACGCTGGCGATGAGCAAACTCGGCAATGCGGCGCCGTCGTCGCTGCCGATGCTGAAGGAGTGGACGAACGTCCGCACCAAGCCGCGCTTTGCCGGCCGCACCCTGCACGACCTCGCCCGCGCCAAGGGGGTTCCCGATGTCTGACGCCCGCAACTCGATCCTGACGAAACTGCGCAGGACGCGCGACGCCCACCCGCTGACCCCGCCGGCCTCGGATTTCGCGCCGATCGAAGCGAAGCAGTGGGCGGAGGAGGAGCGGCTGCCCCGCATCCGCCGCCTGATGGAGGCGGTGCATACCGAGTTTCTCGACGCGGCCGAGGCCGATTGGCCGGCGGTGCTGAGCGAGTTCCTGGCGCGTGAGGGGGTGGGGTCGCTGGTCTACGCGCCGGAGACGGAGGCGGGGAAGCGGCTGGTCGAGGGGTGGGGCGCAGGTTCCACCGCCCTCATCCCCTACGACCGGCCCTTCGAAGACATCAAGCCCCAGCTGTTCGACTCCATCGAAGCCGGCCTGACCACCACCCGCGGCGCCATCGCCGAGACGGGCAGCCTGATCCTGTGGCCGACGGCCGACGAACCGCGCACCCTCTCGCTGGTCCCGCACATCCACATCGCGCTGCTGCGTGCGGACGCCCTCTACGACACCTTCCTGCAAGCCATGCGCGAGCAGGGATGGGCGCAGGCGATGCCGACCAACGTGCTGCTGGTGTCGGGTCCCAGCAAGACCGCCGACATCGAGCAGACGCTGGCCTACGGCGTCCACGGGCCAAAGCGGCTGGTCGTCCTGGTGGTCCATCCATGACGGCCCGTCCGAGCGCGGAGCCGGCGGCCCGGCTCTACGAGGCGATCCTGCATCTCAGGCGCCTCGGACACCGGGTGGAGAAATTCGAAGGGCGGCGCGGGCGACATCGGCTGGATGGGGCCGAGATCACCGACGCCGCCCTTCTTGAGCTGGCGATGACCCGCGTCCGCCGTACGGCGCGGGTCACATATTCAGGTCAGGCCGGCCCAGGTCAGGCAGGGCGCACCGCCGCCGGGCGCGACACCGCCACCGACGGCTTGCGGCCGTAGCGGTCGACGCTGAGGCCTTCCATGTCGATCTCGGTCTGACGGCCGCTGACCACGTCGGCCAGCACGCGGGCGGAACCGGCGGACATCGTCCAGCCCAACGTGCCGTGGCCGGTGTTGAGGTACAGGTTGCGGACATTGGTCGTCCCCAGGATCGGCGTGCCGTCCGGAGTGTTCGGGCGCAGGCCGGTCCAGAACTCCGCCTTCGACAGGTCGCCGCCCTTCGGAAACAGGTCGCTGACCACATGGTCCAGCGGGCCGCGGCGGCTCTCGCGCAGGCTGAGGTCGAAGCCGGACAGCTCCGCCGTGCCGCCGACGCGGATGCGGTCGCCGAGGCGGGTGACGGCGATCTTGTGCGTCTCGTCCATCACCGTCGATTCCGGGGCATGGGCGGCGTCGGTGATCGGCAGGGTCAGCGAATAGCCCTTCACCGGATAGACCGGCAGGTCGATGCCCAGCGGCTTCACCAGCTTGGGCGAATAGCTGCCCATGGCGACGATGTAGCTGTCGGCGGTCAGCGTGCCCTGGTCGGTCAGCACGCCGGTGATCTTGCGACCGTCGCTCTCCAGCCCGCGGATGGAGACGCCGTAGCGGAACTCCACCCCGCGCTTGGCGGCATAGGCGGCCAGCTTGCTGGTGAACTGGAAGCAGTCGCCGGTCTCGTCGCCCGGCAGGTGCAGCGCGCCGACCAGCTTGTCCTTCACATGGGCCAAAGCCGGCTCGACCGAGGTCAGGCCATCGCGGTCGAACAGGCTGTAGGGAACGCCGTAGCGCTCCAGAACCGCCATGTCGTAGCCGGCGGCGTCCATCTGCTTCTGGGTGCGGAAGACCTGGAGCGTGCCCTGGGTGCGCTCGTCATAGGTGATGCCGGTCTCGGCGCGCAGGGCCTTCAGGCAGTCGCGGCTGTATTCGGCGACGCGGACCATGCGGCTCTTGTTGAGCTGGTAGCTCGCCTCGTTGGCGTTGGCCAGCAGCTTCAGGCACCAGGACCACATCGCCGGGTCCAGCTTCGGCCGGATCACCAGCGGCGAATGCTTCATCATCATCCACTTGGCGGCCTTCAGCATCAGCCCCGGCGCCGCCCAGGGAGCGGAGTAGCCCGGCGACACCTCGCCCGCGTTGGCATAGCTGGTCTCCAGCGCCGGGCCGGCCTGACGGTCGATCACGGTCACCTCATGCCCGGCGCGCGCCAGATAATAGGCGGTGGTGACACCGATGACGCCGCTGCCCAGAACGATCACGCGCATGAGACTGGCTCCCCGAGGGATGGATGACTTCGCTTGGGTGTTTCGCAAACACCGTGCCAGTCCACGAAATGGCGGATTTGCTGCAATGCGGGCGGAGCGGCGGGTGATCTGGTGTATGCGTATATTTACAGGGAGGTGGCCTTTCCGGACTAGAATGTTGGAAATCAACGGTTTGAAGCGGTGTAAAGATTTTGATACGGCGTAACGATATGTGTACAGTGAGTGTCGGTCGCCTCCACTGCCAACGCCACGCCCATGCGCATCGAAGTCACCTTCACCGACCGTGTCGGCATCGCCCATGAGATCCTCGCCGTGCTGGCGTTGCGCCGGCTCAATGTGGTCGGTGTCGAGGTCGACCCGCCGCTGATCCACATCGACGCCCCCGGCCTCGATCCGGCGGCCCTGCCGGCTCTTTCCGACGCGCTGCGGGGCATTGTCGGGGTGCGGTCGGTGGCGGCCATCGACATGCTGCCGGGCACGCGGCGGCGGCTGCATCTGGATGCGCTGCTCGCCGCCCTGCCCGACCCGGTGCTGGCGGTGGACCGTACGGCCCGCGTCGTGGTGGCGAGCGCCGCCGCCGCCCAGGTCGCCGGATTGCCGGAGGCGCGCCTCGCCGGCCTCGATCTCGGCGAGCTGTTCGGCGAACCGGGCCTGAGGGACGAACTGACCGCGGGCGGTTTCCGCATGTCGGGGCGCGAGGTGACGCTGAACGGCCAGCCCTTCCTGCTGGAGGTGACGCCCATCGTCGATGTCGAGGCGGCGGGCGCCGTCATCACCCTGTTCACCCCGTCGCGCCTTGGCGAACGGCTGGATGCGATCCAGAATTTCGATGAGGGCGGCTTCGACCGCATCCTCGGTGAATCGCCGCCGATCCGGGCGCTGAAGGCACGCGCCGCACGCGTCGCCGCGATGGAGGCGCCGCTGCTCATCCTGGGCGAGACCGGCACCGGCAAGGAACTGATCGCCCATGCCTGCCACCGCGCCAGCCCGCGCCGGGACAAGCCCTTCCTGGCGTTGAACTGCGCCGCCGTTCCGGAGAATCTGGCGGAGAGCGAGCTGTTCGGCTACGCCCCCGGCTCCTTCACCGGGGCGCAGCGCGGCGGCAAGCCCGGCCTGCTGGAGCTGGCCCATGGCGGCACCGTCTTCCTCGACGAGATCGGCGAGATGTCGGCCTATCTCCAGGCCAAGCTGCTGCGCTTCCTCAATGACGGCAGCTTCCGCCGGGTGGGCGGCGAGCGCGAGCAGAAGGTCGATGTCCGCGTCATCAGCGCCACCCACCGCTCGCTGGAGGCGATGGTCGCCGACCATAGCTTCCGCGAGGATCTGTTCTACCGCCTCAACGTGCTGACGCTGGACGTCCCGCCTCTGCGGGAGCGTGGGCAGGACATCCTGCTGCTGGCCCGCCATTTCATCGCGCGCGCGGCGGCGCAGGCCCGCCGCCCGCCCGGCCGGCTGACCCCGGCGGCGGCGGCGGCGCTGCTCGCCAACCGCTGGCCCGGCAATGTGCGGCAGTTGGAGAACGTCATCTTCCGCGCCATGACGATGAGCGACGGCGGCACGCTGGACGCCGCCGACCTGGAACTGGCCGGCGCCGGCATGCAGGCGGCCGAAGTGCCGGCGGAGGATGCCGGCAGCTGGGAGGATGCGGTGGATGGATTCGAGCGGACGCTGCTGCGCCGGCTCTACCCGCGCTTTCCGTCCAGCCGCAAGCTGGCGGCGCGGCTGAGCACCTCGCACACCATGATCGCCAACAAACTGCGGAAATACGGCATTCCGGAGCGGTGAAGATCGCCGCCCCGATCCGGATCAGTGGCCCTTGGCCGGAGCAGCGTGCTTTTCAGGGGGGTGCTTCTCGGGAGCCGGCTTCGCAGCAGCCGGCTTTTCCGGGGCTTTCTCGGCAGGCTTCTCGGCAGCGGGCGGCTCCAGACCGGGGGGTGGACCGCCGAAGGTGATCGTCACTTCGGTCACCGGGCCGGGATCGGGCTGGCTGTGGTGGAAGCCCGCCGCGGCACCGGGGCCGAGCGTCTCGGCCGACTGCTCGATGGCCCAGCTTTGCAGCAGCTTGTGCTCCGGACCGAAGGTATTGACGCGCAGCGGCGGCAGCGTGCGCTCGGTGTCGGTCGTGTTGGCGACCTCCCCCTCCAGCAGCAGGACGGTCTTCCCGCCTTCGAGCTTCTGTTCCGAGCGGATGTTGCGCAGTTCCAGCCCGAAGCCCGGTGGCTCGGCCGGCATGCCGACGGCATCATAGAGCAATGCCGCGGGCGGCCAGCTGCGGACGATGGCGTCGCGGGCGAAATAGGCGCCGGCGGCGGACCCGGCGACCAGCAGCCCCAACACCGCGAAGCCGATCACCGTGCTGCGGGCCGGCTTGGCACGCGGGGCCTTCGGTGATTTGCTTTTGGATTTTTCTGCGGATTTCCCGGCGGCCTTCGCTGCGGGCTTTGCGGGCCGCAGTTCGGTCAGGGCATCGGGGACGACCGGCTCGAGCTCCGCCCGGTCGGGCATCTGCCACCAGGTGTGACCGCAGCGGGCGCAGCGAACCTTCCGGCCATCCTGCCCGAGCGATTCGTCGGAGAGGGTATAGCGCGTCGAACAGGTCGGACAGGAAACGATCATCGCGCCGTCGCAGAAAGGTTACCGCTTGCCTTATAGATAGGAGTGGCGCGCGGCGCAACCGGCACCCGCGGGGTGGTGCCGGTCATCCATCTGCATGTGGCTTCGGCGCATGCGCATGCCCCCTCCGACCCGTGGCGAAGCCGTGGGTCGGGGGGAGACAAAAGCGTCTTACATGCCGCCCGGATAGTTCGGCCCCCCGCCGCCTTCCGGCACGACCCAGTTGATGTTCTGGGTGGGGTCCTTGATGTCGCAGGTCTTGCAGTGCACGCAGTTCTGCGCATTGATCTGCAACCGCGGATCGCTGCCGTCGTCGTTGCGGACGATCTCGTACACGCCGGCCGGGCAGTAACGCTGCTCCGGCGCGTCGTAGAGCGCCAGATTGACGCTGATCGGGACCGACTTGTCCTTCAGCGTCAGGTGCGGCGGCTGGTCTTCCTCATGGTTGGTGTTGGAGAGGTAGACCGAGGACAGGCGGTCGAAGCTGACCTTGCCGTCCGGCTTGGGGTAGGCAATCTTCGGCGCCTCGCTGGCCTTCACCAGGGTGGTGTGGTCAGCATGGTGCTTCAGCGTCCAGGGCGACTTGCCCTTCAGTCCCGTCTCGTAGGCGGCGTTCGCCAGACCGGCCCACAGGCCCTTCTGGAAGCCCGGGCGGATGTTGCGGACGGCGTACAGCTCCGGCCAGACCCAGGACTGCTTCAGACGCTCCGGATAGGCGATGACCTCCGGACCGTTGTCGGCGCCGCCGGTCAGGTGGTCGAACACCGCCTCGGCCGCGACCATGCCCGACTTCATGGCGGTGTGGTTGCCCTTGATCTTCGGCACGTTCAGGAAGCCGGCGCCGTCGCCGATCAGGAGGCCGCCGGGGAAGGTCAGCTTCGGGATCGACTGGAAACCGCCTTCCGACAGCGCACGGGCGCCATAGGACAGACGCCGGCCGCCTTCGAAGGTCGGACGGATCGCCGGGTGGGTCTTGTAGCGCTGGAACTCCTCGAACGGGCTCATGTGCGGGTTCCAGTAGTCGAGGCCGACGACGAAGCCGACCGACACCAGATTCCCTTCCATGTGATACAGCCACGACCCGCCATAGGTCTTGGGGTCCATCGGCCAGCCGATGGTGTGGACGATCAGGCCCGGCTTCGACTGGGAGGGATCGACCTCCCACAGCTCCTTGATGCCGATGCCGTAGGTCTGCGGCTGGCAGTCGCGGCGCAGGTCGAACCTCTCGAACAGGGTCTTGGTCAGCGACCCGCGGCAGCCCTCGGCGAAGATGGTCTGCTTGGCGTGCAGTTCCATGCCGGGCGTGTAGTTGCCGGTCTTCTCGCCGTCCTTGTCGATGCCCATGTCGCCGGTGGCGACACCCTTCACCGCGCCCTTGTCGTCATACAGCACTTCCGCCGCGGCGAAGCCGGGGTAGATCTCGACCCCAAGCTCTTCCGCCTGCGTCGCCATCCAGCGGGCCAGATTGCCCAGGCTGATGATGTAGTTGCCGTGGTTGTTCATCTGCGGCGGGGCGAAGGGCGACTTGTAGGCCTTCGTTTCCGTCAGGAACAGGAAATGGTCTTCGCGCGCCTTGGTGGTGAGGGGGGCGCCTTTTTCCTTCCAGTCCGGGATCAGCTCGTCCAGCGCATGCGGTTCGAAGACGGCACCGGACAGCAGGTGGGCACCCACCTCCGACCCCTTCTCGATCACGCAGACGCTGAGTTCCTGCCCGGTCTCGACCGCGCGCTGCCGCAGACGGATCGCGGCGCTCAGGCCCGACGGGCCGGCGCCGACGATCAGAACATCGTATTCCATGACCTCGCGCGGTTCGCGTTCCATCACCACACTCCCCCACCGTCTTGTTTTGGTACTGTTTCCCTCGGGACGCCCTATGGTCTTTTTGCGGGCGCGTGCTTGTAGCACGGTTTGCGCCGCACCCAAATTGGGTATCTGGACATGTAAGACCACACGATCTGTGGTAAGGTCAAACGATGATTGACGTATGCGACATCCTCGACGCGCTGCGCTGGCATGCCGATATCGGCTGCGACGAGGCCATCGGCGACGAGCCGACCGACTGGGCCGCCCTCACCGCCCGGCCGGTCGCACGCGCACCGTCCGCCGGCGCAGCCGCGGCCGGTGGCGCGGCTTCCGGCCCTGCTGCGGGGCCCAACGCGGCGCGCGGCCCCACCCCGACTCGGGCGCCGGCCCCGGCGGCGGCACGTCCGGCAACGGCCCTCTTCGCCTCGCCCGACCAGCCGCTGGGCGCCAGCGAGGCCGGCATCCAGGCCCGTGCCCGCGCCGGAGACGCGCAGACGCTGGAGGCGCTGGAGGCGGCCCTGCGCAGCTTCGACGGCTGCCCGCTGAAGGCGACGGCAATGAACACCGTCTTCGCCGACGGCAACCCGCAGGCGCGGGTGATGCTGATCGGCGAGGCGCCGGGCGAGGACGAGGACCGGCAGGGCAAGCCTTTCGTCGGGGTCAGCGGCAAGCTGCTGGACCGCATGCTGGCCCAGATTGGCCTGGACCGCAGCGCCGTCTACATCGCCAACATCCTGCCCTGGCGCCCGCCCGGCAACCGCAGCCCGACCCAGGCGGAGATCGCCGCCTGCCTGCCCTTCCTGGAGCGGCATGTGGAGCTGGTGCGGCCGAAGCTGCTGGTGGCGCTCGGCGGGGTTTCGGCCAAGACCCTGCTGAACCGGGCGGAGGGAATCACCCGCCTGCGCGGACAGTGGCGGACCTACGAGGTCGCGGGAACTCCCGTTCCGCTGATGCCCATGCTCCATCCGGCGTACCTCCTGCGCAACCCTATCGCAAAACGGGAAGCGTGGCGGGACATGCTTGCGTTGCAGCAAAAGATCGCCGAAGAAGGGATCAAGTAATCGAAAGAGAAAACGGGATGTCACAGCGCTGCCGAAATCGTTCGTATGATTGCGATCACCGCGCAGCACAAATGTGGTCAGACCATGCCGAAAGGCATTTTCCCAACGGGCTAGAGCCTTTTTCCCATCTCTGTTAAAGCGTTGTAACATCTGGCGAATACCGGGGCCGACACATTCCGAGCGAATCCGTTGCTTGCGGTTCGCGCCGACGTGAGGTATCCCGAAGCCATGCTCCGGATATTTTGCAGTGCAGCATACCGGGTCGCGAGCGCGGCCCCGCTGCGGCGGAACCTTCTGGGGGTGCTGGGTCTCACGGTGGCTTACACCCTGGGACCCGACGGTGCGGTCGGGTCCCAGCCCGCTTGCGCCGCCCTCATCATCCACGCGCCGGACGATCACGCCGTCGTCCCGCCCGGCGGGGATTCCGTGCCTGACCCCACCAGCCCCGTTTTCGCCGACGCGCCTATCGATCCTGCGCCGGTCGATCCAGCAATGGGGCTTCCCGAAACCGCCACCCCCGATTCCTCCGCACCTGATTCCACCGTTGTCGATTCCCCGGCATCCGGCAACCCGACCGCCGGGACCGCGCCGTCCGCGGTCGTGGACGACTCCCCCGCCTCCGCCAGCGCACCGCTGCTGCTGGCGTTCGACGAGACGGCCCGCGCCGTCCAGCTGGACGAGGAGGATGCCGCCCGTTACCGCCGCATCTTCGCAGCCCAGGAACGGGCGGAGTGGGACGCCGCAGATGCCGAGATGGCGAAGCTGAAGGACCGCCGGCTGATCGGCTATGTCCTGCGCCAGCGCTATCTCCACCCCGACCGCCGCGCCGGCTACGAGGAACTCGCCCGCTGGATGCAGGATTACGGCGACCTCGCAGGGGCGGAGCGGGTCTACGCTCTGGCCCAGAAGCGCCAGCCCGCCGGCCAGCGGGCGCCGAAGCCGCCGCGCGGCGAGGAGCGTGTCCGCCTCGTCGGGTCGCTGGAACGGCTGGGCGGCCTGCGCACCGTCGCCAGCAACGAGGAGGACGATGACGACAGTGTCACCGTCGCCCCGCGCAGCCGCACCGTGTCCCGTGCCCGCAGCGACCGTGCGGCGGTGGCGCGGGTGGAAGAGCTGCTGCGCTCCGGCCGCACCAACAGTGCCCTGAGCCTGCTGGGCCAGGACGAGTTCGGCGGCAAGCTCGACACCGTGCAGTACGATGCCGCCCGCGCCCGCATCGCGGCTACCCTCTATTATGCCGGCGAGACGGCCCAGGCACTGACGCTCGCCTCGGCCAGCGCCGCGCGGTCGGGCGACATGCTGCCCGAGGCGCATTGGATCGCCGGTCTGGCCGCCTGGCGGATGAAGCAGACCGACCGCGCCGCCCGCCATTTCACCGGCATGGCCGCCGCCGGCCCACGTAACCCCTGGAAGGCCGCCGCGGCCGATTACTGGGCGGCCCGCGCGCTGGCCCGCAAGCCCGGCAAGGAGAAGGAGGCGGCGGAGCATCTGACCGCCGCCGCCCGCTATCCCCACACCTTCTATGGCCTGATCGCCCTGCAGACACTGGGCAGCCTGGGCGACGTGCGCTGGCAGGCGCCGGATCTGACCGGGCGGCAGCTGGCGGCGATGGCGGCCAAGCCGGCAGGATCCCGTGCCATCGCCCTGCTCCAGGCCGGTCAGCGCGAACTGGCGGGGCTGGAGCTGCAACGCATCGACCCGCAGGGCGAACCGCTGATCGAACAGGCGATGGTCGCGCTGACCGACCGCGCCGGGGTGGCCTCGCTGGCGCTGCGGCTCGGCAATGCGGTGGCCGGCCCGGACGGCGCCCCCTATGCCGCCGCACTCTACCCGCTGCCCCATTGGACGCCGCGCGACGGCTTCGCGGTCGACCGTGCGCTGGTCTTCGCGGTCATGCGGCAGGAATCGCGCTTCGACCCGCGGCTGGTCAGCTCCGCTGGTGCGACAGGGCTGATGCAGATCCTGCCCAGCACCGCCCAGCATGTGCGGGAGCGCAACGCCGACATCGGCAGCGACGACGCCAACCGCGACGCCCTGTTCGACCCGTCCCGCAACATGGAGCTTGGCCAGCGCTACCTGTCGGAACTGCTGGGCATGCCGGAGATCGACGGCAACATGTTCCTGGCGACGGCCGCCTACAACGCCGGGCCGGGCACGCTGGCGCGCTGGCGACGGGATCTGAGCGACATCACCGATCCGCTGCTGTTCATCGAAAGCCTTTCCTTCGGCGAGACGCGCGACTATGTGGAGAAGGTGATGGCGAACTTCTGGATCTACCAGCTTCGGCTGGGCCAGGAGACCGCCTCGCTCACCGCCGTCGCCGACGGGAAATGGCCGGCCTATATTCCCATGGACGGCCGTCCGCCCCAGGTCGCCGCCCGCCCCGATCCGCAGCCTGCGGCGAAGGCGGCCTCCCCGGCCGCCGACCTGCCTGTCGCGACGGCATCGGATCCGGTGGGACCGGCGCCAGTGACGGTGCCGGTGGAAACGGTTGCTGAGCGGGGAGAGGCCAGCCCGATACCCTGACCGCCGGCGCCCATGTCGGGCTCCGGCCCGACATGAGGACACGCCTGCCGCCATGCCGAAGATCGACGAGAGCCGCCCCTTCCTTCCCGTGAACATCGCCGTGGTGACGGTGTCCGACACCCGCAGCGCCGCCGACGACCGCTCCGGCGATGCGCTGGCGGAGCGGATCGCCGGGGCCGGCCACCAGCTCGCCGCCCGCACCATCGTCCGGGACGACATCGCGGCGATCCGTGCCCAGGTGCAGGCCTTCATCGCCGATCCGCAGATCGACGTGGTGCTGACCACCGGCGGCACCGGCGTCACCGGCCGCGATGTCACGCCGGAAGCGGTCGAGGCCCTGTATGAGAAGGCGATCCCCGGCTTCGGCGAGTTGTTCCGCTATCTCAGCTATGCCAAGGTCGGCACCTCCACCATCCAGAGCCGGGCGACCGGCGGCGTCGCCAACGGCACCTACATCTTTGCCCTGCCCGGCTCGCCCAGCGCCTGCCGCGACGCCTGGGACGACATCCTGGTCTGGCAGCTCGACAACCGCCATCGCCCCTGCAATCTGGTGGAACTGATGCCCCGCCTGCGCGAGCATATGGCGTGAACGAACCCCTGGGCTTCTCGATGGCGGCGCTGCACGCCGCCCTGATCCGGCTGCCGCGCCTTGCCGATCTCTCCGCCGACGCGCTGGAGCCGATGCCGTTGAAGGGCGTCGCCCACGACCATGTCCGCCTGCGCGGCCGGCGGCTGGTCGCCCGCATCCCGCGCTGGAGCCAGCTCGGACTCGATGCCTGGACGGCGCTGGACCGGCAGGCCGCCGCCTTCCGGCGGGCGGAGATGTCGGGCCACACCCCGCGCTTCGCCGGCCTGCTGCCGCCCGGCGAGGGGCTGCCGCTGGGCGCCCTGGTGGTCGGCGAGGTCGAGGGGCGGACGCCCGTCCTGCCCGGCGACATGCCGGCCATCGCCCGCGCGCTGGCGGCTTTGCACCGCATGGCGCCGCCGGACTTCTACGAGCCGCTGCCCGCCCCGCCCGATCCGGTCGCCGCATTGCTGGCCCAGGTCGAACGGCAGGCGGCGTGGTTCGACAATGCCCCCCTGTCGACCGAGGCCCGCATCCTGATCGCGGAGGAGCTCGCCGCCGCCCGTGTCGGCGACCTCTTACCGCCGCCCGAAACGCCGATGCCGCTGACCGCGGTCGGGGTGGATGTGCATCCCGGCAACTTCCTGATCGACGGCCACGGCAAGGCGTGGTTCACCGACCTGGAGAAGCTGCAATACGGCCACCCGGCCAGCGACCTTGCCCATGCCAGCCTCTACACCTCGACCAGATGGGACCCGGCGGTGAATGCGGAACTGGCCCCGGAGGACATCGACGCCTTCGTCGCGGCCTGGGCGATGGCGGTGCCGGGCGACCTCGCCGACGAGGTGCTGCCCTGGCTGAAGCCACTGCGCCGGCTGACCTGGCTGCGCACCCTGTCCTGGATGGCCCGCTGGTCGGTGGAGGGCGCCAGCCTGTCGCCGGGCATGCCGGAAGATTTGCGCACCCATATGGACGCCCACGCCACCGACATTCTGCGACCGGAACGGATCGAGCAGGTGCGGCGGGAGTGGCGTTAGCAGGTGCGAAAAGGGGGCGCGTACGAAAGTCTCTTGCCCGCGCCCTGCCGAAGATGATGGGATACCGACTCGGAAAACGAGGTGACGAGAGCATGACGAGGTTCCGACGCCGGTTGCTGCCGGTCTCCCTGGCCATCCTGATGTCCGGGACCACCCTGACGCCCGCCCTTGCCGCCGGTCCCGGTGTAGACCGGGGCGCGGATGGCGGTGGATCGGCCACCGGCAGCTATCTGGCCGGCCGCTATGCCCAGCACCAGGACGATTGGACCGCGGCGGCGCGCTTCACCGCGCAGGCGCTGGCCGCCGACCCGGACGACCCCGCCCTGCTGGGCCGCACCTTCCTGCTGCGGCTGGGTGAGGGCCGGATCGAAGCGGCGATCGACCATGCCAATCGGCTGCTCAACGGCCAGGGCGAGCCGCAGATGGCGCTGACCCTGCTGGCCGCCGATGCGCTGGCCAAGGGCAAGCTGGACGAGGCCGACGGCTATGCCGCCCGGCTGCCGTCCGACGGGCTCGGCCGCTTCCTGACGCCGCTGACCCGCGCGTGGCTGGTGACTGCCCGCGGCAAGACGGACGAGGCGCTGGCGGCCCTGCAGCCGCTGTCCGACGTCAAGGGCTTCGAGGCGCTTTACAACCTGCATGCCGCTCTGATCCTCGATCTTGCCGGCCGCAACGACGAGGCGGCGGCCCGCTATGCCAAGGTGACGGATACCGACGCGCCGCTGCGGGTGGTGCAGATCGTCGGCAACTTCATGACGCGCACCGGCCGCAAGGACGAGGCGCGCAAGCTCTATCAGACCTTCCAGGGCAACAACCCCGACGGGCTGCTGGTGGAGCCGGCGCTGGCCGCCATGGCGAACGCGCCGTCGGAAGCCCGCCCGGTCCCCGATGCCCGGTCCGGTCTGGCGGAGGCGCTGTTCGACCTGGGCAGCGCGCTGCACCACGAGAATGCCGACGAGCCGGCCCTGCTGTTCGGCCGCATCGCCCTGCATCTGCGTGACGATCTGGCGCTGGCCCATCTGCTGATCGGCGACATCACCGCCTCGCGCGACCATCACGAGGAGGCGCTGGCCGCCTACAAGCGGCTGGAGACGGATCCGCTGTTGGGCTGGACCGCCCGCATGCGCGAGGCCGACAGCCTCGCCCGCATGGACCGCAACGACGAGGCCATCGCGATCCTCAAGGATCTCTCCGCCGAACGGCCGGAGCGTACCGACGCGATCACCCGGCTCGGCGACATCTACCGCTACTCCAAGCGCTACGCCGAGGCGATCCCCGCCTACACCACGGCGCTGGAGCGGATCGGCACGCCGCAGGAACGGCATTGGCCGCTGCTGTACGCCCGCGCGATGTGCTTCGAGAAGACCAAGCAGTGGCAACAGGCCGAAGCCGACCTGCAAGCCGCGCTGAAGCTGCGCCCGGATGAGCCGTCGCTGCTCAACTTCCTCGGCTACAGCTGGATCGACCGCGGCGAGAATCTGCCCAAGGCCAGGGCGATGGTGGAGCGCGCGGTGGAACTGCGCCCGCGCGACGGCTACATCGTCGACAGCCTGGGCTGGGCGCTCTACACGCTTGGTGATTACGAGGCGGCGGTCGCCAAGCTGGAACGCGCGGTCGAGTTGAAGCCGGGCGATCCGACCATCAACGACCATCTCGGCGACGCCTATTGGCGGGCCGGCCGCCGGAACGAGGCCCGCTTCCAGTGGATGCGCGCGCTGCGCAGCGCCGACGAGGAGACGGACAAGGGAGCCATCCAGGCCAAGCTCGACAAGGGCCTGCCCGACCAGAAAGCCGCCGCGAAGCAGTGAAAAAGCCCCTCTCTCCTTCGGGGGAGAGGGAATTGTCCCGCCTTATGCGTGCTTCCCCACATAGGGTTTGTACTGGCTGTCGGTCTGCTGGATGTGCTCCACGAACCAGTCCTTGAGCAGCAGGATCAAGTCCACGCGCAGCATGGTGGGGTTGTCGCCCTCGAAGTCGCGGGCCAGCTTTTCCACCTCGTCGGCGAAATAGCGGTGGGCGGCGAGGTGGCCGTCCAGGTCGGGATAGCCGCAGCGCACCATCATCGCCTCCTCCCGCGCGAAATGGACGGCGACATAGTCGCGGAGGCTGGCGAGCAGGCTGGACAGCTCCTCGCGGTTGGCGGGGGTGATGCCGCTTTCCAGCAGGCCGTTGAACAGGTCGAGGAGCCGCCGATGCTCGTCGTCGAGCACGGGCACGCCGACGCTCATGGATTCGTCCCAGACGACATAGCTCATCGCAGCGATCTCCCCCTTCGCATCCCGCAATTGCAGGTGCATCCCGCGGAATCAAGCGGTTGCGGCCGGCCATGGCAGGGTTGTGGACATCTTGACAGGGATCCTAAAACCAGCAACCGTGCCAGTCCAAGCGGCAAATCCCCGCAGGGGGGCGGCAGGATGCGCGGTGCGCCACCCCCTCCCCTGCCAAAGCGACAGAGTGACCGATGGCCCTGCTCGACGAGATCGCGGAGAAGAAACGGGCGCTGGACGCCGCACGCCCCCTGCCGCAGGAGGTCGTCCACGGCATCGCCGACCGGTTCGAGCTGGATTTGACCGCCGCCGCTGCGGCGCTGGAGGATTATCCGCTCAAGCGCGCCGACGTGAAGGCCATACTGGAGCGCGGCAGCGTCCTGCGCCACCGTGCGGTCGAGGAGCAGCGATTCGTCCTGAACCACCGCGCCGCCCTGGAGTTGATGGCGCGGCTGTCCTTCGACCCGTCGGGGGCGGTCACCGAGCGCACCGTCACCGCCTTCCACAATGTGCTCTACCGCGGGATCGACGACGACGCCGGCAAATACCGCAATGCTGCGCCGAAGGACGACCCGGCGGAAACCGCGCCGGATCCGGCCAAACTGCGCGTGTCGATGTCGGCGCTGTCGACCTGGATGCGCAAGTCCGACACCGGCCCCGACACCGCCTTCGAAGCGCATCACCGGCTGAGCGCCATCCGCCCCTTCGATGCCGGCAACCGGGCGACGGCGCTGCTCTTGTGCAACCTGATCCTGAACCGCGCCGGCTATCCGCCGGTGGTGATCGGCGCCGACGACCGCAGCCTCTATCTGGATCTTGTCGAGCGGGCCTGGGCGGTCGGCGACAAGACGCCTTTCCGCGACCTGATGCTGCGCTTCCTGTCGCAGAGCCTCGACTTCTGCCTGGAGGCCGCCGGCCAGGGCACAGACGGGGATGAGACGCCTTAAGCGGACAGCCCGGCCGGCAGGCGCAGGCGCGAGGGCCGGTCGGGACCGCTGTGGATCAGCAACGTGATCGGCAACGCATCGACCCGGCGGGTCTCGCCCGGTTCCGCCCCGGTGCCGGGATTGACCGGATAGGCCGGGAAGCAGGATCCGGCAAGGCTGAGGCGCAAGGCCGATCCCGGCGCCAGGGTGGCGCAGGCCGCCCGCATGGCGACGGCCAGCGGCCGGGTCGGGTCGCCCGGTTCCACCCGGGCATGGCCCTGGGTCAGCGGCAGCACCTGCCCGTCGGGCCGCACCACCGACAGCACGGCGCTGACGTCGAAGGATGGAGCGTCGGCCTCCACCCACACCTCCAGCGCCACCCTCCCGGCCAGCGTCAACGGTTCGTCCAGCGGCAGGCTGGTGTAGGTGGCGACATCCGGACGGCGGTCCACGGCGGCGCGGTCGGGGCGGCCGCAAGCGTCCGGCACCGCATGGCCGCCCATCGTCGGCACCGGCGTGCGCGGATCGTGGACCACCACGTCGAGTGCCTCCATTTCGGGCATCTCCAACTCCAGCCGCCCGCCCTGCCGGTTGGCGAGGCCGTCGCTGGACAGATGCAGGACAGCCTCGGCCGCCGGAAGGTCGGGCAGGTCGTGCCAGCGTCCCGCTTCCACGTCATGCAGGCGGACCGGACCGCCACGGTCGGCCACCTCTCCCTTCAGAACCCGTTCGAACCAGGCAAGCTGCAGCGTGTCGAGAGTCGGAGCCTGTCCGGGTGCCGCTGCCGGTCCGTCAGCGCCCCAGGGGCCGACCACCAGCCGCACCGGCGCCCGCCCACGTGCCTTGAGGCGGTCATGGGCATCCAGCATCCCGGCCAGCCGCGGATCGTACCAGCCACCGATCTGCAGGACCGCCACATCGGCCGGCATGCTGTCCTGCATGGCCTTGGGCGACAGCGCGGCCCAGGCCGGGCCGGGCACCGGGTTGGTCAGCCAGTCGTCGTAATGGGTGTAGCGGGCGTAGTCGCGCAGGGCCTGCGGCCGCGACGGAATTTCATCATCGATGGGCAGGCTGCGTGCCGCGTCCGACAGCACCCGGTGGCCGGTGCCGTCCTCGACCCGCCGTGCCGCGTCGGCGGCTGTGCGCAAGGCCCAGTTCATGGCATCTGCCAGCCGGAACGCCCCACCTTCGTAAGCCCAGTCGGAGAACACGTCCCAGCCGGCGAAGGCCGGCGCCACCGCCCGCAGGGCCGGCGGCGCCTCGGCAAGTGCCAGCCACTGCGCCATGCCGGAATAGCCGCAGCCATACATCGCCACCGCCCCCGACGATCCCGGCAGGGACGCCGCCCAGGCAATGGCGTCGGCCCCATCCTCCCGTTCCGCCTCGAAGGGTCGGAACCGGCCGTCGGAGGTGCCGCAGCCGCGCATATCCTGCACCACCACGACATAGCCACGCGCCGCATACCAGCGCGGGTGGGCGTAATGGCTGGTCAAGGCAACGCGACGGCCGCAGGGAACCCGCAGCAGCAGGACCGGCCAGGTCCCCGCGGCATCGGGCCGGTAAAGGTCGGCATCCAGCCGAATGCCGTCCCGCGTCCGCATCGACACGGTTTCCGGCGGCCGGACCGGCAGCAGGCTGTGCAACGGGTGGATCATCGGGGCCAGATGGGTCATGGCGGGTCGGGCTCGCTCGATGACAGACAACGAATAACGTGTTGCCGTGGCAAAGCTCGTGCCAGAGCACCTGCACCAAATTGTATAAATCTTTAAGCTAGGTCTTGCGTCTATCAAATCCCCTCTCCCCTTGTGGGAGAGGGGTCGGGGTGAGGGGTGCGGCGGCCGGAAGGCCAACGGAAATCCAGGGTTTGCAACCCCTCACCCTAACCCTCTCCCACAAGAGGAGAGGGGATCCGTCAGGTGGGCAGGCTCCCGGCTTCCCAACCGACCACCTCCGCTCGATCCTCAGGCTTTTGCCGTTTTCTTGAGCAGTTCGCCCGCTCAAGCGGCAATCAGCTCGAAGCGGTCGACATCGACCATGCCGCGGTCGGTGATCTTCAGGTGCGGGATGACCGGCAACGGCAGGAAGGCCAGTTGCAGGAAGGGCTCGGCCAGCGGGCAGCCCATGGCGCGGACGGCGGCGCGCAGGGACCGCAGCCTCACCTCCACCGTCTCGAACGGCTCCAGGCTCATCAGCCCGGCCAGCGGCAGGGCGAGTTCGCCGACCACCTGTCCGTTTCGCACGGCGACGAAGCCGCCCTGAAGCTCGATCAACCGGTTGACTGCGACGCGCATGTCGGCGTCGCTGGCACCGACCACGCAGATGTTGTGGCTGTCATGCCCGACCGACGACGCCAGCGCCCCTTCCGCGATGCCGAAGCCCTGGACGAAACCGCGGCCGATGTTGCGGTTGCTGCCATGGCGGGCGAAGACGCAGATCTTCAGCAGATCGCGCGACGGATCGGCCACCATCCGGCCGTCCACCACCGGCACCTCGATCCGCCGGTGTTCGGTCAGGATCCTGCCCGGCTCCAGCCCGATCACCGATTGGACCGACCCGCCGCCCGGCACGACGAAATCCTCGTCCGCCACCGGCTCCAGCTTCACCGAAGCGAGCCCCACCGGCGTCACCGCCGGCCGGCCGTCGAAACTGTGCGGCCCGACGATTTTACCGTTGCGGATGACCCGGTTGACCGCGCAGTCCTCCAGGTCGTCGAGCAGGACGAGGTCGGCGCGATGCCCCGGCGCCACCAACCCGCGGTCATAGAGGCGGAAGCCGCGCGCCGCCGACCAGGTGGCGGCGCGATAGACATGGGCGACCGGCGCACCGAGGCGGATGGCGCTGCGGATCAGGTGATCCATGTGCCCCTCCTCCGCGATGTCCAGCGGGTTGCGGTCATCGGTGCAGAAGCCGAGGAAGGGGGAGGTCTCCGGCGTGATCACTTCGGCAAGGGCATGGACGTCCTTCGACACCGAACCGTCGCGGATCAGCACCTGCATGCCCTTGCGCAGCTTCTCCATCGCCTCATCCGCACTGGTCGTCTCGTGGCAGTTGCGGATGCCGCAGGAGAGATAGGCGTTCAGCTCCTTCCCCGACACCAGCGGAGCGTGGCCGTCGATGTGGCGCCCGTCGAAGGCGGCCAGCTTGTCCAGTACCCCGTCCACCTTGTGGAAGACGCCGGGGAAGTTCATGAACTCCGCCAGCCCCAGCACGCGGGGATGGTCCATGTGGCGGATCAGGTCCGGCGCCTCCAGCCGGGCACCCGACGTTTCCAGCTCCGTCGCCGGCACGCAGGAGGACAACTGCACGAACAGGTCGAGCGCCGTTCCGCCGGCACTGTCGAGGAAATAGCGCAGCCCCTGCTCGCCCAGCACATTGCAGATCTCGTGTGGGTCGCAGATGGCGGTGGTGGTGCCGCGCGGCAGGACGCAGCGGTCGAACTCCTGCGGGGTGACGCAGGTGGACTCGCAATGGACATGGGTGTCGATGAAGCCGGGAACCACGGTCAGCCCGCGCCCGTCGATCTCCTCCACCCCATCATAGGACTCGTAGGTGCCGACGATGACCTCGCCGCAGACGGCGATGTCGCCTTCCGCGATCTCGCCGGTCACGACATTGAGAAAGCGCGTGTTCTTGATGACCAGATCGGCCTTCGCCTCTCCCAGCGCCTGCCCGATGCGCGTCTTCAGATCGTCGCGGCTTACAGTCATGTCCTACTCCGCCCCTCGTCCATTCAAAGAGGCAAGGTGGCCCGCCTCACCATGCCGTGCAAGCACCGATCGGCCATCCCGTTGCCGGTAAGGGGAGCGGGCCTGCTCCTGCGCGAATTTGGCGAGAGCCTTTGCGTTGTACAGATCCAAGCCTTCCGCGACCGCACCGCGCATGTTGGTGTGAAGGAACCAGTGGCAGGCATGGGCCAGCACCGGCAGGAAACCGCGTTCAAGCTTGTGCGGCCCGCCGCGCCCGCCATTCACCCGGCTCAGGCCATGGGCAATCGCCCGTTCGATGCTACGGTAATAGCAGGTTTCGAAATGAACGAAGCGCGCCTCCTCTCTCGCCCCCCAGGTTCGGACATAGAGGCAGTCGTCCCCTTCCACCGTCATCAGCGCACCGATCGCAACGCCGCCTGATTCGGCAAAGGTCAGCGTCACGGCATCGCCCAGGACGGCACAGAGCCGCAGAACGAAATCCATGGTCAGTGCCTGACGCCTTCCCCGGCGGAGATGAAGATCGCTCAGCAAGTCCAGGAAAATCGCGACATCGGCCTCTGCGACCCGGCTGCCCGGCACCTCGCGGAACCGCAGCCCGCTCGCAGCGATTTTGCGGCGCTCCCACAGCATCACTCTGCGCCGGCGGCTCGACAGGGCGGCGGTGAAATCGGCGAAGTCGCGATATCCCTCGTTTCGCCACTCGTAATCGACGGCATGGCGGGTCAGCCATCCCGCCGCCTCGAAACGGGCCCGGTCCTCTTCGCCGGGAAAGCCGACATGGATGGACGACAGTCCGTGCTTGTGGGCCAGCGACCGCAGAGTGCCGATCAGCGCATCGGCCGTGCCGGACGGCGCCCCATTCCGCAACAGGATGCGCGGCCCGGTCACCGGCGTGTAGGGAATCTCCATGACCAGCTTCGGGAAATAGCGCCCGCCCGACCCCTGATAGCCATCGACCCAGGCCTGATCCGACCAGAATTCGTCCGTCGAGCGGTCGCGCAGATAGAGGGGAGCCACGCCGACCAGCCGGCCAGACGCCTCCCGTACGATCATATGGGCGGGACGCCAGCCGATGTCCGGGCCAGCCAGACCGCCTTCTTCCAGCGCCCTCAGATAGGCATGGCTCACGAACGGTCCCTTGCCGGCGGCGCAGGCATCCCACTCCAGCGGATCGACCCCGGAAATCCCGAACACCATCGCGACCGACAACGGCCCATCGTTCCGGTCGCCGTCCCGCGCCGCCGGTCCCTGTATCACAGACATGTCATTCCCTGATTGCCTCGGGCCCTGGCTATTCCCCGTCGTACGGCAACGCCACCGGCAGGCGCACGCTGACCGTCGTGCCTTCCCCTTCGCGGCTGCGGATGTCCAGCGTGCCGTTCAGCAGATCGACGAAGGACCGCACGAGCGGCAGGCCCAGTCCGGTGCCGCCGGACCGCCGGGACAGCTGGCTGTCGACCTGACCGAAGGGTTGCAGGGCGATGGCGATGCCCTCCGCACTCATGCCGATCCCGCTGTCCGCGACCTCGATCAGGATGCGGTCGCCCTCCGGACGGACCCGCAGGGCGACGCTGCCGCCGACGGGGGTGAACTTCACCGCATTGCTCAGCAGGTTCAGCAGGATCTGCTTCACCCGCACCGGATCGCCCAGCAGGTGAGGGGTGTCGGGGGCAATGTCCTGGGACAGGGCCAGTCCGCCCTCCTCCGCCCGCTCGGCGATCAGCAGGAGCGAGCTTTCCACCGCGTCGCGGACATCCATCGGCTGGGGGTGCATTTCCAGCTTGCCGGCCTCGATCTTGGCGACGTCCAGGATGTCGCTGATGACCGCCAGCAGATGCTGGCTCGACTTGCCGATCACCTTGGCATAGTCGAGATATTTGGGATGGCCGAGGGGCCCGACGATCTCGCTCTCCATCATCGAGGAAAAGCCGATGATGGCGTTCAGCGGCGTGCGCAGCTCATGGCTCATGTTGGCCAGGAACTCGCTCTTGGCGCGGTTGGCCAGTTCGGCCTGCTCCTTGGCCTGGATCAGCGCCTGCTCGGCGCGGCGGCGTTCCTGAACCTCCTGCATCAGCGCGCGGGTGCGCTCGGCCACCCGCATCTCCAGCTCGTCACGGGCCTGCCGCAGGGCCAGTTCGGCCCGCTTGCGCCGGGTGATGTCCTGGCCGACGCACAGGATGCCGGCAGAAGCGCCGTCGGCCTTCGGCAGGCGGTTCAGGTTCCACAGCAGCACCCGCTCGCTCATGCAGTCCTGCTCGCGCAGCACCTGCTCGAAGTTGCGGACCTCCGTGCCCATCGCGGCGACGGCAAGCTGCGCGGCGAAGGGGCCGGTCGGCTGCTCCCTCATCGCCTCGGCCCAGAGACGGCCGATGGCGCTGCCGGCTTCCAGCCCGAAGGCGCGCTCGGCGTCGCGGTTGGCCTCCACGATGCGGCCGTCGTCGCCCAGAACCAGGATGATGCTGGCCGCCGTCCGCAACAGCGATCGGAAGCGTGCTTCGCCGGCCCGCGCCTCGCTCTGGCGCAAAGCGGATTCCAATTCGGCGATGCGGCGTTCCAGCCAGCGGACGGCGTCGGCCGGACCGCCGCCTGCCGGCTGGCCGGGACCGGAGAAAAAGGTCGGGTTGGTCACGCCGCCGCGTTTTCCGGCTGCATCATGTCGCCCAGCTTCGCCAGCAGGAATTCCAGATCCTCCGGCGCCAGATCCTCATATTGGGTCAGGATACGCTCGATGACCCGGCGGCGGTGGCGTTCGCGGTCGCCCGGCTCGCCGTCATAGGGAGTTTCCTTCAGCACGTCGATGGCGATGCGGCAGGCCGGCAACAGAGCCGGCGGCAGCTTCGCCTTGTCGTACAGAGACTTCAGCCCAAGCCGGCCGGCATCGTGGATCAGCAGCCGGGCATTGGTCATCGGCACATTCGCCATGCGCGACATCGCCGTCTCGAAGAAGGCGATGTCGCCGGTGCACAGCGAGCGGACCAGCAGCGACGGCGTCAGGCGGCCGGTGCGGGCAAGCTGCGTCACCAGACGGTCGAGCGCCCCTTCGTCGCTTTCACCGGTGAACAGGGCGACGGTCGCCCGCTCGCGGCTCTGCAGGATCAGCTCCGACGCGACCTTCGACGGCAGTTCGTGGTGCGAGACCAGATGCTGGCGCAGCCGTTCCGACACCACCGCCACCAACCGTTCGGCGATGGTGATCGGCAGCCTGGAGCGGTGGACCAGCGGGTCCTGCACCGCCTCGCTGGCGCCGAAACGGTCGATGACGCGGCCCAGGCTCTGCTCGCCCAGTTCCGCCCCCTCGTTGGCGACCAATGCTGCGACCGCGCGTTCGGACCCGCTTTCGATCAGCGCGTCGGCGACGGCGGCCGGCACGGTCGGGCGTTGGGCGATGGCGGTGCTCTTGGCATCGGCGCCGGAGCGCACGATCTCGACCAGATCGGCCGGAGTCAGCACGGTGGAGACGCTCAGCACCGGAATCGCCACCGCCTCCACGTCGCGGGCCAGGGTCAGGGCGACGTCCCGCGGCAGGGAGGGGCTGGATTTCAGGTTCTCCGCCAGGGTCTGGCGGACGCGCAGGACCGTGTCCTTGACCATGACGCGGATGATGTCCTCCGCCAGCTTGCGCTCCGCCTGCGACAGCTCGGGACTGTCGAACTGCTGGGACAGCTTGGCGGCCAGATCGGTCCGGCTGTTCGGCGACGGGTCGGCCAGAAGCCGCGCCACGTCCTGCTGTGTCAGATGACCCGACTTGAAATCGTCACTCATGGGTCCCGGACCCTTCCTGCCCTGGTCCGTCTCCATATTGGACGCGGAACGCAAAACCCGCGCGGGTGTGGGCGGAGACTTGTCCACACGTTCAGGATCTTCCGAAACGGTTGAACCTTCCTTAACGCCCTGCGGTCATAAGCCCATCCGCCGGGAAGTGGATCACGACATTTCGACGAAGCTGGGCGGTTCCGGCAGGATGGAGCCACGGCGGCGCGTCCCGCGCAGTTGCAGCGCCACCTCGGCGATCTGCTGCTCCACCGAGATGTGGCGCTGTGAGGCGACCTCCAGCCCGCGGTCCTCATAGACATAGGCATCGGGATGGCTGTCGGCCCAATGCCGGATGGCGGTGTCACGTTCGCGCAGCAGGGCGACGACGGTGGGACGGAACAGCCGCATCATCGCCGTGATCCAGCGGTTGGCAGGCCAGGACGGCCGGGCGTGATCGATCTCGAAGGCGTCGAGCATGGCGATCACGTCGTCCGCCTTGTACCAGGTCTCGCCCGTCACCCAGCGGTTGGTGGTGAACAGCCGCACCGGCTGGCCGGCGACGTCCATGGCGATGCCGATCAGGTGGGACAGCGCGTCGTTGTCGTTGTCAGGCGCCACGAAATCGGCCAGCGGCGCCGGCCGCAGGCCCGGCGGCATGCCGTGCGGGCGCAGGAAGGTGTGGAAATGGCCATGCTCCCCGTGCGGCCGCTCGCCTTCGGGATGGCAGTGGTAATAATACTGGGCATGGAACTCGGCGTCGTAGACGTCGCCCGGCGGATAATGCTTCCACTCGTACAGCGTGCCATGTCCGCGCAGAAGCTCACCCACCACCGTGTCGCCGGTCTTGGCGAGAACGCGCCGGCACAGGCGCACTTCGTGTCCCGCCTCGGCCATCGCCTCCAACTCTTCCCGCGACACGTCCGACAAATCCGTCATCGCCCGATCCTGCGCTGCGCGAACATCCCTATTACGTACGCGGCTATGCGGGCGTGGCAAGGCCTTTTCGGACATCGCACCTGCGGTTGCAGCTCCGCCTGCGCTTGCCTTCCGTCAGCTGCCGGAAGGGCGGACGCGCTGCGACAGCGACCAGCCGACCAGTTCGCCGGTGACCTGCCCCAGCGCCTGATCGAAGGCGGCGATCACGTCGGTGAAGGAGCGGCCGCGCACCGGCGCCGACGCCTCGAAGGTCTCGCCGGCCTCGATGGTCCGGCGCGGCATGGCGACCAGCTTGGCCGACAGCCGAACATGCACCCGGTCCGGCATGGCCGCACCCGGCGTGGCGTATTCCGCCTGGAAATCGCGCAGTTCCGACTTCAGCACATAGTCTGAGCGCAGCCCCACCGTGTCGCGCCCGACCGAGACGATGCGGCCGCTGTCCTCGAAGGTCTGGACGATCAGCCCCTGCACCATGTTCGGCGCCCGGTCGGCCCAGGACACGTCGGCGAAATAGTCGAGCGAGGTCGGCGTGCGGGCCAGCGCGATGCGCGGCGTGTCGATCCCCGCCGCCGCCGCCGGCGTCTCCACCAGCAGCTGCCAGTCGGCCTTCGGGCCGGCGGCGACGCTGGCCCGCGGGGTCAGGGTGTAGAGATGCGGTGCCGTCGGGTTCAGCGTTGAACAGGCGGCCAGCCCCAGCAGCAGGGCCGCCCCGCACATCCCGCGCACGACAGCCCCTGCAAACCCGCTCCGCACCATCGTCACCCGCCTCATTTCCCACGCACCTCCACGCCCTGCCGCGTCCCGCCGAAGAGGAAGTTCGACGGGTCGTTCTCGATCCGGGTGACCACCCGCGACAGCTGTCCGGACAGATCGCGCAACTGGGTGATCAACAGCGTCAATTCATACAGCCCCGTGGCGGTAAAGTCGCGCACCGGCTCGCGGTTTTCGGCGACCAGCGAATTCAGCGTGTCCGACGTGCGCTTCAGCGAGCGCAACAGCTCGCGCGTCTCGCCGCCCATCTGCTTGGCGGTGCCGTCGACCGTCGCCAGCGTGTCGTGCGCCTGCGCCAGCGTGCGGTCCAGCTGGGGTCCTACCGTCTCGAAGCCGTGCAGGGTCTGGCGCGCCTGGGTCATGGTTTCCTCCAGGCCGGTGCTGGCGCGGGCAAGCTCGGCGCTGATGGTGCGGGCGTTGGCCAGGATGTCGCCGATGGCCTTCTGGTTCTCGCCGTTCAGCATCTCGCCCAGCTTGGTGATGACCTCCAGCGAGCGATTGACCAGCTGCGGCGCGCTGTCGACCACCGCGGTCAGCGAGCTGGGCCGCGACGGAATGGTCAGCACGCCGTCGGCATCGGTGGCGGTCAGGCGCTTGCCCCCGACATTCCCGCCGGAGATCTGGACGTAGGCGCCGCCGGTGATGCCCTGCACCTCCAGCGAGGCGATGGAATCGGACATGATCGGCGTGCCGTTCTGCACCATGATCGTCACCCGGACCCGCGTCACGTTGTCGGGGTCGAGCCGGATGTCCGACACGGTTCCCACCGGCACGCCGCGGTAGCGCACCGGGCTGCCCTGCTGCAACCCGGTGACGGAGCCGGTGAAATAGATGCGGTAGGTCTCGCGCGTTTCATCGAGCTGGACCTTGGCGATCCAGGCGGTGAAGACCAGCAGGCCGGCGACCAGAGCCAGCACGAAGCTGCCGACCAGAATGTAGCTGGCGCGGGTTTCCATGACGTGCCCCTACCCTTTCGCAAGACGCCTGGCGTCTTCTTCTTCGTGGCGTCGAGCCTGGTTGCGCTCTTTGGCGTCGAGGGCCGCGCGGCCGCGCGGTCCGTGGAAATAGTCGTGGATCCACGGGTGGGGATCGGCCAGATGCTGGGCCAGGGTGCCCACCCGGATCTTCTTGTCGACCAGCACGGCGATGCGGTCGCAGATGGAGGTCAGGCTGTCCAGATCGTGAGTGACCATGAAGACGGTCAGCCCCAGGCTGCGCTGCAAGCCCTGGATCAGCGTGTCGAAGGCGGCGGCGCCGATGGGGTCGAGGCCGGCGGTCGGCTCGTCCAGGAACAGGATGTCGGGGTCGAGCGCCAGGGCGCGGGCGAGGCCGGCGCGCTTGATCATGCCGCCCGACAGCTGGGCCGGATGCTTGGTGCCGGCATCGGGCGGCAGCCCGGCCATGGCGATCTTCACCCGCGCCACCTCGGCGATCAGCGCCGGGGAGAGGTCGGTGTGCTCCTTCAGCGGCAGCATCACATTCTCCGCCACCGTCATCGAGCTGAACAGGGCGCCGTTCTGGAACAGCACGCCGGTGCGGGCCTGCAACGCCGTGCGTTCCGCCCGGTCCAGGTCGGCGGTGTCGTGGCCCAGCAGCTCGATCCGGCCGGCGGCAGGGTCGATCAGGCCGAGGATTTCCTTCAGCAGCACCGACTTGCCGGTGCCGGAACCGCCGACGACGCCCAGCACCTCTCCCCGCTCGACATCGAGGTCGAGGCCGTCATGGACGGTCTGCGGGCCGAAGCGGGTGACCAGTCCGCGCACGCGGATGACGGGGGATCCTGCCATCACACCCCCAGCATGGAGAAGAGGACGGAGAACACCGCGTCGATGACGATGACCAGGAAGATGCCCTCCACCACCGCCTTGGTGGTCATGATGCCGACGCTCTCCGCACTGCCGGAGACCTTCAGCCCCTCGTAGCAGCCGACCATGGCGATCACCAGGGCGAAGACCGGCGCCTTGATCAGGCCGGCGATCACCGTGTTGATGCCGACCGCGCTGTGCAGCTGGCGGATGAACTGCCCGAAGGTAATGTCCAGCGTGGCATAGGCCATCACGGCGCCACCGAACAGCCCCATCACGTCGGCGTAGAAGGCCAGCAGCGGCAGGGTGATCATCAGCGCCAGCGCCCGCGGCACCACCAGTAGTTCCACCGGGTCGAGGCCCATGGTGCCGATGGCGTCGACCTCCTGGTTGACCTTCATGGTGCCGATCTGCGCGGTGAAGGCGGAACCGGAGCGGCCGGCGACGATGATCGCCGTCATCAGGATGCCGATCTCGCGCAGGACGGAGATGCCCAGCAGGTTCACCACATACAGTTCCGCCCCGAAGCGCTTCAGCTGGTCCGCCCCCTGGAAGGCCAGCACCACGCCGATCAGGAAGGACAGCAGCCCCAGGATCGGCAGGGCGTTCAGCCCGGTCTGCTCGATGTGGAACAGGACGGAGGTCAGCCGCAGGCGCGACGGGCGCAGGATCAGCCGGGCGAAGGTGACGGTGACGAGGCCGAGGAAACCGACGAGGTCGAGGATCTCCTTGGCGGCGTTCACCGTCGTCTGGCCGGTGCGCACCACCATGTCGAGGATCGGGTGGTGTTCGCGTTCGATCGGGTGGGGCGGCGCCTTGCCGGCGTCGCGCACGGCATCGAACAGGGCGGAATGTTCCGGCCGGAGGCCGGCAACCGACACGGCATGCCCGTCGGCCCCCAGCCGTTCAGCCAGGCGGTTCAGCAGATAGGCGCCGACGGTGTCGAGCGCCTCCACCTGCGCCAGATCGAGCCGCACCACGGCACCGCCCGGCGGCTTGGGCGCACGGTCCAGCGCATCCGACGCGGCCGTGGCCCATTGCAGGGTCCAGCGCCCGGCGGCGGCGATCCGCCACCCGCCGTCGGCCAAGCCCGGATCGTTCCCGGCTTCGATCCGGGCCCCATCCTTCGCCGCTCCGTCCTTCGCCAAAGTCGCTGCCACAGGCTCCGCCGCACGCATCCGCACATCGACCGGTACGTTTGGCCGGCACGCCTGGAACGTGGCGGAGCATCGCCGGATGGTCAACCCCATCCGGCAAATCCGGCTCAGCCGGGTCAAGGCGACACCTTGGTCTGCGTCCAATCGCGGCTTTGCGCCGGGGTGGCCAGCGGCTAGAGTGCCGGAAGGCGGACCGGGCCACTTATGCCGGCTTGCGATTCTTTACGGACAAGACCTCCGATGAACTTCAAAGACCATATCCGCGACATCCCGGATTTCCCGAAGCCCGGCATCCTGTTCTACGACGTCTCGCCGCTGCTGGCGAACGGTGCCGCCTGGAAGGCCGCCATCGACGCACTGGCCGAAGAGGTGCGCCCGCACAAGCCGGACCTGCTGGTCGGGATCGAGTCGCGCGGGTTCCTGGTCGCCGCCCCGCTGGCGCTGACGCTGGGCATCGGGTTCATCATGGTGCGCAAGCACGGCAAGCTGCCGGGCGACAAGATCGCCCATTCCTACGACCTCGAATACGGCACCGACACCATCGAGGTGCAGGCCGACGCGGTGAAGCCCGGCCAGCGCGTGGTGGTGCTGGACGATTTGCTGGCGACCGGCGGCACCATGGCCGCCGCCATCAGCCTGCTGCGCCAGGTCGGCGCCGACGTCCGCGCCGCCGCCTTCCTGGTGGAGCTGACCTTCCTGAATGGCCGCGACCGGATCGACGTGCCCAGCGTCTCGCTGATGGCGTACGATTCCTGAGGTCAGCGCCGGCTGAGCCAGCCGTCGACGCTGAAGCGCCCGCCGCCCGACGCGACCAGCGAGAGGAAGCCGCCGATGATGGCGAGGTTCTTCATGAACTGGACCTGCTGCATCTTCGCGGCGTCGGGCGCCGCCTCCCAATAGCGGTGGGCGATCAGCGTCGCGGCGACGGTGAAGACCGCGACCAGCAGAGCTGCCAGCCGGGTCCACGCACCCAGCACGATGGCCAGCCCGCCGAACGCCTCCACCAGCGCGCCGATGGGAGCGACGATGGCGGCCATCGGCACGCCCTGGCTCTCCATCCCGGCGATGAAGCCGCTGAGCGCCATCAGCTTGCCGAAACCGCTCTGCACGAAGATGGCGCCGAGCAGCACGCGGGCCGCCAGCAGCAGCGCGTCCTGCCCGGTGGTGGCGGCGCCGTATCCCGCCGGTGTGGTCGCATAGTTCGTCATCTCGGATATCCCTTTCATTCTGTTGGAAGATGAGACGACGGAAGGCGCACGGTTATTCCCCGGAAAAGAACAGGGGAAAACTCAGGCCGTCTTCCACAGGCTGATGATCATGACGCCGGCGACGGTCAGGGCGGCACCGGCCAGCTGCAGCCAGCCCATCGGTTCGGCCAGCACCAGATAGCCGAACACCGCGGCGGAGACCGGGCCGATGGCGCCGCTCAGCGCCACCAGATTGGGGCCGACGCGCCGCAGCGCCTCCGCCGTCATCAGCACCGGCAGCACGGTGCAGACCACCGCCATCACCGCTGACAGTCCATAGACCGGCAGCGGCAGGTCCAGCGCCGACAAGGGCCGCAGCACCAGGAATTGCAGGATGCAGCACAGGCAGGCCGCCGTCATCGCATAGGCGGTGAAGTGCATCGAGCCGATCCGCTGGACCACCCGGCTGCTGCCGACCAGATAGATCGAATAGAGGAAGGCACCCATGAAGACCAGAGCCGCCCCGGTCGCGAAGTCGGGATGGCCGGTCCCGATCTCCGACCAGACCACCAGGGCGACGCCGGCATAGGAGACCACCAGCGCCACCACCTCGCGCAGGCCGATCCGCTTGCCGAGGAACAGGGCCGACAGCAGCACGACGATGGTCGGGTAGAGGAACAGCAGCAGCCGCCCCATCCCGGCCGAGACATAGCGCAAGCCCAGAAAATCGCAGAAGCTGGCGGCATAATAACCGGTGACGCCCAGCGCCACCGTCAAAGCGATGTCGCGGCCGGCAATCGGGGCGCGCTCTCCCTTGCTGGCTCCCGCCCACAGCGCCATCCCCAGGAAGAAGGGCAGCGCGAAGACCATGCGCAGCATGATCAGGGTGACCGGATCGACATTGTAGCGGTAGGCCAGCTTGATGATGACCGGCCGCAGCGAGAAGGCGACCACCCCGGCCACGGCAAGCCCCAGACCGGCCAGCATCTGGACGGGCAGCAGGCGCGCCCCGGACAGGTCGGGCGCGGTCGCTTCGGAAGACAGGCTGGACTGGGACAAGGGGAAAATCCGGGGACTGGAGGGGGGAGGCCATTCAAGCATCCCCGCCGCCGTTTGGCTTCCGTCAAGGCCGTGTCGGGCCATGACCGGCGCCATACCCTGGATTGCACCGGCCGCGGTGCTGATGGTGAAGGGAGTGAACCGTCAGGCGCCCACTGCCCCGGCGGCGACGGCGGTGCCGGACATCGGCTCCAGGCCGGTGAAGGCGATCCGCGCCTGCTGGCCGATGGCGATGGCGTGCACGCCGGTCAGCGCGCCGGTGGAGATCCACTGCCCGGCCTTCAGCGGACGGCCGAGCCGGACCGCGATGCTCAGCGCCACCGCGACCGCGGCGGCGATGCCGCCCGGCAGCTTGGCGCTGCTGCCGACGCCGACGCTCTGCCCGTCGATCAGCACCTCGGCCCTGAGCGCGTCGCTGCCCTCGACGCCGCCGACGATCTCCTCGCCGACGATCAGGCCGTTGTTGTTGCCGAAGACGGCGGTGGAGGCGGTCGGGCCCAGCGTGTTGACGGGGGCCAGCGGACCGCCCGCCACCTCGATGGCGGCATGGACGGCGGCGATGAAGGCCGCAGCCTCCGCCGGGCTGTAATCCAGCTTGTCGGCGGGGGCATCGGCGGCGATGCGCACCGCGAATTCCGCCTCCACCGCGCCGAAGCCGCCGGGGATGACCGGGAAGGTCAAGGGACCGCCGGCCCCCGTCACCACGGTGCCGGCGAAGATCGGGCCGATGTAGCGCATGGCGCCCAGCGTCTCCTCCAGGGCCGGCGGCACCCGCGCCACCTTCCAGCCGGCGACCTCGTCGGGCCAGGCGGCGGTCGCCGTCGCCTGGATGGCGTAGGCGGTGGCGAGGTCGGCCGGCAGCGGGCCGGGGAAATCGGCAAGGCCGGTCGCGCTGCGGCGGGCGTCGACGAAACGGGTCGCGGCCTCGGCGATCACCGGGTCGGCCAGGGTCGGGGCGCTCAGCCCGATGGGATGCGTGACGGTCATAGAGGATCTCCACTGAGAGGCGCCGCGACTGTAGCGGCCCCGGACGATCCGGGAAAGTGCGCTGCACAAGAGCGCCGACAGGCACGCTTCCCGAAAGGCGGGGTGGACGGACCATCGGGATGCGGCGACACTGGCGGGGTCCTTGCCGCGGGAGAGGCCATGCGTTCCGACACCGACGCCGCAACCAAGCTGCTGTTTCGCCGGCTTTTCGAGCGGATCGAGTCGCGGCGCGACGAGCTGGTCGCGCTGACTCAAGCGCTGATCCGCATCCCCACCGTCAACCCGCCGGGCGATGTCTACACCGACTGTGCCGAGCTGATCGGCCGGCGGCTGGCGGCGCGTGGATTCGCGGTGGAGTATGTGCGGGCGGAGGGGGCGGCCGGCGACAGCGACCGCTATCCGCGCACCAACGTCGTCGCCCGCATCGAGGCGCCGCGTCCGGGACCCTGCGTGCATTTCAACGGCCACATCGACGTGGTGCCGGCCGGCCAGGGCTGGACCGTCGATCCCTTCGGCGGGGTGGTGAAGGACGGACGGGTCTATGGCCGCGGCGCCTGCGACATGAAGGGCGGCATCGCCGCCTCGATCATCGCGGTGGAATCGCTGCTGGAGGAGGGGCTGCTGACGGCCGGCGCCCTGGAGATCTCCGGCACGGTGGACGAGGAGTCCGGCGGCTATGGCGGGGTCGGGCATCTGGCGACGCTCGGCTATTTCTCCCGGCCCAGGGTCGATCATGTCATCATTCCGGAGCCGCTGAACGTCGACCGCGTCTGCATCGGCCACCGCGGCGTCTGGTGGGCGGAGATCGAGACCAAGGGCCGCGTCGCCCACGGCTCGATGCCCTTCCTCGGCAACTGCGCGGTTCGCCACATGGGCGCCGTTCTGCACCGGATCGAGACCGAGCTGATCCCGCGCCTCGCCGCCAAGCGCACCGACATGCCGGTGGTGCCGGAGGGGGCGCGCCAATCGACCATCAACATCAACGCCATCCATGGCGGCCAGCGCGAGGATCATGACGGCCTGCCCAGCCCGATGGTGCCCGACCGCTGCCGCATAGTGATCGACCGCCGTTACCTGATCGAGGAGGACCCGGACGCGGTGCGCGGCGAGATCGTCGCCATCCTGGAAGACCTGCGCCGCAACCGCCCCGGCTTCGACTACGAGCTGCGCGAGGTGCTGGCCTTCCTGCCGACGATGACCGACGCCGACGCCCCCGTGGTGCGGGCGGTGGCCGCCGCCATCGAAACGGTGCTGGGCCGCCCGGCGCAGCATGTGGTGTCCCCCGGCACCTACGACCAGAAGCATGTGGTCCGCGTCGGCCAGTTGAAGGACTGCATCGCCTACGGCCCCGGCATCCTCGACCTCGCCCACCAGCCAGACGAATGGGTCGGCATCGACGACATGGTGCAGTCGGCGCAGGTGATGGCGCTGGCGACGCTGGATCTTCTGGGGGGTGCTGCGGAGGCCGGCGGCGGGCTGCGCTTCTGACGGCACCGGCGCTGCGGCCAAAGTGGCGGATGGAACGGCGTGGAACAGTTTCCGCCGGACGTTCCATCTACCGCCGGCCGGCGAAGGCACCGGCGGCGCGGCGGCTGACCGGGCCGGGGTTGAGGTTGGGATACTCCTCATACTGGTTGAGCGTATAGGGGAAGACGCCCTTCGGCCCCGTCGCCTCCGGCTGGGCCAGGACGGCGGCGACTAGCGCCGGGCTCGGCGGGTGGCGCTCGCGGATCGCGCCGGGGATGGCGTCGTCGTCCAGTTCGGGGACGATGACGGCGGGCGGGTCTTCAGGCTTCGGGGCCGGTTTCGGGGCGGGCGGCTGATCGGGCTGGGCGGCCTGCCGCTTGGCCGCGGGCAGGTCGAGGCCGGCGAACAGGCCGAGCCGCTCGGCCAGCCAGCGGACGGTGGCGGGATCGCCGGACGTGACCAGCCGCTCGATCTGCTCGGCCACCAGCACCCGCAGCGAGGACAGGCGCAGCTCGGCCTCGCGGTTCAGCGCCTGCCGTTCCCACCACACCCTGTGACGAAAATCCTTGGAACCGTAATAGGCGCGCCACAGCGTGGTTCGGCTGCACCCCATGGCGCGCGAGACCTGAAGGAAGCTGTTGCCGCGGGCCAGCATGCCGGCGGCCATGATCCATTGCTCCTCATGGAACTGCGAACCGGGAACCAGCGTGCCATCCGACGGCGTCGGCGGCTCCTCGGCCCAACGGGGGAAATTGTCGGTGGTGAAGCTGCGGGGATCGAGAGGCATGGCGGAACTCCACAAGTCGGGGGCTTGTGGGGGAGATTACAGGAAAATTTTCCTTTTCGGTGGCGTTCTTTGAAAATGGAGATGGGGGGTCGCTCCATCGGCACAGCGGAAGTCTTGCCCTCTCGCTCTTGCGATCCGAATGTTGCGCTGTAAATATCCTCGCCATGAAGGCCGCACCAAGTACCACCTGCATCGTGCTCTCGCGCGCTTGACGCGAAGAGCTTTGACGTGAGCAACCCGATTGGCGGCTCGCGTCGGTTGTCTGCGCGCCCACGCGGACAGGAAACCGCCTATCTGGCGGCTCAGATGCAGCGGAGCGATCCGATGAAGAACTTTTTCGAAAGCCCCTTCAAGGGCATCCTTCTGGAAAAGCAGGTCACCAACCCGAACATCGTTTTTGGCCGCTACAGCTATTATTCCGGCTATTACCATGGCCACAGCTTCGATGACTGCGCCCGGTTTCTTCTCCCGGACGAAGGGGCCGACAAGCTGGTGATCGGCAGCTTCTGCTCCATCGGCTCCGGCGCAGCGTTCATCATGGCGGGCAATCAAGGCCACCGGAGCGACTGGATCAGCACCTTTCCCTTCTTCTGGATGCCCGACGTGCCGGCATTCGCCGGCGCGCAGAACGGCTACCAGCCCGGAGGCGACACGGTGATCGGCAATGACGTCTGGATCGGTTCGGAAGCCATCGTCATGCCCGGCATCACGATTGGCGACGGCGCTGTGATCGGCACAAGGTCGCTGGTGACGCGGGATGTCGAACCCTATGCGATTGTGGGTGGCTCCCCCGCCAGAACGATCCGGAAGCGCTTCGATGACCAGCTTGTTGCATTGCTGCTTGAGATGACGTGGTGGGATTGGTCCGACGACCAGTTGCAGAGCGCCATGCCGATCCTGACCAGCGGCGACGTTGCAGCGCTTCATCGTCATTGGGAAAGCGTGATCAAACGCAGTTGACGGCGACCATGCCGGCTTCGCCTGTCGCTGGAGCGGGATGGGCAAAGCCGGCAGCCGTCGCGCCCCTCGTTCAGAACTGGAATGGCCGAAATCCCCGGTGCTGTCGCGAAAGCAAGCCGCTGGTGAAGCTGCGGCTGTCGAGCGGTCGCCAGCGTAGCGGCGTTCAGGGCGCGTCGTCCGCACCCGCGCCAAACCCCGGGCCAGCTGCCGCCGGCACCTGCGCCGACGCCAACTTGACGGTGCCTGCCCGCCGAGGCCGCCTTAGAGTGTGATCGGTTCAAGCGGAATCGCTTGAAGCGTGAATCACACGAAAAACCAAAAGGTTAGAGTCCGCCTGTTCGGTGTGGCCGCCCGATACGCGGACGCCACGACTCTTCGCGCCTGCCGTCGAACTTTGCAACAGAACAGGCTGGATTACGCCGTTTCCGCGAGATCGCCCGACGCTCGCTTCAGGCCCACAAGACATCAGGCGCGGTTCCGGGGGGAACCGCGCCTGATCTGGTCATATCCTGTCTGAACGGCGCTTACCAGCGTCCGGCCCGGGCCTGTGACGGCCTGCCCTGGCCGCCGTCGCGCTGCCACGGCCTCGCTCCTCCGCGACCACCGGCCGGGCGGCCCGCCGGCCGGCCGCCACCGCCGGAGAAGGAACGCTGCGGCTCCATGCCCGAAATCGTGTGGATCGCCAGCGTCGCGCCGGTAAAGCGTTCGATGCGGGACAAGGTGTCGCGATCGGATCGGGATGCGAAGGATACCGCGATACCCGAAGCGCCGGCCCGGCCGGTGCGGCCGATGCGGTGGACATAGTCCTCCGCCGAGCGTGGCAGGTCGAAGTTGATGACATGGGTGATGTCGCGCACGTCGATGCCGCGCGCCGCCACGTCGGTCGCCACCAGCAGGCGGACCTGACCGGTGCGCAGGCGCTGGAGCGTGCGGTTGCGCTTGGACTGGTCCATGTCGCCGTGCAGGGCGGCCGCGGCATGGCCGGCGGCGCTCAACTCCTCGGCCAGCGCGTCGGCATCGCGCTTGGTCGCGGCGAAGATGATCGCCTTGCCGACTTCTTCCTGGCCGGCGAAGTGCATCAGCAGGCGGCGCTTGTGGTCCATGTCGTCGGCATGGTGCAGGCGCTGTTCCACGTTGATCGCGGTCGCCTGGCTTTCGACGGCGACACGCTCCGGGTTGCGCAGCAGCTTGCCGGCAAGCTGGCCCATGCGGCGGTCCAGCGTGGCGGTGAACAGCAACGTCTGGCGGTCGGCCTTGCAGGCATCGGCGATCCGCTCGACATCGTCGAGGAAGCCCATGTCCAGCATGCGGTCCGCTTCGTCGAGGATCAGAACCTCGACGGCGCTGAGATCGATCCGCTGACGGTCGATGTGGTCGATCAGGCGCCCGGGGGTCGCCACCACGACATGAACCGGGCGCGACAGCATGCGAAGCTGCTCGCCGTACGGCATGCCGCCGACCACGTCGATGATGTTCATGCGCAGCGGCCTGGCATATTTGCGCGCCGCCTGGGTGACCTGGCTGGCCAGTTCACGCGTCGGGGCAAGCACGAGGATGCGCGGCGCGGCAATCCCCGGAACCGGCATTTCGGCCACGCGGGTCAAGGCCGGCAGCATGAAGGCCGCGGTCTTGCCGGTGCCGGTTTCGGCGGTGGCGAGGATATCGCGGCCGGCCAGCGCCGGCGGGATGGCCGCCGCCTGGACCGGCGTCGGCGTGGTGTAGCCATGCTCACCGAGAGCCTGGGCGATCTTGGAATGAATGCCAAGGTCAGCGAAAGTCTGTTCAGCAACAATCAGTTCGGACAAGGAGTGGAGCCTTCCACAAGCATGACGGCGCAAAGCGGACCACCCCCCGATCGGGGAACGGTCAAGCGCCGGCTATCTCGCCAGGAGGGGGGTCGAACGAGGGAGTTGCGACTTGCTGGGGGCGCAGCAGGGTGCCACGCCATGAAACCTACCGCGTCTCACTCAAGAGACGTTCAAGCCTCCAGCGATCAATATGTGTATAATAAGATATTGCGCCGCAATATCAAGATTATTCGGTGCTCAGGAACGAAACCGGATGCTTGCCAGCCATGCGCAGGATTTATCGCATGGCCTGTGGAGACTTGAATCGGAATGGCAGGATTTCCCGAAATTTCGCCTCCCACCCTCTGCTGTCCCATGCTGGGCTGCTCCGCGCCCAGGCTGCGGCCGAGGCCGACAATGGCGCGCGGGACGGAGGCGTCGGGTATTTCGCTGGAAACCGCACCGCATGCCGAGTCTTCCGCCGGCTGCCGCTATGGGGCTGCGTGCTCTTCGATGCAATCGACGCGGTCCGGATAAAACGCCAAATGGTCGCGGATGGCGGCCACGGCGGGATAGGGGGTTTCGTAGGTCCAGACAGCGTTGACCGCGACGCGGTCACCCACACGCAGGCTGTGGTAGGTGGCATCGCCCTTGTAAGGGCAATGCGTCGTGTGCGCCGTGCGCTCGAAGGCCGTCATGTCGGCATCCGCGCGGGGAATATAGTGGACCGCGGGCAAATTCGCCTCCGTCAGCGTCAGGGCGCGTGCCGTTTCGGCGACGACCCGGCCGGCGAAGACGACACGGATCCGGTTCGGGTTGGGGACGATCGCGATGGGATGCTCGGGGCCGGGAATTTTCACAGCGATACTCCTTGCTCGCCAGCGGTCGCGCCGGTCACGGCGCTTGCGCCATGCTACTCTGGGCGGTGTGACGGAGCGTTGTCCTCGTTTCACATCCGTGCCACAGGTGGCTCCACCGAAGAAAGATTGGATCTCAATGAGCATGCAGCCATGGGAAGGGCGTGACCGGTTGGTCGCAATCGACATCGAGACGACCGGACGGCGCCTGCCGAGCCTCCAGGACATCCGTAAGGCGCCCAAGGGCCTGCGTCAGCCCGGCATCGTCATCGAGATCGGGTGTCTCGAACTCATCCGCGAGGGCGATGGCTGGAGGAAAGCGCGCAGCTGGGAGACGCGGGTCAACCCCGACGCCCCTCTCCATCCCGACTCCATCAAGGTGCACGGCATCAAGCCCGCCGACCTGAAGGCGGCACCCCGCTTTCCCGAGGTGGCCGACGCGCTTCTCGCCTTTCTGGGCGAGGATCCTCTGGTGGCCCATGCCTATGAGAACGAGATGGACTTCCTGAACTATGAGTTCGCGCGCTGCGGACGCGCCGCATGGGGTGCCGACAGCTTCCCGGCCGACCGGTTCATCTGTACCAAGGAGATGTCGCACGAGGCCTTCCCCGGCGCTTCCGGCTCGCTCGATGCGCTGTGCGACCGGCTGTGGCTCGACCGGAGCGACCGCTTCGCCCGCCATGGCGCGCTGCTCGACGCAGACCTGACGGCCGACGCCTTCGTCAAGATGGCGTTGGGAGATACCGGCCCGCGCGACGCCGTGTATGAGTGAGGCACAACGCCCTCACTCCGCCGACACGGGCTGTACGGGGGGCTGCATGGGGGGGGACTGCACCGCCGTCAGCTTCTCCAGCAGCCGCTCGATCTCCTCGGGCGGGATGGGGCGGCTGAACAGGAAGCCCTGGTAGCTTTCGCAGGCCAGATCGCGCAGCAGCTGCAACTGCTCCTGCGTCTCCACCCCCTCGGCGATCACCGACAGGCCCAGGCTGCGGCCGAGGCCGACGATGGCGCGCGGGACGGAGGCGTCGCTGGCGCCGATGGACAGGTCGTGGATGAAGGAACGGTCGATCTTCAGCTTGTCGATGGGGAGCCGGTGCAGGTAGCTGAGGCTGGAATAGCCGGTGCCGAAATCGTCCAGCGCGATCAGGACGCCGCGCTGCTTCAGCGCCGCCAGGGTGGCCGCCGCCGATTCGACATCGTCGATCAGCGTGCTTTCCGTCACCTCGATTTCCAGCTCGCAGCCGCTGAGGCCGTTGGCGTCGAGCGCGCGGGCGACCTTGACCGGCAGTTGCCCGTCGCGGAACTGGGCGCCGGAGACGTTGACCGCCACCGGAATCGACAGGTCGAAGCGCTGGCGCCAGCGCCGGATCTGGGCGCAGGCCTCGAACAGCACCCAGTCGCCCATCGCCAAAACCAGCCCGGTCTCCTCCGCCACCGGCAGGAAACGGCCGGGCAGGATCAGCCCCTCATCGGGATGGCGCCAGCGGACCAGCGCCTCCAGACCGACCATGCGGCCGGTCAGGGTGTCGACCTGGGGCTGGTAGACCAGGAAAAGCTCGCCCTCGCGGATCGCCTGACGAAGCGCGCCCTCCAGATCCATGCGCTCGCGCGACTTGGCGCCCATCTCCTTGGTGACGAAGCGGAAGCCGTTCCGCCCCTGCTCCTTGGCATGGTACATGGCGATGTCGGCGCAGCGGATCAGCCCTTCGGGATCGTCGGCATCGTCCGGGTACAGGCTGATGCCGATGCTGGGCGTCACCACGAAATTCTGGCCGCCGACGGCAAACGGGCTGGCCAGATGCGCAACCACCTTCTCCGCCACGCGGGCGGCGTCGCCCGGCTCCGCCACCCGGCGGACGACGATCAGGAACTCGTCGCCGCCCAGCCGGCCGACCGTGTCGGATTCGCGCAGGCCCGCCTGGAGCCGGCGCGCCACCGAGCGCAGAACCTCGTCGCCGAAGCTGTGGCCCAGGCTGTCGTTGATCACCTTGAAGCGGTCGAGGTCGATGAACAGCACCGCCACCTTGCTGCCGTCGCGCCGCCCCTCGCGCAGGGCCTGGGCGATGCGGTCGTAGAGCAGGACACGGTTGGGCAGGCCGGTCAGCGCGTCGAAATGGGCGAGATACTGGATGTGCTGCTCGGCCCGGCGCTTCTCGCCGATGTCCTCGGCGAAGGCGAGCACGAATTTCAGCGCCCCCCCGGCGGTGACCGGCTGGAAATGCAGGCTGAAATGGCTGCGCCGGCCGCCCATCAGCAGGGGCTGGTCGGATTCGAGCTTGCCGCTCTCGCCATGCAGCGCCGCCTCCAGCGCGAAGACCGAGGCCTGGTCGCCGAAGCGCAGCCGGGCGTCGGTGCCGAGCAGATCCTGCCGCAGCAGGCCGGCGGCGCTGGCGAAGGCCGGGTTGCAGTCCATCACCAGCCCGTCGGTGCCGACCAGCGCGATGCCCAGCGGCGCCTGGGTGAACAGCTGCTGCCGCTCCGCCTCCTGCAGGCGCAGCGAGGCGGTCATCTCGCCGGCCAGCTCGACCGCGCGGGAATGGATCACCAGCACCATGCGCAGGACCAGCGACAGCGCGATGCTGAGCGCGATGCCGACCGCCAGCAGGGCGCCGGGCACCCAGTCATGCGCGGTGATCACGCCGTCGGGAAGGCTGTCGTAGCGGACGGTCCAGACGCGCCCGCCGACCGGCAGCTCGCGGTCCAGGCTGATCGCGGGCTTTGTCTCCAACGGGCGGTGGCTGCGGTAGAGCGGAAACTCGGCCTCCGCCGGCGGCACGTCGTAGATCTCCAGGCCGGTGTCGGCCCGCTGGCCGTCGATCAGCCCGTCGACCAGCGGACCGATCCGGACCGGGGTCAGCACCACGCCGGTGAAGGAGGCGCGGCGCGCCTCCAGCGACGGCGGCAGGGGATCGCCGCGGTAGGTCGCCTGATAGAGGATGAAGGCGGGCCTGGCCCCCGCCGCCTCGTCGATCTTCAGGGTGATGGCGCGGGTGGCGGCCGGCTCGCCGCTGTCGCGCGCCCGTTCGATGGCCGAGCGCCGCACCGCCTCCGACATCATGTCGAAGCCGATGGCCCGCACATTCGCCTCGTTGACCGGGGCGGTGAAGATGTTGACCACCCGGTCCGCCCCGGCATGCTCCGGCCAGATGCGGAAGGCCGTCAGGCCGGAGGCCCGCATCGACGCCACCAGATCGCCCGACCGGTCGGCCGCGACGGCGCGGGCATAGGCGATGGAGATGATGCCGGGGTAGCGCTGCGGCATGTCGAGCGCCTCGACGAAGCGGGTCCACTGCGTCCAATGCAGGTCGGGGAAGGTCATCGCCAGCGAGGCGGCGCTGCGCGCCACCTGCTCGTACACCTTGATGCGGTCGGCAAGCTGGCCGTGGAACTCCTCGACCCGCGCGGAGAAGCGGTGCGCCTCCTCGCTGGCCAGCAGGCGCTCGGACTGGAGCATCGCCAGCAGGGACAGGCCGGTGCCGACAATCAGGGCCAGCAGGGGGACGGCGACCGGCACGTGGAGATTGCGCATGATGCGACGGGCTGTCGGGTTCGGACCGGAGGCCGACGGGCTGTCCGCAACGGGATCTGCCTTGGGATCGGCTGCCGGTTCCGGCATCAGAACTCCTCTAGGATCTTCGGACTGGTCAGCAGAAGCTTTTCGATCATGCCGAGAATTTCTTCGATCTTGCTGCGGGTGGCGTCCAGCTCGTCGGCCATCCTGTCGTCGATGCCGGCTTCCATCAGCATGGTGTCGAAGGTGTGCAGGGTCTCGTTGAAGGCCTTCTGTTCCGCCACCAGCACGTCGAAGGCCCCCAGCGAGGCGGTCAGCGCCAGCGGCGGGTCGCTGACGAAGGAATGGCTGATGTCGGTGAAGATGGCGATGGCGCTCAGCTTCTGCCGCAGCACCCATTGCGGGAAATTCGACGGCAGTTCCTTGCCGGCGATCTCCAGCCTTTCCTGGATCGAGAAGATCAGGCCCTGGATGTCGAGATAGGCCGCCCGGATTTCGCGGAAGCGCGGAAAGGTCTTCGGCTTGCCAGCGGCACGCAGGCGGGCCAGTGCCGCGATGTCCTCGGTCAATTTGCGGGCCATCCGAAGAACGACGTCCGTCACCTTAGACATCACACGCCTCCGCTCAACGGACCGCCCCCGCGCATCGCCAGATCCGGACCGCCGCTCTCGACGGTCCGGAGACCAGACTACACCAGTTTCTACCACGAACGTTAGTATTACCGGCGGACCGCCATGCGGCGACGTGCCGCCGCAACGGATCAGAAGCCGACCGCGGACGCCGGCGTCGCACCACCCGCCGGGCCGGCCTTGTCGAGGTCGTCGAGCAGCTCGATCACCTGCCTGGACGACCGCTCCACCTCCGCCACCTCGGCCAGCGCGCGCTCCATGTCGCCGTCGGCGAAGGCACGGGCGGCCGCCTTGCCATGGTCGTGGACGTTGCGGTGCGGGGCTTCCAGCCGGCCGAAGGCGGGATGGGCGCGGTAGGCCAGCGAGGACGGGCCGTAATACCATTTGCCCAGCCGGCAGGCCTCGTGGCTCGCCAGCTCCTCCGGCCGCAGGGTCTCCAGCCCGACCAGCATGTCGGCCAGCCGCTTCTTCCAGATGACATGGTCGACCTTGGCGATCTTGATGATCTTGCCCGGCACGTCCTGTTCCAGCAGCAGCGACAGCTGGCTGCCCAGCATGCTTTCGACGCTGCGCGTCGCCTGGACGCTGCGCAGGATCGCCGCACTGTTGGCGGCGCTGCTTTCGGCGATGCGCGCCGTGCCGGAGGCGACCTCGTTGGCGGCGGCGGACTGCTGGGTCAGGATGCCGGCGATGTCGGCCATGCGCTGCCGGTTGAGGCCGATCTGGCCGCCGATGTCGGCCATGCTTTCGCTGACGGCGCGGATCGCATGCTGTCCGGCATCGACGGCGCGCGTCCCCTCTTCCATCGAGGTGACGATGGCGCTCATCTCCGCCTTCAGCGCGTCGATGCGCAGGCGGATGTCCTCCGTGGCGCGGGCGGTCTGGTTGGACAGGCCCTTCACCTCGCTGGCGACCACCGCGAAGCCCTTGCCGGCCTCGCCGGCGCGCGCCGCCTCGATGGTGGCGTTCAGCGCCAGCAGGTTGGTCTGCTTGGCGATGGCCTCGATGGTGGAGACGATCTCGGCGATGCGTTCGGAGGCGATGGACAGCTCGCCGACGCGCCGGGCGGCCCCATCCACCGCGCCGGCGATCTCCTCCATGCGCCTGACGGCGTCGTCGACGGTGCGGCCGCCGTCCACCGTCACCGCCTGGACTTCGGCGGCCTGATCGGCGATGTCGCGGGTGCGCCGGCCGATCTCCTGGATGCCGGTCACCGTTTCCTCGGTCGCCGCGGCGATGCCCTGCGACTCGTGGTCCACCGCCTGGAGCTGTCCGACCATCTGCGCGGTCGCCACCGCGGAGTCGTTGATGGCGATGGCGGCATCCACGGTCCGGTCCATCAGCTGGCCGGCGAGTTTCCCGAACTCCGTGCCGTGGGATGCGGCATCGGCCTGCGGGCCCAGGCCGGCAAGCGTGCGGCCGATGTCGCAGGCCACCGCATGCGCCACCGCCGCGGCGGAGCGGCGCGCCGTCGCCCGCCGCCAGAACAGGGCGTCCTGAACCAGGGCCAGCAGATCGCCGAGCATGAGGCCGTAGGCGGCGGTGCAGCCGGCCGGCGTCAGGCCGATGCGGCCGTAGGCATCGCCCAGGGTGCGGCAGCGTTCGGCATGCTGCGGACTGCCGGCATCCTGGAACATCCGGCGCCAGTGATCGGCCAGCTCCGCCTGCAGGCGGGTGAGATCGGGCTTCGGCTCGACGGTCAGGGCCGCGTGGGCGAGGAAACGGCCGGCCAATGCAGGAAGGCGGTCGAGGGCGACCCGGCCGATGCCGGCAAGCAACCCGAGTTCTTCCTGCCCCAGTCCGAAAGCATCCCCGTCCAACGGCCGGCCAGCGCCACCACTCATTCTTTCATCCATCACGTCATGCGTGGCGCAAGATCATTCCCGCGCCACCCGTCAAGATTGAAAGAATTTTACCAAAAATTGTCGCCCCTGACAAGTTTGGGGCAATGTGGTCGAAACAAGCGGCGGTTGCAAACAGTCTCCGGGAAGACCAACAGTCTATCCCGGATATTTTCCGTTTGCTTCGCTGAGAACCGCCGACTCTTTGCCAATGCTTCACCGAAGACGGTCAGGGGGTACAAAGAGAGCCGATTGCATCGGCGAGAAGGCCGCTGAGCGACAGGGCGTTGGAGGGGTGTGGCACGCCGTCGCAGGACAGCGGGCGGCCCAGCCCTTCGGCCGTGAAGCGCTCGGCGACGATGTCGCCGAACAGGGCATGGACGCCATAGACCTGCACCCGGCTGGCCCCCAGGACCCGTGCCGCGCGGGCGCAGGAGAAGATCGTCTCGCCGGAGCTGATGACGTCGTCGACGATCACCACCGGCCGGCCATGGATCGGCGCGTCGGGGGGCAGCGCCACCGTCACGTCGCGGTCGCCGCGCCGCTCCTTGCGGCCGACGATGCCGGTGAGGCCGAGCGGACCGGCCACCGCCTCCACCAGCGGGGCGGATTCCTCGTCCGGGCCGACGATGACGGTGCCCGACGCCACGCCGTTCGCCCGCAGATGCTCGGCGATGGGGGCGGCACCGCTCAGCGCGACGGACGGGCGGCCGACGAAGACCTCGTCCAGCGTGTGGGTGCGGTGCAGGTGCGGCTCGACGCAGACGAAGCGGTCGAAACAGCGGCCGAGCCAGTCGCCGACCACCGTCTGGCTGACCGGCTCGCCCGGCCGGAAGATGGCGTCCTGCCGCATGTAGGCCATGTAGGGCGCCACCAGACAGAGGTCGGTCGCCCCCTGGCGCCGCAGCACCGACGCGGCGAGCGTCAGCTCGACCAGCTTGTCGTTCGGGCGGTCGAGCGAACGGTAGACGATGGCGCGCTCTACCGGCTCCGGCAGCCGGACCAGACTTTCGCCGTCGGGGAAGCGGTGCAGCTCGGCGATGTGGCAGGGGATCTCCAGCGCCTGGGCCAGACGGCGCGCGGCGTCCGCCGATTCCGGAAAGCCATAGACGGCCGTGTAGTTGCCCGTATTGCGGGCCATGCCCCTTCTCCCTCTACCACCTTGGACGGCGGCAAGCTTGGCGCAGGCAGTATGGGCGGGTCAATCACGGCAAAAGGCGGCATGGCGGACGGCGGTATGGCGAAAGGCCAGGAGTGCCGGCCTAATCGCCATCGGCTTGGTTCCCCGGCCGCTTGTCCTCCTCGGCCTCGTCCGCTTCGGAGGCGGCCGGATCGACATGGATGCTCTCCGCCTTGCGCGCCAGCAGCTGGAAGGCGCCGAGCCCGACGACCAGCAGCGTGACCACGCCCAGCAGCATCACCGGATAGACGATGGCGGAAATCTCGCTGGTGCGCGCCTCGAACACCAGCACCAGCCCCTCCAGGCTGGCGGCGATGATGATCGTGGTCAGGAACTTGGTCAGGGTGCGGCGGGCCTCGTCGGCGCGGCGCAGCTCGCGTTCGCGGACGATCTCCTCCTCGTAGAGGTATTTGGCGATCTCGAACACCGCGATGGCCAGAACGATCATCCCCACCCCGTCGAGCATGGCCGAGGTCAGGACGGCGCTGTCCAGCGCAACCACCCCCTCCACCACCGTCAGGGCCGACAGGGCGATGAACATCAGGGCGAACAGGCCGAGCGTCGCCGCCGCCAGAAAATACATGCCGCGTGCCGCCGATTCGAACATCGCCCTCCCCCTCCGTCCAAGCTGGTCCTTGACGGTGTGAACGCACGAGACGGCCTCTCCGCCCGGACGGCGGCGGCGGATCCGTCGACGCTGCCGGGGAACCTCTTTAGAGTGGCGGCGACCTGCTTCCCCTCTTCCGGTTTTCCACTCCATGACGCAGCTGCCCTCCCCCTCCCCTGCCCCGTCTCCCGATCCTTCCCCCGACCGGCCCCGCAACGCCGTGGTGGCGAGCGCCGCCTATTGCGACGGCCGCCGCATCGCCGAGGTGCCCATCGGCGAGGCCGGAGCCTGGGCCGCGAAAGATGGGCATTTTGTCTGGATCGGCCTGTGGGAGCCAGACGAGGCGCTGCTGATGGAGGTGAAGCGGCAGTTCGGCCTGCATGAGCTGGCGGTGGAGGACGCCCTGCACGCCCACCAGCGGCCGAAGCTGGACGTCTATGGCGACAGCCTGTTCATGGTCCTGCGCACCGCCCGGCTGGAAAAAGGCGAGCTGGTGCTGGGCGAAACCCATGTCTTCGCCGGCCGCGGCTATGTCGTCACCGTGCGGCATGGCGCCTCGACCAGCTATTCGCCGGTGCGGGCACGGGCGGAAAGCGCGCCGCACCTGCTGAAGCATGGCGAGGATTTCATCGTCTACACCATCATGGACTATGTGGTGGACTGCTATTTCCCGGTGCTCGACCAGATGGGCGCCACGGTGGACGAGCTGGACGCGATGCTGATCGCCCGCCCGCCCAGCACGGGAGAGATCGAGCGCATCCACCAGCTGCGCCGCGATCTGGAACGGCTGCGCCGCAACGCCTCGCCCCTGCTGGAGGTCTGCTCGCGGCTGGAGCGCTTCGACCTGCCGATGATCGACCAGGCGATCCGGCCCTATTACCGCGACGTGCAGGACCATGTGATCCGCGTCAACGAACAGATCGGCTCGCTGCGCGAGGTGCTGTCCTTCGCCTTCGAAACCAGTATGATCCTGGCGACCGCGCGGCAGAACGACGTGACGCGCAAGCTGGCCGCCTGGGCCGCCATCCTCGCCGTGCCGACGGCCGTCGCCGGCCTCTACGGCATGAACTTCGAGCATATGCCGGAGCTTCACTGGCGGTACGGCTACCCGGCGGTGCTGGCGGTGATCGCCGTGGTCTGCACCGCGCTGTATGTCCGCTTCCGGCGGACGGGATGGCTGTGACGGCATTCCGGCCGGGCGGTCCCGGTGCGAAATGGCCCGAATGACATGGTTGCTCTTTGACTGGGTTGGTTTTGGAGTTTGGTGACGGACATGACCGACGCGACGAACACGCTGCACGCCCTGCTGGACGCCTATCTGCGCTGTCCGGTGGAGGCCGCGCGCACGGAACTGGAACAGGCGCTGCGCGGCTACCAGACCGACTGGATCCGCGCCCGCGCCGGGGCCGACGCCCCGCCGCTGCCAGTGGCCGCAGCACCGGCGCCGGCCGCCAAGCCGGCAGTGGCGAAGCCGCGCTTCCCCATCGCGGCGGCCGACCTCGAGGTGCTGAAGCGGCTGGCCGACGGCTGGACCGGCACCACCGCCGAGGTGTCGCGCTGGGCTTGGTTCGAGAACCGCGAACTGGTGGCGCTCGACCCGAATCCGGCCGGCGAAGGACCGGAGGTGCTGCGCCTCACCCCGCTCGGCTGGGCCGCCATCGGGCGGAGGCCGGCGGGCTGAGGGTTTGCGGAAACCCGCCGCCTCAATTCACCTGCGGCAGCGTGAAGATCTGGCCGGGATAGATCATGTCCGGGTCGCGGATCTGCTCGCGGTTGGCGGTGTAGATGGTGGTGTAGAGCATGCCGTCGCCATAGGTGCGGCGCGCCAGCCGCCACAGGCTGTTGCCGGGCTGGACGACGATGTTGCGCCCGTCGGTGGCGACCGGCATGGCGGAGACCTGGACCGGCAGTTCGGCCCGCGACACCACCTTGCCGGACAGGGTGACCTGATCGGCGCGCAGGGTGTAGAGGCCGGGGTCGATCAGCTTTTCCGGGGTCAGGCGCCAGTTGCCCTTGGGGTCGCTGTGGGCGCTGCCGACGAGGATGTTGTCGAGGTAGAGCTGCACCGCGCTGTTGGGCGCCGCCCGCCCGCCCAGCGCCACCCGGCCGGCGGGATCGTAGTCCATCGTCTCCACCGACACGCCGCCCGGCGGCGGCGGGGCGCCGTTGTCGGGAAGCGGCGGGGCCTGCAAGAGCGAGCTGCCGCCCATGGCCGGCGCCACGCCGGCCAGCCCGTCGCGCGGCACCGCCACCGCGACCGGTGCGGCCGGCGTTTCGGGTCCGGGCTTCGCCGCGGGTTCCGGCACCATCACCACGACCACCTTGTCGGCGGGAAGCGGGACGTCGGCGCCGGGGCGGGTTTCGGTCAGGTTCAACTCGCGGGTGCCGGGCGACAGCGGCTTGTCGGGCAGCATCACCCATTCGCCGCGCTGGTCGGCCTTGGCCGAGGCGACGCGGGTGCCGCCGTCGGTGACCGTCACCTCCGAACCGGGGGCGGCACGGCCGGCCATCACCGTCGCGCCGTCCGGCGCCACCCGCACCACGTCGAAGCTGGGCGCCGCGGGTTTGGCCGGTTCCTTCGCCTGCTCCTTGGCCGGTTCCGGTACCGCCGCCGGTGCCGCCTTCTGCGTGTCGGTGCGCGTCGCCGTCTGGGCCGGTGCCGCCGTGGGAACGGGAGCCGGAGCGGAGGCCAGGGTCGCCGGTGCGGTCGCCGGCACGGTCGCAGGTTTCCCGGCGGGCCAAAGGGCGACCGCCGCCGCCCCACCCATCAGAGCCACGCCCAAAGCTGCGAACAACGCGTTTCGTTTCACCTGAGCACCCATCCGGCGGCCCGCCACACTGGCAGGATGCCTGACTATAGCAGAAGGACAGGTCGCAAAAGAATGGCGCCGTTGGAGCGGAACCCTCCGCCAATCGGGCTCGATTGCCCGAATGGATCATGATTCCGCACCAAATCGGCGCCTGTTGCCGCGAAGACTCACTCCTTCGCCGGCACCGTCCGCAGATAGGCGACGATGGCGGCGCGGTCGTCCGCCGTCAGCTTGGAGGTGGTGTTGCGAACGACCTCGCCCATCGCGCCGCCGGCAACATCGCCGTCCGGGGTCAGGCCGGCTTCCAGGAACAGCGACAGGTCGCCGTCGGACCAGTCGCCGATCCCCTTGCCCTTGGCCTTGGAGTTGGTGATGCCCGGCACCTTGTCATTGTCGGGCCCCTGCGGATTGCCGGCGAGGTAGCGGTCCGAATCCAGCCCGCCGAGCTGGGTGCGCGGGCTGTGGCATTCGGCGCAATGGCCGAGCGCATCGACCAGATAGCGCCCGCGGTTCCAGGCCGGCGGCTTGGCCGGGTCGTCGGCGACCGGGCCGGGGGTCAGGTACATCCACTGCCAGACCGGCACCAGGAAGCGCCAGGAGAAGGGCGGCGACAGGTCGTGCGGATTGTTGGCGGCCGGGGCCGCCGGCAGGCTGAGCAGATAGGCCTTCAGGTCCAGCAGGTCGCGGTCGGTCATCCGCGTGTAGCTGGCATAGGGAAAGGCCGGGAACAGCGCGGCGCCGTCGGGCCGCACGCCCTCGCGCACCGCGCGGATGAAGTCGGCGTCGCTCCAGCGGCCGATGCCGTTCACCGGGTCCGCGGTGATGTTCGGGGTATAGAAGGTGCCGAAGGGGGTCGCCAGCGCCCGGCCGCCGGCCAGCGGCTGGCCGCCGCCCTTCTCGTCGGTGTGGCAGCCGAGGCAGCCGGCGGCGTTGAAGATGTAGGCGCCCCGGCTGACGGCGTCCTTTGCAGCGTCGCCTGTAGGCACATCACCGGCAGCACGCGCACTGCCGCCCGCGAAGGCGAGCGGCAGCAGCATCGCAGCGGCGGTCAGGACGCGCCGCACCGGTCAGTTCTTCTTGACGCGGAAGTCCTCGTGGCAGCTCCCGCAGGTCTTGGAGGTGGCGCCGAGCGCCTGGGCGATCTGCGCGCGGTCGCCGCCCTTGATCGCGGCGTCGAGCTTCTCGGCCGCCGGCTGGACGGCGCTCCAGTATTTCTGGGTCTCGGCCCAGCTCTTCCACAGCTCCGGCTTGGCGGCGCTGTCGGCCACGCCGACGGCGGTGCCTTCGGGGAAGATTTTCTTCGGGTCCATCTTGGACACCGCCAGCACGGCTTCCGCCCCCTTGGCCGCATCCTCGGCGGTGGCGCCCTCGTTCTTCACGAACTTGGCGACGGCGCCCATGCCGCCGCCCAGCTTCTTCATGGTCTGCTGCCGGTCCTTGACCTGCTCGGCCGGATCGGCCGCGCCGGCGGCGCCGGCCGACATGCCGAACAGCGTGAACATCAGACCGGCGACGGATGCCGCCGCAAGAACATTGACGACCCGGTTGCTCATGTGGTCCCTCCCGATGATGCCGTGGCTTAAACGGTGCTTGTGCCGCTGTTGACGCGCAGCCCCCACCCGATATTCCATGGCATTCGCCAGATTTTTTTGCGGCCCCGCCCCCTATGGAGGACGGTGGCGAGAAAGGTTGACCCGCGATGAAGAGCCTGTCGTCCGTCTGCGTCTATTGCGGGGCGTCGTCCCGTGTCGCCGATGTCCACAAGGAGGCCGCCCACGCGCTGGGCGACGGGCTGGCACGGCGCGGCATCCGCATGGTCTATGGCGGCGGCCGGGTCGGGCTGATGGGCATCGCCGCCGACGCCGCGATTGCCGCCGGCGGCGAGGTGGTCGGCATCATCCCGGAACACATCCAGTCGGCGGAGATCGAGCACACCGGCCTGACCGAGCTGCATGTCGTCGACAGCATGCACACCCGCAAGCGCATGATGGTGGAGCGGTCGGACGCCTTCGTCATCCTGCCGGGCGGCCTGGGCACGCTGGACGAGGCCTTCGAGATCCTGACCTGGAAGCAGCTTCAGCTGCACGACAAGCCCATCGTCATCGCCGACGTCGACGGCTACTGGCGCCCGCTCCTGGGGCTGATCGACCATATGGTCGCCCAGGGCTTCGCCCGCATCGACCGCTCCGCCCTCTACCGCGTCGCCGACCATGTCGACGCGGTGTTCGAGGCGCTGGGGACGATGCCCGACCCGGCCCATCCGGCGCAGCCCCGGAAGCTCTGAGGCCAGCCTCCAGGCGTCGCATTCAGGCCTCACCGGCCCTTCCCGCCGTTATCCCCGGACTTCCCAGCCTGTGGATAACTTCTGTGCACAGCTTTTGTGGATGGCTCCCCGCCCTTCACCGAGCGTTCGCGTTCTGTTTCTGATACTGTGTCCTCCATGAGCAACCAGACCTCATCGCTGTTCGATCCCCGCCCCTCCGCCGCGGTCAAGCCGACGGCGGAATACCGAACGCCTCCCAACAACGAGGAGGCGGAGCAGGCGCTGCTGGGCGCGATCCTGGTCAACAACAAGGCCTATGAGAAGGTCGGCGAGTTCCTGCGGCCGGAGCATTTCTACGATCCGGCCCACCAGCGCATCTTCGCCGCCATCACCAAGATGGTCGACCGCGGCCAGATCGCGAACCCGGTCACGCTGAAGGCGCTGTTCGACAACGACCCCGAACTGGCGGTCGAAGGCGGCAGCGCCTATCTGGCGGAACTGGCCGCCAACGTGGTGACGGTGGTCAATGCCGGCGACTACGGCAAGACCATCCACGACCTGTTCATCCGCCGGCAGCTGATCGAGGTCGGCACCGACATGGTGAACGAGGCGTACCGCCACGACCTCGACATCACCGCGCTCGACCAGATCGGCGAGGCGGAAAAGCAGCTGTTCGACCTTGCCTCAACCGGCGACGTGCAGGGCGGCTTCGTCGCCTTCGGCGAGTCGGTCAAGCACGCCATCACGACGGCGGAGGCGGCCTTCCGCCGCTCCAGCCACGTCACCGGCGTCACCACCGGCCTGATCGACATCGACCGCAAGCTGGGCGGCCTGCACCCGTCGGACCTGATCATCCTCGCCGGCCGCCCCTCGATGGGCAAGACGGCGCTGGCCACCAACATCGCCTTCAACGCCGCCAAGGCGCACATGCGCTCCAGCGGCCAGGAAGGCGGCGTCGTCGGCTTCTTCTCGCTGGAAATGTCGGCGGAACAGCTCGCCACCCGTATCCTCGCCGACGAGGTGCAGGTGCCCGGCGACAAGATCCGCCGCGGCGAGATCCGCGACACCGACTTCCCCAAGTTCGTCCAGGCCAGCCAGGATCTGGCGCGCTGCCCCTTCTATGTCGACGACACGCCGGCCCTGTCGGTCGCCGCGGTGCGCACGCGCTGCCGCCGGCTGAAGCGCACCTCGGGCCTCAGCATGGTGGTGGTCGATTACCTCCAGCTGCTGCGCGGCTCGTCGTCGCGCGGGGCGGAGAACCGGGTGCAGGAAATCTCGGAGATCACCCGCGGCCTGAAGGCCATCGCCAAGGAGCTGGACGTGCCGGTGGTGGCGCTGTCGCAGCTGAGCCGCGCGGTGGAGCTGCGCGAGGACAAGCGCCCGCAGCTGGCCGACCTTCGCGAATCGGGCTCCATCGAGCAGGACGCCGACGTCGTGATGTTCGTCTTCCGCGAACAGTATTATCTTGAGCGCGCCGAGCCGTCGCGCCGGCCCGACGAGAGCGACGACAAGTTCAACGACCGCTATCAGCGCTGGCAGCAGCGCCTGGGCGAGGTGCACAACACCGCCGAGGTGATCATCGCCAAGCAGCGTCACGGTCCGATCGGCACCGTCCGTCTCTACTTCGACGGCCAGTTCACCAAGTTCGGCGATCTCGACCAGCACCACCAGACCGACGAGTGACCAGAGTGACCAGCGACCAGAGCCTGCGCGCCTGCGCAATCCTCACCGTGGATCTCGGCGCCGTCGTCGCCAACTGGACGCAGCTGCGCGACCGGGTGGCGCCGGCCGAATGTTCCGCCGTGGTCAAGGCCGACGCCTATGGGCTGGGGGTGGCACGGGTGGTGCCGGCGCTGGCCGCGGCCGGCTGCCGGACCTTCGTCGTCGCCCAGCTGGAGGAGGCTCTGGCCGTCCGCCGGGCGCTGGAGCCGGTCGCTCCGGACGCGCAGGTGTTCTCGCTGGGTGGGCTGCCGCCGGGCCATGAGGGGGATTTCCTCGCCGAGCGCATCCTGCCGGTGCTGAACCACCTGGGCGACATCGCGGCGTGGCGGGCCTTCGCCTCCTCGCGCGGCGAGGTGCTGCCGGCGGTGATCCACATCGACACCGGCATGAACCGCCTTGGCCTCGGCCCCGACGAGTTGGACGAGCTGGCCGGCCATCCGGAATGGCTGGAGGGCATCGACGTCCGCTATTGGATGACCCACCTCGCCTGCGCCGACGAGTTCGACAGCCCGATGACCGGGGAGCAGCTGGAGCGGTTCCGCGGCGCGCTGGCCCGGCTGCCCAGGGCGAAGGCCAGCTTCGCCAACTCGTCCGGCATCTTCCACGGCGCGGACCATCACTTCGACCTCGCCCGGCCGGGCTGCGCGCTCTATGGCGTGAACCCGACGCCGCATCTGCCCAACCCGATGCGCGGCACGGTGCGGCTGGACGCGCGGCTCCTGCAGGTGCGCAACTGCACGGCGCCGATGACGGTCGGCTACGGCGCCGCCCACAAGGTCACCGGCCCGGCGCGGATCGCCACCATCGGCGTCGGCTATGCCGACGGCTATCTGCGCTCGCTGAGCGGCAAGGGGCACGTCTTCGTCGACGGCGTCGCCGCCCCCATCGTCGGCCGCATCTCGATGGACCTGATCACCATCGACGTCACCGGCCTGCCGGAGAGCGTGGCCCAGGCCGGCCGCATGGTCGAGCTGATCGGCCCGAGCCGCCCGGTCGACACCGTGGCGGCGGAGGGCGGCACCATCGGCTACGAGGTTCTGACCTCGCTCGGCCGGCGCTATCACCGGGTTTATGTGGGTGGAGAGTAGACGAGGCTTGGAGCCTTGCCCGAGGCTCAGCCATGTCTGGCAAGATTTACACGGATTACACGGATTTAGACACGGATTACACGGATTTTTATTTCACTTGGGGAAGTGGCTGCTTTGCCGGAAGAGGCACAATTGGCCGAAGCGGTATCCGTGAAATCCGTGTTCTAATCCGTGACATCCGTGTCGTCGTTGCCCGACACGGCCGAACGCTCCCGCGACCGCGACGACCAACTCCGCCCACCATTGCAAAGTCCAAGGATGACCTAGCCGTTCAACGGTGCTATGACCGCATCGCCCAAATGAGTCTCAAACCAAGGATGCGGTCCGACTAATGGGTTTCCTTGCCGCCACCGGCCGGGCCTTCCTGATCTTCCTGGAAGCGACCGGACGCCTTGCCCTGTTCACCGGGTCCGCCCTGTCGCACTGCGTGCGGCCGCCGCTCTATCCGCGCCAGATCCTGCGGCAGATGATCGACATCGGCTATTACTCGCTGCCGGTGGTCGGGCTGACCGCGCTGTTCACCGGCATGGTGCTGGCGTTGCAGAGCTACAGCGGCTTCTCCCGCTTCCAGGCGGAGGGCGCCATCGCCACCGTCGTCGTGCTGTCGATCACGCGCGAGCTGGGGCCGGTGCTGGCCGGCCTGATGGTCGCGGGGCGCATCGGCGCCGCCATGGCGGCGGAGATCGGCACCATGCGGGTGACCGAGCAGATCGACGCCCTGTCCACCCTGTCGACCAACCCCTACAAATATCTGGTGGCGCCGCGGCTGATCGCCGGGCTGACCATGGTGCCGCTGCTGGTCATCGTCGCCGACATCATCGGCGTCTTCGGCGGCTTCCTGGTCGGCGTCTACCGGCTGGACTTCAACGCCGCCAGCTACATCAACCGCACCTGGGAATTCCTCCAGCCGGTCGACGTCATCTCCGGCCTGGTCAAGGCGGCGATCTTCGGCTTCCTGATCGCGCTGATGGGCTGCTACCACGGCTACCACTCCAAGGGCGGCGCCCAGGGCGTCGGGGCGGCGACCACCAACGCGGTGGTGTCGGCCTCGATCATGATCCTGGTGTGGAACTACCTGATCACCGGCCTCTTCTTCTCGACCAAGTGAGCGCCACCGCATGACCGTTCCCAAGATCGCGCTCAAGAACGTCACCAAACATTTCGGCCCGAAGAAGGTGCTGAACGGCATCGACCTGGAGGTGGCGAAGGGCGAGTCGCTGGTCGTCATCGGCGGGTCGGGCACCGGCAAGTCGGTGATGCTGAAGAGCATCCTCGGGCTGCTGACGCCGGATTCCGGCTCGATCCAGGTCGACGGCGTCGAGACGACCCGGCTGCGCTCGCGCGAGCGCGAGAAGCTGCTGCACAAGTTCGGCATGCTGTTCCAGGGCGCCGCCCTGTTCGACAGCCTGAAGGTGTGGGAGAACGTCGCCTTCGGCCTGATCCAGGGCGCCCATATGCCACGCGCCCAGGCCAAGGAGATCGCCGTCGCCAAGCTGGGCGCCGTCGGCCTCACCCCCGACGTGGCGGAGCTGTCGCCCTCGGAGCTGTCGGGCGGCATGCAGAAGCGCGTCGGCCTCGCCCGCGCCATCGCCGACGAGCCGGAGATCATCTTCTTCGACGAGCCGACGACCGGCCTCGACCCGATCATGGCCGACGTCATCAACGAGCTGATCGTGCAGTGCGTGAAGGACCTCGGCGCCACCGCGGTCACCATCACCCACGACATGGCCTCGGCCCGCAAGATCGCCGACCGCATCGCCATGATCTACCAGGGCCGGATCATCTGGACCGGCCATGCCCGCGACATCGACAATTCGGGCAACGCCTATGTCGACCAGTTCGTCCATGGCCGGGCGGACGGGCCGATCAAGATGCAGATCAAGGCGCTGTAGGCGGGACAATCGCGGGCGGAACAATCGGGGGATTTGCCGGTTACCGGACGGGGCTCTTCAACGCCCCGTTCCCCGGCCCCGTTCCCCGGAGGTGGCCTCCCGTGAGTGTGCAGCCCGCGACATCCCCGGACTTCGACATCGACGAGGTCTTCCGCCGCCTGCGGGTCGCGGTCGCCCCCTATCCCAAGGCGGCGATGTTCGAGCTGCGCGACCGCGGCTATGCCACCCCGTTCCAGCAGCTGGTCGCCAGCCTGATTTCCGCCCGCACGCGGGACGAGACATCGCTGGCAGTCGCCGAGCGGCTGTTCGCCGTCGCCGGCACGCCGGCCGCCATGGCCGCCCTGCCGGAGGAGCGGCTGGTGGAGCTGCTGCACGGCGCCACATTCCCGGAACCGAAGGCGCGCGACATCCGCGCGCTGTCCCGCCGCATCGTCGAGGAACTGGGCGGCGAGGTGCCCGACACGCCGGACGGGCTGATGCGCTTCCATGGGGTGGGGCCGAAGATCGCGGCGTTGACGCTGGCGGTCGGCTTCGGCATCCCGGCGCTGGCGGTCGACATCCATGTCCACCGCATCGTCAACCGCTGGGGCTATGTGCAGGCGCGCACGCCGGAAAAGACGATGGCGGCCCTGCTGGCGGTGCTGCCGAAACGCTATTGGGTGGAGATCAACGAGCGGCTGGTGCCCTTCGGCAAATGGGTGTGCACCGGCGAACGGCCGCGCTGCTCAACCTGCCCGCTGCTGCCGATGTGCGCGCGGGTGGGGGTGACCACGTCACGGTGACGCTTCCGATTGATGCAGATCCTGGCGGGACAGCGGAAGGGCTGGCTAGAAGAGCGCCCGGACTTCCGCTTTTCGAGCTCCCCGCGATGATCGTCTACGCCCTGCACTGCGCCTGCGGCCATGATTTCGACCAGTGGTTCGACAACATGGCCGATTACGACACCAAGAAGGCCGCCGGCATCCCCTGCCCGTCCTGCGGCGGCACCGAGGTCGCCAAGGCCATCATGGCGCCGCGCGTCGGAAAGTCTCAGCCGGCCCCCGCCCCCGCCTGCGGCCCCGGCGGCTGCGGCGGAGGCGGCTGCCCGATGATGATGTGAGGGGGGCGGCGCTCAGCGCCGCCGGGCTTCCGCCGTCAGCCGCGGGCCGGTGGTCAGCTCCTCGCGGCGGCGGGGGGTGCCGAAGCTCGGCTCGACGCGGTTTTCACGCGGCCGGTCGTCGCCGGCCGGCGCCCGGCTGAGCGGATCGGCACCGCGGCCGCTGCGCCACCAGGCGAAGCCGATGCCGCCCAGCGTCGCGGCGATCAGGCCGGCGACACCGGCCCGCGCGGTGTTGGACTGCCAGATCGAGGGGGCGGCGCCGACCGCCGCCGGTTCCTCGACCGGGGCCGGCTTGCCATCCGGCGTGGTCGCCGCCACCGCTCCGCGCGGTGCCGCCTGCGGTGTCGGCCCTTCGGACGCGCTGGCCGATGCGTTGGCCGCAGGGGCATTGGCTGATGCGCTGGCCGATTGGCGCGGTGCGCTGGAGGTCACCGCGCTGGCTGCCGGGGCCGACGGACGGGCCGATGGAGCCGGTGCCGCGGCGGGCGCGCTGTGGCTGGCCGAGGACGACGCGGAGGAAGAGGAAGACGACGACGAGGGGGACGACACCGGGGCGCCACCGAACTGGGCCATCCCGCCGACGCTCTCGTTGCCGGATTCGACCCGGCCGGTCGGGGCGGCGCGCGGTGCCACCTCCTTGTCGTGGCGGGTCTGGCCGACCTGGCTCTTGGACAGGCTGCCCATGGTCGGCGCGGCCTTGCTCTCGCGCTCGCCCATCATCTTGGCGATGGTGGCCTGATCCAGGTTGCCGGTGGCGGGAAGGCCCGCCGACTTCTGATAGGCGCTGAGCGCGGATCGGGTTTCCGGCGTCATCTGGCCCTTGGCCCGGCCGCCGATGTTGTAGCCCTTGTCCTTCAGGATGGTCTGCGCCCACTGGATGTCGGCGACCGACGCCTCGGCCCATGCCGGGCCCGGCGCTCCCACCGTCAGGGCCGAAACCACCAGCGCGACAGCCGCCACCGCGGCGCCACCATGCACCCGCCGCGAAATCCCAGACATTGCCTCTCCCTTTCGTCCGTGACATCAGACCGACTTCAGAGCCACGACACTCCCCCCGAATCGGGGATTAGGATCGTGTTACCAGATTGCGTCGCATTTCCGGCGGCGATTTTTGGGCGTCTGCTTTGTCAGCCGCGCAGCGTTGCCGAAAAGGCGCGTTCCCGGAAATGGTGCGCGAAAATGGATCGGAAAGGGCCGGACGTGGTAGCGTCAAATCGGGGGCGAAAAAGGAACAGGACGCACGCCATGACCGGGACCGATACCGCAAGTCCGCGACTCCTGCCGGCCTTGCCGGGGCTGGCCGTCCTATCGGCCGTGGCCTTGCTGACCGGATGCAGCAGCCCGCCGGCCTACCGCGAGTGGACCGCCAGCCCGGACGTGCCGACCGTCGCCTATGACGAATGCACCGAGCAGGTGGACACCACCATGCGCCTGCGCGGCTATCCGCTGCGCCCGCTGCCGGAAACGCCGCAGTTCGGCTACCGCAAGGAAATCTTCGCCCAGTGCATGCGCCGCAAGGGCTACACGGCGGAGTGAGGCTCTACCGTCCACCGGCGAAGTGCAGATAGACGAGGCCGCCCGCCAGCGTGCCGATCAGGATCACCGCCAGATAGATGCGCAGCGGCAGGGCGACCGCCTCGTCCGCCTTGCGCTTGCCGCCCGGCTTGCGCGGGGGCGCCGGGACGGGCTTGGGCGGAACCGGCTTCGCCGCCGGTCTGACCCGGCCGCCTTGGGTCGGGTCGTACAGCTCGATCAGCGTCCAGTTGAACTCCATGCCCTCATAGCCGGAGTCGGCGTTGTAATCGAGCTGGATCAGCCGGAAATAGGCCCGCGGGTTGACGCCGACCATCCGGTCGAAGCGCGCCTTGGCATGGGCCAGTTCCTCCCCGACCTCCAGCGTCTTCCAGCCCTTGCCACGCGCCTTCTGGATGGCGAATCGGGTGGGCTGGGTCGGGCGGGGGGTCGGCATGGCCGCAGTCTAGCGCGGTTGCTCAGACCAGCGGAACGGCATTGTTGCGGATGACCGAGGCATACCAGTCGTAGCTGGCCTTGGGCGTGCGGGCCATCGTCTTGCGGTCGACCTGGACGAGGCCGAAATGGCGGCGATAGCCCTCCGACCATTCGAAATTGTCCAGCAGCGTCCAGGCCATGTAGCCCTTGAGGTTGCAGCCCTCGTCGATCGACTTGGCGGCAGCCAGCAGATGGTCGCGCAGGTAGGCGATGCGGTCGCGGTCCTCGACCCGGCCGCTGGGGCCGACGCTGTCGGGGTAATCGGCGCCGTTCTCCGTCACATAGACCGGCGGGTTGCCGTATTTCTCCTGCAGCTCGGCCAGGATCTCGCTGAGGCCGTCCGGCTCGACCGGCCATTCCATGCCGGTCTTGCGCGTGCCCTCGGGCGCCGAGCCATAGCCGGTGCCGAACAGCCCCTGCCCGTCCGGCTGCTGATGCATGCGGCTGTAGTAATTGACGCCGAGGAAATCGACCGGCTGCTTGATGCGGGCCAGATCGTCGGGCTTGGCGATGCGGGAGAACTCGGCCTCCAGCTGCTCCGGGAAGCGGCCCTTGAACAGCGGGTCCAGGCAGGAGCGGTTCCACAGCGCGTCCCACATCAGCGAGGCGGGATAGTTCGAGTCGAGCCCGCCGACCGGCCAGGACGGCTGGAGCGACAGCACGGTGCCGAGCCGCCAGTTCTTGCCGCCGGCCTGGCGCAGCGCCGCCAGCGCCGTGCCCTGGGCGAGGTTCTGGTGGTGGATCGCCTTCAGGCAGTTCTGGCGGCCAGTCAGACCCGGCGCATGCCCGCCGGTGCCGTGGCCGAAGATGGCGACCACCGACGGCTCGTTCAGCATCGCCCAGTTGCGGGCGCGGTCGCCCAGCCGGGCGGTCACCGCCAGCGCGTAGTCGGTGAACCAGCCGGCGATGTCGCGGTTGGTCCAGCCGCCCTTGTCCTGCAACGCCTGCGGCAGGTCCCAATGGAACAGGCAGGGCCAGGGCTGGATGCCCTTGGCCAGCAGCGTGTCGGTCAGCCGGTCGTAGAAGTCCAGACCCTTGACGTTCACCGCACCGGTGCCCTGCGGCATCACCCGCGGCCAGGCGATGGAGAAGCGGTAGGCCTTCATCCCGGCCCTCGCCATCAGATCCACATCCTCGGCATAGCGGTGGTAATGGTCGCAGGCGACGTCGCCGGTGTCGCCGTTGGCGATCCGCCCGAAGGAATGGCTGTAGGTGTCCCAGACGCTGGGTCCCCGCCCATCCTCGGCGACGGCGCCCTCGATCTGGTAGCTGGAGGTCGAGACGCCCCACAGGAAATCCATCGGGAAGGACACCGACGGGACCGCGGCGGGAGCGCCCCCGGGAGCGGCCTGGACAGCCTCGCGGCCCAGCACCGCCAGGGCGCCGGTGCCGGCCGCGGTGGCCGCGGTCGCCTTCAGGGCCGTCTTCAGGAAAGTCCGCCGCTGCATCGCCTGCTTCTCCAAAGTCATGTCGGTTCCGCCAGCCTGTTCCGCCGGCTTCCCCGGTCCTGCCGCCGCGCACTGTAGGCAGTCCAACGGCGTTGGCAACCGGGTGATTACCCCAAGCCCCGATTCCGTCGCCGTAGGCGCGGGCCGGATGCTGGGATATAGTGAGCCCCATGCAGACTCTCTTCCCCATCCTGATGGTCATGGCGATGCTGGCGGTGGTCGGCTCGCTGTTCGTCGGCCTCTTCTTCATGGCCCGCGGCGGGAGGGGGGACCCGCGCCGCTCCAACAAGGCGATGCGGCTGCGCGTGATGCTCCAGGGCGCCGCCCTGCTGCTGTTCGTCCTCGCCATCCTGACCCAAGGCTGACGCTTCCCCATGGTAAAGCTGACCAAGATCTACACGCGCGGCGGCGACGCCGGCGAAACCTCGCTCGGCGACGGCAGCCGGGTGCCGAAGGGCGACCGCCGCGTCGCCGCCTACGGCACGGTGGACGAGGCGAACGCCGTCATCGGCATGGCGCGGCTGCATACCCATGACTGGCCGGACGCCGACGCCATGCTGGGCCGCATCCAGAACGATCTGTTCGATCTGGGCGCCGACCTCTGCACGCCGGAGGAGGAGGAACCGAAATACCCGCCGCTGCGCATCGTGCAGGCCCAGGTCGACCGGCTGGAAACGGAGATCGACGCGATGAACGCCGGTCTGGCCCCGCTGACCTCCTTCATCCTGCCCGGCGGCTCGCCGGCCGCGGCCCATCTGCATCTGGCCCGCACCGTGGTGCGCCGGGCGGAACGTCTGATGACCGATCTGGCACGGCACGAGCCGGTGACCGCGGCGGCGCTGAAATACGTCAACCGGCTGTCGGACCACCTGTTCGTGCTGAGCCGGGTGGTGAACCGCAACGGGGCGGACGACGTACTGTGGGTGCCCGGCGCGAACCGCTGAGTAGGCGCATTCCGATTGGCGCCGGGCATTCACGTTTGCCTTCGCCCTGGCCGCGACAAACAGGGCGGCAAACAACGCCGCCCGCGCGTCCGGCGCGTCATTGACAGTGGTATTGCCAGATCCTATGGTCCGTTCGCAACCACAGCAATTTTCGCGGTGTTCGCCGTAACAGGCGCGCGCTCAGCAGCCAGGGTGAGTTATGAAAGTCCTCGTCCCCGTTAAGCGAGTGGTCGACTACAACGTGAAGATCCGCGTCAAGGCGGATGGCAGCGGCGTCGAGACCGCCAACGTGAAGATGAGCATGAACCCCTTCGACGAGATCGCCGTCGAAGAAGCCGTGCGCCTGAAGGAAGCCGTCCGTCGGCCCGACCCAGGCGCAGGAGACGCTGCGCACGGCGCTGGCCATGGGCGCCGACCGCGCCATCCTGGTGCAGACCGACGTGACGACCGAACCGCTGGCCGTCGCCAAGGTCC